>CAYZFH010000038.1:0-17901 GCA_964477375.1 uncultured Rhizobiaceae bacterium | reverse complement strand
GTGGCCGGTGGCCAATGCATCGGCGTTGACGTCGCGCGCGGCCGCCAGCAGGTCGCGGAACTTGACCGTCTGGTTGCACAACACGCACGGGATCGGCGTCTGGCCGGCGATATATCCGTCGGCGAAGGGCGCGATCACCTCGTCGTGAAAGCGCCGCTCGTAATCCAACACGTAATGGGGAATGCCCAGGGCATCGGCCGTCCGGCGCGCATCGTGGATGTCCTGGCCGGCGCAGCAGGTGCGCGACTTTCCGACCGCCTGCCCATGGTCGTAAAGCTGCAAGGTGATGCCGACCACCTCGTAGCCCTGCTCCACAAGCAGCGCGGCCGTGGTGGCGCTGTCCACGCCGCCCGACATGGCCACCACGACCCGCGTGGCGGCCGGCGCCTTATCGATGCCCAAGCCGTTCATGGCGGGGACTATAGACGCCGAAACTGCCAGGACAAGCGAGCGGGAGGCGTTGGCGGCGGCGGGAAAGCGCGTAAAATGCGCCGCGCCTGGGCCGCCCAGGCTTCTGAAGGGGATCAAGAATGCGGATTTCGCGGCATCTGGCGGCACTTGCCCTCGTGGCCACGCTCGCCGGTTGCACCAACATGAGCGTGCCGCCCGGCACGCCCACTTTCCAGGCGGGCTACAAGGACGGCTGCCGCTCGGCCTGGGCCGATAACGGCGTCCGCGGCTATAATGAACGGGTCGAGGACGAGAAGATGAAATCCAACGCCGAATACCAGGCGGGTTGGGGCCGCGGTTACGGCGAATGCTTCTCGGTCGACCAGCGCACGACCCGCAACCGCGACATGGGTTCTGGATGATCAGGCGCGCCGCCATCGTGTTCCTCTGTCTGCTGGCTCTGGGCGCATGCGACACCGGCCGCGGCGCACCCTCCTGGGCGCCGCCGGGCTCGCCATCGTTCAAATCTGGCTATATCGACGGTTGCTGGACCGGATGGGGCGTCGCAGGCAAGCCCAGCTTCGAGAACGCCTACTACAAGAACGATGGCCAGTATTTGTCTGATCCGGATTACAAGCGCGGTTGGGACGAAGGGCAGGCCGATTGCTACCAGCAGCAGATGAGTTCGCCCCAAATGGGCTAGGCCGCGCGGCGCGGCGCCTCGGCGTCGTTGCCCTGGCCGCACTTCTGTCCGCCTGCGAAGCGGTCGGCTCGATCCCGCCGCCCGGTTCGGACGCTTTTCAACGCGGCTATATCGACGGCTGCTGGTCCGGTTGGGGCCTGGCGGCCAAACCCGGCTTTGAGGCGCTGTTCTACCGCAACGAATCGCGTTTCTCGTCCGACGCGGAGTATCACACCGGCTGGGTCCAGGGTGAGCTGGAATGCTATAATCAGCAGATGAACTTCCCCACCATGGGCGCCGCGAAATGACCGGCCGGCCGATGATGGGCATCCGCCAGTACTGGCCGCCGGTCCCGGCAGCCTGTACAAACCACCGTTCAAATCACCCTCGGGGAAATCACTGTGACTGATGCGATGAAAATCCGACTCCGCCAGGCCGCCGCCCTCTGCGTGATCCTGGCCGTGAGCGCGTCCGTGACCGCGTGCAAGACCACTGGCTCGGGCGACGTTCCGCCCGGCCCACCCGATTTCCAGGCAGGCTATTCCGACGGTTGCGATTCCGGTTACGGCGATGCCGGCCGGCGCGGCATGGAAGACGTGTTCGTGAAGGACAAGGTCAAGTTCAACAACAACCAGGAATACCACGAGGGTTGGCTGCAGGGTTACGCGGCCTGTTACCAGTCCGAGGAAAACCAGCCGATGATGGGCCAGCGCTGAGCTGTCGCAATTCGGTAACATGCGCCATCGACACTCCCGCCCCTTCACACAGGGGCGGGAACCGATGCGGGCTCTGAGGATTGGAATGAAAATGCGGCTTCGGCCCGCATGTTTCGCACTGCTGGTGCTTGCCGGCTGTTCCCATCAACCGCCCGGTTCGCCCCAGTTCGAAGAAGGCTATACGGCGGGTTGCAGCGACGGAACGTTCGACGCCGGCGGGCCATCCGACCAAGTCGAATACATGCGTGACCCCACGCTGTACCGCACGAATGCCGACTACAAGAACGGATGGCAACGGGGCTACGCCAAGTGCTATCGCGACTCGACCGAGTATCCGGAGATGAGCAACCGGGGCTAAAGCGCTTCGGCCCACTCCTATGGCTCGCGATCGGTCTTGCGCTGGCGGGGTGTTATCAACCGCCGCCCGGCACGCCCAACTTCCAGGATGGCTATCGCGCCGGCTGCGACGATGCGGCCGTCGATGCGCCGGGCGCCCAGACAGGGCAGACGACATGGATGCGCGACGAAGCCCGCATCGCCGGCCAGCCCGACTACAAGGACGGCTGGCAGCAGGGCTACGTCGTCTGTTATCGCAAATGGCTCGAACATCCTTCGATGTCCAACACCGGCACGTGAGCCGCGCCGCCTGGCTGGCGGCCGCATTGATCCTCGCGGCCTGCTCGCGCACTCCGCCAGGCACGCCCGACTACCAGAACGGATACACGGCGGGGTGTTACGACGGCCGGTTCGATGCGGACGCGCCCACAACCCAGACGACATGGATCCGCGACGAGTCCATGTTCGAGACACGGCACGACTACAAGACCGGTTGGCAGGAGGGTTACGCGAAGTGCTACGCCGACGAGCGCGATTACCCGATCATGGGGACGATCGGACGCTAGGCTAGCCCAACAGCGCGTTGCGCGTGTTCTTGGGCAAGGCGACGGTCAACCCGTCGAGCTCTTCCGTCATGACGATCTGACAGCCCAGGCGCGAGCGGTCGGTGACGCCGAACGCAAGATCGAGCATATCGGACTCGTCCTCGCCCATCTTGGCCAGCTTGCCCGCCCATTCGGGCTCGACATAGACGTGGCAGGTCGAGCACGCCATGGCGCCGTCGCACGCGCCCTCGATGTCGAGTCCCGCGTCGCGGCCGATCTGCATCAGCGACTTTCCCACGGGCGCGTCCAGTTCGCGCCGGGTTCCATCGGGTTGGATGACGATGATCTTGGGCATGGGCTACACCGGGCGCGCGGAGCGCCCTTCGGGATCAATCAAACGTGGAACGACTCGCCGCAGCCGCAACGGCCCTTTTCCATCGGGTTCTTGAACACGAACCCGGAATGGAACTTGTCTTCGGCATAGTCCATCTCGGTCCCCAGCACGAACAGGATCGCCTTGGGATCGATGAAGATGGTGACGCCCTTGTCCTGGACGGTCTCGTCGTGCGGCGCCTTCTGCTCGACGTATTCCAGCTTGTAGGACAGGCCCGAGCAGCCCTTGCTCTCGACCGACAGGCGTAGGCCGGACGCCGGCTGGCTGCGCTGCGCCATCAGAAAGCGCACGCGTTCCGCCGCCGCATCCGTCAACGATATCGCCTTGGGTCGTTCAGCCAATGGAGGGCTCCTTCGGTCTTCAATATAAGCGTTTGAAGTCTCAGATCAATCCAAGCTCGAGCTTGGCCGCCTCGCTCATCCGGCTTTGGTCCCAGGGCGGGTCCCAGACCAGGTTGACCTTGGCGTCCATGACGCCCGGGGTCATTTTCACCCGATCCTCGACCTCGCCGGGCAAGGTGCCCGCCACGGGGCAGCCCGGCGCGGTCAGGGTCATGTCGATCCAGACCTTGCCCTTGGCATCCACGCCCACGCTGTAGATCAGCCCCAGGTCGTAGATGTTCACCGGAATTTCGGGGTCGTAGCAGGTGCGGATCACCTCTTTCACGCCTTCGGCCAGATGCTCCTGGCCCTCGGCCACGCCTTGGCGCGCCTCGGCCCATTCGGCATCGTCCGCCGCGGCGAGCGCCGTCTCGGGCTTGGGTGTTTCGGTCGGCTGTTCGTTGGCGTCCATGATTTCCTATTCGGTCGAGACAGCTTCGGCACGGGTTTCCAGCGCGGCGACCATCGTGTGCCACGGCAACGTCGCGCATTTGACCCGCACCGGGTAATCGCGCACGCCCTCGAACACGGCCAGCTTGTCCAGCGTATCGTCGGGGAACTCGTCCTTACCCGTGACGAGGCGGTGGAAATGCTCGAACAGGGCGCGCGCCTCGGCGACGGTCTTGCCCATGACCGCTTCGGTCATCAGCGAAGCAGAGGCCATGGAGATCGCGCAGCCGCGCCCTTCGAAGGAAACATCCTTCACCTTGCCGCCCTCGACGGTCAGATAAACCGTGACCGTGTCGCCGCACAGCGGATTGTTGCCGTCGGCGTGCTGGTGCACGGGCTCGGGCTTGCCAAAATTGCGCGGCCGCTTGCTGTGGTCGACGATCACTTCCTGATAGAGGTCGCGCAGGTCAGACATCAGCCGAAGAACCTCTGCACCTTCTGGACCGCGGCGCACAGCGCGTCCACGTCTTCCATGGTGTTATAGACGCCGAAGGAGGCACGCACGGTCGCGACCAGACCCAACTTATCCATCAACGGCTGGGCGCAATGATGACCGACGCGCACGGCCACGCCCTCGCGGTCGAGGATGGTGCCGACGTCGTGGGGATGCACCTCGCCGATATTGAAGGACAGGATGCTGGCCTTGTCCTTCGCCGTGCCGACGATGCGCACGCTGTTGATCTCGGACAGGCGCTTATGGGCGTAGTCCAGGACCTTGGCCTCATGGCGCTCGATGGCGTCGAGGCCCAGATCCATGACGTAGTCCATGGCCGCCGCCAAGCCGATGGTGCCCGCAATGTTGGGCGTACCGGCCTCGAACCGGTGCGGCACCTCGGCATACTCTGTCTTCTCGAAGCTGACGCGCCGAATCATGCCGCCGCCGCCCTGATAGGGCAGCATGGCATCCAGCAACTCGCCCTTGCCATACAGGAAGCCAGTGCCCGACGGGCCGTAAAGCTTGTGGCCGGTGACAACGTAGAAGTCGCAATCCAGATCCTGCACGTCCACCGTCAGACGCGGCGCGGACTGGCAACCATCGACCAGCACGAGCGCGCCCTGGGCATGCGCCATGCGGGTGATTTCCTTGATCGGCGGCACCGTGCCCGTGACGTTGGAGCAATGGGTGACCGCGACCAGCCTGGTGCGCGAATTCAAGATCTTGGCATAGGCGTCCATGTCGAGCGCGCCGGTCTCGTCCACGGGAATGGCGCGGATGACGATGCCAGTGCGGTCGCGCAGCAACTGCCAGGGGATGATGTTGGAGTGGTGCTCCAGCTCGGTCAGCACCACCTCGTCGCCGGCCTTCAGGTTGGCCGGACCCCAGCTTTGCGCCACCAGGTTGATGGCCTCGGTGCCCCCGCGAACGAAGACGATCTCGCGCGCCTCGCGCGCGTTGAGCAGGCGGCGCGCCGTCTCACGCGCGGCCTCGAACGCATCGGTCGTCTTCTGGGACAGGTAGTACACGCCGCGATGAATGTTCGCGTATTCGTTCTCATAGGTGCGCGACAGCACGTCGATCACCGCGCGCGGCTTCTGGGCGCTGGCCGCGCTGTCCAAAAAGACCAGCGGCTTGTCGTAGATGGTGCGCGACAGGATCGGGAAATCGGCGCGGATGCGCGCGACGTCGAACGGACGCTTCGCCTTCGTTGCCTGAACCGCCGCGTTCACGCCGCCCTCCGCGCGCCCTGGGCGTCATAGAGCCAGCCGCCGACGGCGGCCGTGAAACGGTCACGGATCGCTTCGTCCGCGATGCCGCCGATCATCTCGGACACGAAGGCTTCGATCAGCATGCCGCGCGCCTGCTCCAACCCGATGCCCCGCGCGCGCAGATAGAACAGCGCCTGCTCGTCGATCTCGCCGGCCGTCGCGCCATGGCCGCATTTCACGTCGTCGGCATGGATCTCGAGCTCGGGCTTCGAGCCGATCTCGGCCCGGTCGGAAAGCAGCAGGTTTTCGTTGAGCTGGTGCGCGTTGGTCTTCTGCGCATCGGGCCGGACCACGATGCGGCCCTGGAAAGCCGCGTAGGCATGATCGTCCAGCACGCCGCGATAGCGCTCTTCGCTGTCGCAATGGGCGGCTACGTGGTCGATGGTCGTGGTGTTGTCGATATGCTGGCGGCCGCGCGCAAGATAGGCGCCTTCCAGCTTCACCCGCCCACCCTCGCCCTTCAGCACGGCGTCGATCTCGTTACGCGCCAGCTTGCCGCCGAGCGACAGGACGAAGCTGTCGAAGACGCCCTTGGCCGCGACATGGGCCGCGGTGGCCGCCGTGTGGAACGCCTCGCCGCCTTCGGTCTGAAGCTTCAGGTGCTTGAGGTTGGCCGTGGCAGCGACGGAAACATCAGTGACGGCATTGGTCCAATAACGGCCCGCGCCAGCGTAGGTCTCGAGAACCGTGGCCGAGGCGCCCTCGCCCAGCGAAATCCGGTTACGCACATGCGCCGCACCCGACGCACCGAGGAAAATCAGATGGACGGGCGCCGCCAGCACGGTTCCGGCGGGCACCTCGAGAATCGCGCCGTCGGCGGCGTAGGCCGCGTTCAACGCACGCATGGCGCCGGTATCGGCGGCCTCGACCAGGAAATCCTTCGGCAGTGCTTTCGCAGCGGACCATCCCGTCAGGACCACGCCCTTCGGTAGCGTGGCGATGCGCGACAGATCGGCGCGGAAACGCCCGTCGACGAAGACGAGCTGGTGGTGGGCATGGCTGGTGGAAAGGGCATGGGGCGCAACGGCGGCAGCCGTGAACGGCGCGATCTTCGCATCCGACGGCGCGAGGGCCGCCTCGTCCAACGCCTTCAAGCTGGTGAAATGCCAGGCTTCGAGCTTCGGTGTCGGCACGCCGAGTTTGGCGTAGCGGGTGAGCGCTTCGGCGCGCGCACGCGCATCACCCGGCAGGCCGGATTTGGCAGCCTCGAACCGGTCCAGATGCAGCGCGTGGGTGGTGGCGCTCATGCCGCGTCGGCCCCCAGCACGGCGTAGCCCTTCTCTTCCAGCTCGAGCGCCAATTCCTTGCCGCCCGAGCGCACGATGCGGCCGCCCGACAGGATGTGCACCTTGTCGGGCACGACATAGCCGAGCAGGCGCTGATAGTGGGTGATGACCAGCATGGAGCGGTCGAGACCGCGCAACGCGTTGATGCCGCTCGAGACGATCTTCAGCGCGTCGATGTCGAGGCCCGAATCGGTTTCGTCCATGATCGCGAGGCGCGGTTCGAGGACCGCCATCTGCAGGACCTCGACGCGCTTCTTTTCGCCGCCGGAGAAACCGACATTGATCGGGCGCTTCAGAAGATCGTCGCCCATCTCCAGCATCTTCAACTTGGCGCGGACGAATTTCAGGAACTCCATGGCGTCGAGTTCCTTGATGCCGCGATGCTTGCGCACCTCGTTGACGGCGGCCTTGAGGAAGCTCAAGCCGCTGACGCCCGGAATCTCGACCGGATACTGGAAGCCCAGGAACACGCCCTCGCGCGCGCGCTCCTCCGGCGACATGGCGGCCAGGTCTTTGCCCTGGAACAAGATCTCGCCCTTGGTCACCGCGTAGCCGTCGCGGCCGGCCAGCACATAGGCCAGCGTGGACTTGCCCGAGCCGTTCGGCCCCATCACGGCGTGCACCTCGCCCGCGGCCAGCGACAGGTCGATCCCGTGGAGGATCTCCTTGCCGTCTACCTCGACATGGAGGTTCTTGATCTCAAGCATGGGCACTTCCTTCCGAATCTGGTCTTGGGCCGTCAGCCGACGCTGCCTTCCAGGCTGATGCCGAGCAGCTTCTGCGCCTCGACGGCGAATTCCATGGGCAGTTCCTTCAACACTTCGCGGCAGAAGCCGTTCACGATCATGGAGACCGCGTCCTCGGACGAAAGCCCGCGCTGGCGGCAATAGAAAAGCTGGTCGTCGCTGATCTTTGAAGTGGTGGCTTCGTGCTCGACCTTGGCCGAGCGGTTCTTCACCTCGACATAAGGCACCGTGTGAGCACCGCACTTGTCGCCGATCAGGAGCGAATCGCACTGCGTGTGGTTGCGCGCGCCCTCGGCCTTGGGAGAAATGCGCACCAAGCCGCGATAAGTCTGCTGACCGTGACCGGCGGAGATGCCCTTCGACACGATGGTCGAGCGGGTGTTCTTGCCCATATGGATCATCTTGGTGCCGGTGTCGGCCTGCTGGCGGTTGTTGGTGACCGCGACCGAGTAGAATTCACCAACCGAGTTGTCACCCTGCAGGATGCAGCTCGGGTACTTCCAGGTGATGGCGGAACCCGTCTCCACCTGCGTCCAGGAAATTTTGGAGTTGGCGCCGCGGCAAGCGCCGCGCTTGGTGACGAAGTTGTAGATTCCGCCCTTGCCGTTCTCGTCGCCGGGGTACCAGTTCTGCACCGTCGAATACTTGATCGTGGCGTCGTCGAGCGTGACCAGCTCGACCACGGCGGCATGAAGCTGGTTCTCGTCGCGCATGGGCGCGGTGCAGCCTTCGAGGTAACTGACGTAGCTGCCCTTGTCCGCGATGATCAGCGTGCGCTCGAACTGTCCCGTCTCCGCGGCGTTGATGCGGAAATAGGTCGACAGCTCCATGGGGCAGCGCACGCCCGGTGGGATATAGACGAACGAGCCGTCGCTGAAGACTGCCGAGTTGAGCGTGGCGTAGAAATTGTCCGAATAGGGCACGACGCTGCCGAGATACTGGCGCACCAGCTCGGGATGGGTCTTCACCGCCTCGGAGAACGAGCAGAACACGATGCCCATCTCGCCCAGCTTGGTCTTGTAGGTGGTGGCGACCGAGACGCTGTCGAACACCGCGTCCACCGCGATGCCCTGCAGGCGCTCCTGCTCCTTGAGCGGAATGCCCAGCTTCGCGTAGGTCTTCAGAAGCTCGGGATCGACTTCGTCCAGGCTCTTGGGAGCTTCTTTGATTTTGGGCGCCGAATAGTAATAGGCGTCCTGAAAGTCGATCTTCGGATAGCTGACGCGCGCCCAAGTCGGATCGCCCTCGGGCAGCATGCGGTCGCGCCAATAGCGGAACGCCTTGAGGCGCCATTCCAGCAGCCACTCGGGCTCGCCCTTCTTCGCCGAGATGAAGCGGACCGTGTCCTCGTTAAGGCCCTTCGGCGCGCGCTCGTTCTCGATCTCGGTCACGAAGCCGTGCTTGTACGGCTGGATGACCGATTGGAGGGTTTCGACCGTGGAAGAAGCCATGTTTCCGAGTCCTCGTTGACCTTAAGCCGCGGCAGCGGACGCATTCGCGCCCAGCCTGCGGCGGAGCGCGGTCCACGCTCCGATGAATGCTTCGATCTCGGCGTCCGTCGTGGAACAGCCCAGGCTCACGCGGATCGCGCCGCGCGCATCCGCCTGTGGCACGCCCATCGCGGCCAGCACGTGCGACGGCTCGACCTTGCCCGACGAGCATGCCGATCCCGCGGACACCGCGAAGCCGGCCAGATCGAAGCCCATCACCTGCGTGTCGCTGGCGACGCCCGGCATGCCGATGCAGCTTGTGTTCGGCAAACGCTGTGCGGTGGCGCCGATCACGACAGCGCCCTCCGCGCCCAAGCGCGCTTCCAACAGATCGCGCAGGCGCGCCACCCGCGGCGAATGCCGCACATCATCTTTGGCCGACACAGCCGCGACGCCGAAACCGGCAATCGCGGGCACATTCTCGGTCCCGGCCCGGCGACGGCGTTCCTGACCACCGCCGCGCAAAATCGCTTCTACGTCGATGCCGGGGCCGAGCACCAAAGCACCCGCGCCCATCGGGCCGCCAATCTTGTGCGCTGACAGCGTCAACAGATCGGCACCAAGCGACGGCATATCGAAGGCGATCCGCCCCGGCGCCTGCGACGCATCGCAATGCAGCAGCGCGCCATGGCGCTTCGCGATTGCAGCGGCATCCGCCACCGGATGGATCACACCGGTCTCGTTATTAGCCAGCATGATGGAGACGAGCGCCGGCGCACCCTTCCCCTTCAATAGGGTGTCGAGCGCGTCGAGATCGAGACGCCCGTCGCGATGGACCGGTATCGCTTCGATGCCATCTACGGCCTTCAACACCGACGGATGCTCGGTCGCGCCGGCAAGGATTTGCGCCCGGCCGCTGCCGCGCAGCGCCAGGTTGTTGGCTTCGGTGCCGCCGGCCGTGAAGACCACCCGCTCGGATTTCGCACCCACGAGCGCGGCCACGGCCTCGCGCCCATCCTCGACCACGCGGCGCGCGGCGCGGCCGGCGCCGTGCACCGACGACGGATTGCCGCAAACCCCGAGGGCCCCGGAAACCGCCTCGGCGACGGCCGGCTTCAGAGGTGCGGTCGCGTTATGGTCGAGATAGATCATTGTCATTCAGCCGCGTTCGCCGCCGCGGCGCCGTTGCTGTTGGCCACCAGAGCGTCGCGATGGAGCTGGCCGCTGCGTCCCAGCACACGGCGCTGGCAAACGTCTTCCAGCGAGACCGAGGCCAGGAACAGGCGGATCTGCTGGCCCAGCTCTTCCCACAAATCATGCGTGAGGCAGCGGCTGCCGTCGGTCGTGCAGCCCTTGGGCGAGCCCGGCTTGCAACGCGTGACCTGCACGGGTTCATCGACCGCGATGATGATGTCCGAGATGCGCGTGTCGCGCGGAGGGAATGCCAGAACATAACCGCCGCCCGGACCGCGCACGCTGCGCACGATGCCCGCCCGGCGCAGCTTGGCGAATAGCTGTTCCAGGTACGACAGCGAAATGTCCTGACGCTCGGCGATCTCCGCCAGCGTGGTCGGCTTGGCGTCGCCGCGGCTGGCCAATTCAACCATGGCCATCACGGCGTAGCGTCCTTTGGTGCTGAGCTTCATCGGCCTGTCTCCGTCTCTCTTCGTTCGGCCGTCCCATGGTCCTGTTGGTCGTCTCGGCCTCGTCCGAAGGCCGCCGTCTCGATCGTCATGCCTGCCGGCTGGTGCGCTCGCCCACCGCAAGGGGCCGCACCATCGCAGAGGCGCTTTCTTCGCTGCGCTCCCTGTTATCTTCAACCTGCGCCAGCCGTCCCTTCAGCGCGTCGACTTCCGCGCGCAGCGCCTCGATGGCGACGACCAGAGGATCGGGCACGTCCGCGCCCGGCGTGCCGTAGGCGACGAAATCCGCGTCGGTGCGCCGATGCGCCTCCAGGACGCGGGCGGGAATACCGGCGACCGTCACGTTCGGCGGCACGTCCTTGACCACCACGGCGTTGGCGCCGACCCGCGCGCAGCGCCCGACCGTGATGGGCCCCAGGATCTGGGCGCCGGAACCGACGATCACATTGTCGGCCAGGGTCGGGTGGCGCTTGTGGTCGACCTGGGCGCCCGAATTGATCGAGGGCGCGGTGCCGCCCAAGGTCACGTCGTGATAGAGGGTGACGTCGTCGCCGATCTCGGCGGTCTCGCCGATCACCGTGCCCATGCCATGGTCGATGAAGAGGCGCTGGCCGACCTTGGCGCCGGGGTGGATCTCGACCCCGGTCAACCAACGGCCCAAGTGGGATATAAAGCGGCCGCCCAGCCGCCAATGGCGCACCCACAGGGCATGGGCCAGCCGATGGATCAGAACGGCATGGTATCCGGGGTAGCAAAGCAGGACCTCGAGGCGGGAGCGGACCGCGGGGTCACGCGCCTTGATCGAATCGATATCCGCCAAAATCCCCTTGAACATCATGACCTTGCGAATGATATTAGCGCCGCGCCCTGGACCCCCGGCCCAAGCACGCTCGACTGGCGCCCGGGATATAATTTTCCCGACTAGCCCGGTCAAGTAATTCGCTGCCGATTTTTCGCAGAATCCCTAGTTTTCCAAGGGATTGTCTTAGCATCCAGGTCGGATATCGGACGGGCGCCCCCGACGGCGACCGCATCAATTGAAAGGCTCGCAACGGAAATGCCCGAAGTGATCATCCCCGGCCCCGAAGGACGCATCGAAGGCCGTTACCACATCGGAAAAAGCGCCACCGCCCCCATCGCCCTCCTGCTCCACCCCCACCCGGAGCATGGCGGCACCATGAACAATAAGGTCGTCTACGCCCTCTATCAGGCGTTCGCGCGCCGGGGCTTTGCGGTCCTGCGCTTCAATTTCCGCGGCGTCGGCCGCTCCCAGGGCAGCTTCGCGCGGGGCGAAGGCGAGCTATCGGATGCGGCGTCCGCGCTGGATTGGCTGCAGACCTATAACCCGAACGCCTCCGCCTGCTGGATCGCCGGCTTCTCCTTCGGCGCCTGGATCGGCATGCAGCTTTTGATGCGCCGTCCGGAGATCAACGGCTTCATCTCGGTGGCGCCGCCCGCGAACTTGTATGATTTCGGCTTCCTGGCGCCCTGCCCGACCTCCGGCCTGATCATCAACGGCGACCAGGACCAGGTCGTGCCCCAGGAATCGATCAAGAAGCTGGTCGACCGCCTGTCCAACCAGCGCGGCATCACGATCGATCATCGTGTGCTGAAGAAAGCCGACCATTTCTTCACCGGCCGGATCGACGATTTGATCGAGCAGGTGGACAACTATCTGGACAAGGCCATCGGCAAGCCGCTGGCCATCGCGTCCTCGTAGCGGTTACGCGCGGCGCAACACGCCGCCCGGGGTCGGCCGGCCGACCCCGGTCGTTCCCGGAAAGCTGAGCGGCAGTCCGCGCAGGCTGCGCACGGCCAGGTAGGCAAAGGCCTGTGCCTCCAACCCATCGCCGTTCCAGCGCGCGGCCTCCACCGGCTCGACCGCTCCCGGCAGGGCGCGTGCCAACGCAGCCATCATCGTCTTGTTGTGCCGCCCGCCGCCCGTGACCAGCCAGCGCCGCGGCGGCGCGGGAAAATGCGCCACGCTGCGCGCAACGGCATTCGCCGTGAACGCGGTCAGCGTGGCCGCTCCATCAGCGGCGGACAGGTTCGCCACCGGCGCGACGGAAAAAGCATCGCGGTCGAGCGACTTCGGCGGACGACGGCCGAAATACGCATGGTCGAGCAAACGCTCCAATGCATCGGCATCGATTCGCCCTGAAGCCGCCAAAGCGCCATCGGCGTCATAGAGGCCGCCGTTATGGCGGCGGACCCAATCGTCGATCAGCGCATTGCCGGGGCCGGTGTCGAAGGCGATCAGATTGGGATCGGAGGGCGGACCGTCGATCCAGGTGACGTTCGCAACGCCGCCGATATTCAACACGGCCAGCGGGCGCTCCAACTCTCCGGCCAGGGCCGCGTGATAGACCGGCGCCAGAGGCGCCCCCTCGCCGCCCGCAGCGACGTCGGCCGCGCGGAAATCGTGGACCACGTCGATGCCCGTCTGGCGCGCCAGCAACGCGCCGTCGCCGATCTGCCAGGTGCGGCGCGCTTCAGGCGCATGAAGGATGGTGTGACCATGAAAGCCGATGAGGTCGGCCTTGTCCCGGCCCGCCTCGCGCAGAAGCGCCTTCACCGCTGCCACATGGATTCCGGTCAAGTCGCGTTCGACACCGGCGACATCGCCCCTGCCGCCCAGGACACCGCGCAACCTTTCGCGAAAGGCCGGTTCATAAGACTCGGTGCGGAAAGGGCCGAATTCCAGCACACGAACGCCGTCCGTGCGGACCAATGCGGCGTCGACACCATCAAGCGAGGTGCCGCTCATCAATCCCAAGGCCCATACCGCATCCGCCATGCCGTTTTCCTTGCCGGTGCGTGACCGCGCCCGGCGCCTATGTTAAGTCAGGCCAGCGCGCACGAAACCCGCGCCGCTTCCCGGCCACCCTAGCACGACAGCCGCCATGACTGAGTTCCGTTCGAGCTTTATGCGCGAGGTTGAAGCCCGCGGCTATATCCATCAGAGCACCGATGCGGCGGGCCTGGATTCGGCCATGGCCGAGGGGCGGATCGTCGCCTATATCGGTTTCGACTGCACGGCCACGAGCCTGCATGTCGGCTCGCTGATCCAGATCATGCTGCTGCGCCGCCTGCAGAAGGCGGGACACAAGCCGATCGTCCTTCTGGGCGGCGGCACGACCAAGATCGGTGATCCGACCGGCAAGGACGAGGCGCGCAAGCTCCTGACCGACGAGGATATCGCGCGCAACATGGCCGGCATCCGGCGCGTGTTCGACAAGTTCCTGACCTTCGGCGATGGGCCGACCGATGCGGTCATGGTCAACAACGCCGATTGGCTGGACCAATTGGGCTATATCGCGTTCCTGCGCGACTTCGGCCGCCATTTCTCGGTCAACCGGATGCTGACCCAGGACAGCGTGCGCCTGCGCCTCGAGCGCGAGCAGCCGCTCACCTTCCTCGAATTCAACTACATGGTCTTACAGGCCTACGACTTCGTGGAACTGGCGCGCCGGCACGCTTGCGTGCTGCAGATGGGCGGCTCCGACCAATGGGGCAATATCATCAGCGGCATCGATCTCGGCCGACGGGTCGACGAGCGGCAGCTTTACGGCCTGACCTCGCCCCTCATCACCACGGCGTCGGGCGCCAAGATGGGCAAGACCGCGCAAGGGGCCGTGTGGCTGAACGACGATCTTCTGCCAGCTTACGACTATTGGCAGTTCTGGCGCAACACCGAGGACGGCGATGTCGGCCGCTTCCTGCGCCTGTTCACGGACCTTCCGGTCGATGAGATCGCAAAGCTCGAGGCCCTCAAGGGCGCGGACGTGAACGAGGCCAAGAAGCGCCTGGCACACGAAGCCACCACGCTGGTGCACGGTGAGGCCGCCGCGTTGGCCGCCGCCGAGACCGCGCGCCGCACCTTCGAGGAGGGCGGCACGGGCGACGCGCTGCCGACCATCGAAGTCGCGCGGAGCGAACTGAACGCCGGCATCCCGGTATTCGACCTTTTGGCCCGCGCCGGCCTCGCGGCCAGCAAAGGCGAAGCGCGACGGCTGATCCGCAGCGGCGGCGCGCGCCTGAACGACGCCCCGGTCACGGACGAAGCCCGCACGGTAACGAACGGCGATCTGTCCGGCGGCACGATCAAATTGTCGGCGGGCAAGAAACGCCATGCGCTGGTGCGGCCGGTCTAGACCCTAGCGGCTGTTGGGCGGCAGGTTGGACGGCTCGGTCACGGGCGCATCGCTGACGCCACCCGGACCATCGAAGATCGAGAAGATGTAGCGCAGGAAGCCGGGCGTCAGCATCGACAGCGGGTTGACTCCAACGCCCGGATTTCCGAGCGGGCCACGGATCGAATAGGTCGCCGCGAACAGCCCGCCGCCCGGCCCGCCGAACAACTCGCCCAGGACCGGGATGTTGGCCAGGAGGCTGTTGATCGTATAGGCCGGGACGATCAGACCTTTGAGGTCCAGCGTCTCCAGGTAAATGTCGATCTTGCCCTCGATGGTCAGGCCCAAATCCGCGCTGCGCGCGCGCCCGTCGCGCAACTCGACCAGATCGTCCTGGATGCTGTAATCCGCGCGGAACTTGTCGAACATCAGGCCCTTGCCGGTCATGCTTTGCACGATGCCGGTGAGCGACGCGGCGGAAAGGATTCGGGCCAAGACCGGCGCGTTCATGACGCGGAAATTTTCGACCAGGATTTCGCCCTTGAGCGGCGCATCGGCGGTCGCTTCCGATCCGGTGATCTGCAGCGTGCCGCCCATCGCGTTGTCGATCGTGCCCAACATGCGCAACGTTTCGCCCGCGTCGTCGGAATAGACGGTCAGGTCGCGGTAGGTCTTCTTCTGTCCGTAACTGACGCCGAAATGCTTCAGGTTCGGACCGACCTTGGCTTCGATCTCGACCTCCTTCCAGCCTTCGGGTTCGCGCAGCAGGGTTGCCGAGACCGCGTCGAACCAGCGCTTTTCGCCAAGCCAGATCTTGTCGGCGTTCACTTTGATATCGAGCGGGGTCGGCTTGGGCCGTTCGGACTTCGGCTTGCGCTCGGTCGGCGGCGGCGTGTCGTCATCGGCGCTGAACATGCCGGAAACGTCGATGGCGCTGCCTTGCGCGCGGACGACATAGCCGCCGTTCTTGACCTCGGCATAGCCCTGAAGGTTGTTGCGCCCCGCGACAAGGCGTTCGAAATCGACGCGCTGAAACTTGCCGCCCCCCATCCGCAATTGACCGCGCGCGGACAGCCCGCTGCCCGAGGCATCGAAAGCCACGTCGCTCAAACGGTTGTCCGCTCCCATCAACCCCGCGATCACAACCTTGGTCGGCTGGCCGGGAGTTTTTTTCCAGCCGAGATCGTCCAGATCGATCTTCATGGCGGTGAAGTCGATGGTCGCGTTCACGCGCGGATTGCCCGCGCGCTGAAAATGCACCGTCGCGTCGATCGCCAAGGGACCGCTGATGTCCTGCCCCAAATCGAGGCCGAATTCCTTCCGCGCCTTGTCGTCGAGCGCGCCGGAGAACTCGATGGTGCTGGTGTCGCCCGATGTGGCCGCGAAGTTTTCGCGCCAATGGAACTTGACCGGAACGCCGCCCAATTGGCCCGCGCCCGCCGCGTCCATCTCCGTCTCGCTGACGCGAAGCCTCAGATCCGCGTTGCTGAGGGTCTTCTCCATGATGAGATTCTGCCAGTGGACGTCCTTCAACGTCGCATCGGCGGAGATCTTCAGCTTGTCGACCGGCAGGTCATCGATCAGCGGCAGGTTGATGACCAGCTTCGTGGATGATTCGCCGCTGACCTGCGCGGGATCGATCTTCATCTTCGACGCGTAGTTAAGGGGTGGATTGTCGATCAGCTTCAAGGCGTCGCTGACCGGGCCGACAACTTTGATGTTGATATCGGCGTATTGAACCCTCTTGTCGAAGCCGGACAGCTTGATCACGCCTTCCGGAACGGTCAGCGCCAGCCCATTGACCGTTCCGCCCGTGGTTGTGATGTCCATGCCGCCGAGATTGAGCGTCGCGGTCGCGGCGATGCCGCGCACGATCGGCATCTCGGGCATATAGCGGACACTCAGCCCGTCGGCACGGATCGTGCCGTTGGCCGAACCGATGGTGGTTCCTTTGCCGTCGGCCGGGTTCAACTGTCCCGCCACGGACATCTGAACCTCGTGCCCCATGCCTTCGGTCATGTTGGCCAGCATCCACTTCCGGCCACCCTCGGCCACGTGGGGCGGCCAATAATTCTTCAGCTTTGGAAAGGGCACGTTCCGCACATCCACCTTGGCGTCGAAGGCGCCGACGCCCAAGGGATCGTTGACGATGGCGGAGGCCTGCACGGTCGGGCCGTCCAACTGGACGTTGACGTCGGAGATATTGAGACGGGTCAGCCCATCGGACGCACTGCCGCGCGCATTCAGGCTTTTGACCGCGATGCCGCCGCCTTCCATACCGGCCATCACGATCCGGCCTGCGCCGCCCGCTATCTCGAACGAAGGTTCGCGAACGGTCCATTCCCGGTCGACGGTAAAATTGACGTGTCCGCGCAAGGGAACGGCTATGTCGCGCAACGCCGCCAGCTCGGGCACGGCCGTGCCCAGCGCGACGAAATCGACATCGTTGAATTTAAGGACGACCGGCAACATGCCGGTGGCCTGGTCCTGCGTACCCTCGAAGGTGAATCGCGCCGTCTTGCCCTCGGCCACCAGTGCCAGGATGAGGTTGAAATCGAGCCCCGACGAACGCGTCCGGGTAACGGCGGCCTCGGTGATTTCCGCGTTCCAAGACTTGTTGCTGCCGGCATCCTCGACGGTGACGGTCGCCTCGCTGATCTGGATGCGCCGCAGATAGCCGAAGCGCTTGTCCGGATCGGGCGGCCCCAGCACCCCGTCCATCAGGTTGGGCAACTGGCCGCCGGCCGCGCCCTGCCCCTCGCCGACGCCGAAGATCAGGTTGCCGTCGGGGTCGCGCTTGACCAGCACCTTGGCGCCCTGCAGGTCGAGCCCGGTCGGCTCGACACGGCCGAGCAACAGAGCCCGCAGGCTGAAACGCACGGCCAGCTCCGGCACCGAAGCCAGCGTAGTGCCGTCGGCCGCGATGATCTTGACGTCGTGCACCTCGATCTCGACCGCGCGACGCCAACCCTCCCATTCCAAGACGGTGTTCTTGAACTCGATGCGGACCGAATCGCTGGACAGCGCCGGCGCGACATAGGGCGTGAGGAAATCGAGCGGGAT
>CAYZFH010000037.1:13903-17980 GCA_964477375.1 uncultured Rhizobiaceae bacterium | reverse complement strand
TTCTACAAGCCCTTCACGAAGGAAACCGGCATCGAAGCTGTTGGCGTGCCGGGCCAGGCGGAGCCCACGGCGCAGATCAAGGCCATGGTGGAGACCAAGAGCTACACCTGGGACATGGCGGATATCACCCCGGCGGCAACCAATCTTCTGGTCGCGGGCGGCTATCTCGAGAAGCTCGAGATGGACAAGGAGCCCGAGGTCCAGGAAATCCCGGCGCAATACAAGTCGCCCTACATGATCGGCGCCGAGGTCTATGCGACCGTCCTGGCCTATCGCACCGACGTTTATCCGGCCAAGGGACCCGTGCCCGACGGCGGCTGGAAAGACTTGTGGGACGTGAAGCGCATCCCCGGCCGCCGCGGCGTGCGCAAGTCGCCCCAGGATACCTACGAGATCGCGCTGCTGGCCGACGGTGTCGCGAAGGACAAGGTCTATCCGTGCGACGCGACGCGCGCGCTCAAGAAACTGGACGAACTGAAGCCCAACGTCTCCATCTGGTGGACCAGCGGCGCCCAGACCTCGCAGATGCTGAAGACGGGCGAGCTCGATATGTGCGTGACCTGGAACGGCCGCGCGCAGGCCGCCACCGATGAAGGCGGGCCCGTGGCGATCTCGTGGAACCAGGCGCTGTGGAGCTACGAGGGCTGGGCCATCCTGAAGGGCGGTCCGAATGTCGATGCCTGCCGCAAGTTCATCAAGTTCGCGCTGAATGCCCAGCGTCAAGCCGCTTGGACGAAGGACATGACCTACGGCCCGACGAACCCGAACGCCTACAAATACATCGACCCGAAGCGCGCCGAGCTTCTGCCGACCAATCCCAAGCACATGCAGAGCATGCTGAAGATCGACGACGATTATTGGGGCAAGGCCAAGGACGACGAGATCACCCGCTTCAACGAGTGGATCCTGAAATAGCCGTCTGCCAGCCGAAGCAGCCGGTGAAGCGGCGGCGGTCCCTCCAGACCGTCGCCGTTTTTTTCCTTAGAACACCGGCAGCGACAAAGGCGCGATCTCCTGCGCGCTGCGGCCGGCCGGATCGACCTTGGGTGTCGCGGCCTCCATGCGGGCCTGGCCTTCCGCCACTCGGCCCGCCGCGTCCGCCATATCGAGGGTAAGGACGCGGCCGTCCTTCACCACCTGCTCACCATCCACGAAGACATCGGACACGGCGCGCTCGGCGGCGCTGTAGATCATGCTGCGCAGCGGATCGCGCGCCGGCCGCATCATCGCATGCGACAGGTCAACCAACGCCAGGTCCGCCTTCGCGCCGGGCGCAAGCCGCCCGATATCGTCGCGCAGCAAAGCCGAGGCGCCGCCGACGGTCGCGCAGTGCAACGCGTCCGCGCTGGTCACGCTGGTGCCGTAGCCCGATGCGACGCGCGCCAAGATCAACGCAATGCGCATCTCCTCAATCATGTTGTGCGGGAACGTATCGGTGCCGAGCCCGACCGTGATGCCCGCGCGCAAGTAACGCCCAAGATCCTGCAGCGTGTGGCCGTAGCGCGAGAAGACCGTGGGGCAATGAGCCACATTGGTCCCCGTCACCGCGATCAACTCGAGGTCGCGCCGCGTCGGCCAGTGGATCCAGTCGTGGCTGTCGAGGAAGATCGCATGGCCCAGGCCCGAGCCGTGGCCCAACAGGCCGACCTCGTGCGCCCATTGCACGGGCGTCATGCCGTGGCGCTTCGTCATCTCGTTGAACTCGGCGACGCTCTGCGCGGTGTGGGTCTGCCAGGGACGCTTGCTGGAGCGCGCCAGGGCGACCGAGTCGCGCAATAGCTCTTCTTCGCAGGTGTCGATCTGGCCCGGCGCGATCATGCCGAACAGACGGCCCGAGGGATGGCGCTCGGCGGCCTCGACCGTGCGCACGGCTTCCTCGAAGCGCCGGCGGCCGGCCTTTTCATCCCAGGCGTAATCGAGCGAACGCCCTTCGGGCACAATCCAATTGGCGGAGCGGAACATCGGCGCCACGCACACGCGCAGGCCGCTGCGCGCGGCCAGATCGACCCAGCCGTCATAAGGCACCGACAGGTCGGTCACCGTGGTGACGCCGGAGAGCAGCAATTCGCAGTAGGTGTATTCCGCCGCCGCCTTGCGCGCGTTCTCGTCGGGCACCAAGAGCGTCATGTAGTCGTAAAGACCGCTGCCATAGAGATGGGGATTGCCCAGCTCCTCGCGCATGCCCTTGTAGAGCGGCTGGTTGGTCGGATGGCAGTGGAGATTGACCAAGCCCGGCATGACCAGGCGCCCGCGCCCGTCGATCTCGCGATCCGCCTGGCCCGCGTAGCGGCCGCCGACTTGAAGAATCTGGTTGCCGGAGAAAACCACGTCGCCGTCGCGCCGGTAGCCGTGCCGGCCGATATCGGCCCGCCAGGCCACGATCCACGATGCATTCCGGATACAGGTGATGGTCATGGTCAGCCCGCCCTCGCCAGCATGGCATGCAGCAGCACATTGCAGCCCGCCTCGATATGGGCGGGTTCGGCGTCCTCGGCCTCGTTGTGCGAAAGCCCGCCGCGGCACGGCACGAAGATCATGCTGGTGGGCGCCACGCGCGAGACATAGACCGAATCGTGGCCCGCGCCCGAAACGATGTCGCGGTTCTTGTAGCCCAGCGATTCCGCCGCCTGGCGTACCGAATCGGCGCAGCCGCCGTCGAAGACGACCGGCGGCGAATACCAGATCTCAGTCACCGTCACCTCTGCACCGGCTTCCTTCGCGGCGGCGGCAAACGCCGCGCGTAATTCGCGGTCCATCTGCGCCAAGGCATCCGCGTTCGGATTGCGGATATCGACGCTGAAGCGCACTTCGCCCGGCACCGTGTTGCGCGAATTCGGGATGACCTGCATCTGGCCGACCGTACCGCGCCCGTTGGGCGCATGCGCGTGCGCGATGCGGTTGACCGCGGCGATCATGGAGGATGCCGCGAGAAGCGCGTCGCGCCGCATCTTCATCGGCGTCGGCCCCGCATGGGCATCCTGGCCCGAGACGACAATGTCGTACCAGCGGATGCCCTGCACGCCGGTGACGACGCCGATGGGAAACTCCTCGGCCTCGAGGATCGGGCCCTGCTCGATATGCACTTCGAAAAACGTGCCCACCTCGCGCCCGCCGCACGGCTCGGCACCGGCATAGCCGATGCGCTTCAGCTCGTCGCCGAAACTTTTACCGTCCAGATCCTTCTGCCCCAGGACGTATTCGGCCTCGAAGGCGCCGCCGAACACGCCGGAGGCGCACATGGCCGGCGCGAAGCGCGAACCTTCCTCGTTGGTCCACACCGCGACCTCGACCGCCGCATCTGTCTCGACCTTGGCGTCGTTGAGCGTGCGGATCACCTCGAGCCCGGCAAGCACGCCATAGACGCCGTCGAACTTGCCGCCATGGGGTTGGGTGTCCAGGTGGCTTCCGGTCATCACCGGCGGCAGGTCCGGCCGCTTGCCCTCGCGGCGCGCGAAGACGTTGCCGAGGCGATCCACCTTGATCGTGCAGCCGGCCTCGCGGCACCAGCGCACGAACAGGTCGCGGCCTTCCTTGTCCAGATCCGTCAGCGCCAACCGCCCGCAGCCGCCATGGGGCAAGGCGCCGATGCGCGCCATCTCCATCAGGCTCGCCCAAAGACGGTCGCCGTTGACGCGCAGGTTCTGCATGGTCCCCTCCCGGTCCCTCGCGAGACCGTAGGGAACGACGCCGCGCGGGGTCAAGCTGGCGGCGGGCGGGCCGCCATAGCAGACTACGCGCCATGACATCGTGGACCGAATTCTGGAGCGGCAAGCACTCGATCTACGTCAGCCCCCGTCACGTCGAGGCGCATTTCCGGCGCCTGACGGCGGACCTGGCGGCCGCGCTCGCGCCTGCGAAAGGCTTGCGCATTCTCGATTACGGCAGCGGCGACGCGCTGGGTGCGCCGAGCCTCGCGGCGCGCGGCCACGACATCGCGCTTTACGACGCGGCCAGCGAAGTCCAACGGCGCATCGCAAAGCGTTTTGAGGGCGATTCCCGCATCACCGTTCTCGACGATGCCGCCTTGGACACGCGGGAAGGATATTTCGATGCGATCATCGTCAGCTCGGTCATTCA
>CAYZFH010000037.1:0-13803 GCA_964477375.1 uncultured Rhizobiaceae bacterium | reverse complement strand
GCCCTGGCGTGCTGACCTGGAACATGGAACCATGGCGGCGAGTGGGGTCTATTCGAAACTGGAGGACGCATGCCAGCCGCTGTCGACTGGCGTCGGGTTCAGCTTTTTGCCCCGATTTTCTTCGCTATTGCCTATCTCACGCCCGCCTTCATCAACGGCTTCCCGCTCGTCTATTGGGACACGGGCGGCTATCTGATCGCGGGCGTTGACGACGACTATGTTCCGAACCGCTCGTCGTTCTACGCCTGGTTCCTGGAATACGCGGGCGACCAATCGGTCTGGCTGATCATCCTGATCCAGTCCGCGATCGTGGCGTTCCTCATCGCAGCGACCGTGCGGACGCTAGCGCCCAAGGAAAAATGGGCGCCGCTCACCGTCCTCGTCCTGGCCTGTTTCACGGCGCTGCCTTGGTATGCCTCGTGGCTGATGCCGGATCTGTTTTCGGGCATCGCCGTGCTGGCAACGATCATGCTGGCCTTCAGCCCGATCTCGAACCGCGCGGCCACCGTGTTGGTTGTGCTGCTGATCTATTCGATGGTGGTTCACACCTCGCATTTTCCGCTGGTGGTCGCGACGCTGGCGGGCGCAGGCCTGAGCGCCATCGCCTTCCGCTGCCGGTTGAGCTGGAAATTGCCGCTGGCGTGCATCGCTGTCGCGATCGCGCTGACAGTCCTGGTGAACGACGCGCTCACCGGCAAGCCGTTCTTCAACCGAACCGGTTGGGTCCTCTTGTTCGCGCGCATGGCGGAGGGTGGTTTCGTCCAGCGCGTGCTCGACGAGCATTGCTCCGCCGAGCGGGAATCGGATTGGTCGAAACTTTGCCCCTATCGCGCCGAGATCCCGGAGAACGCCGAACAATGGCTCTGGAGAAAAGGCACGCCGTTCTGGCGCATCGGCGATTGGGAAGGCACCCGCTATGCCAGCCGCCGCGTCGTGCTGGTCGCGATGGCCGAGTATCCGTGGGAGGCGGCGGAGTTCGCGTTGCGCGGCTTTGCCGAGCAATTGGTGAAGATCGAGCTGGGCGAGGGTACTGAAAGCCAGGAGTGGTTCCTGCGTTGGACCGTGCGTGCCGCCTTTCCCGAAGAGCTGCAGCCCTGGCGCCAGGCGCTGCAGCAGCAGGGAACGCTTCTGCCCATCGCGCAGACGGTCAATTACGTGCATCTGCCCGTCGTTCTGGGGGCGATCGGCTTGACCGTGTTCGGAATCTTCTCGCGGAGGCTGCCGCATCCGCTGCGGGCGGCCTGCCTCACCATGATGATCGCATTTGTGGCCAACGCGTTCGTATGCGGCGCCCTATCGGGGCCGCATGACCGTTACGCCGTGCGCCTGGTCTGGGCCATGCTGGGAACGGGCGTGCCCGTGGCGTTCTTCCTGATCCGGCCCCGGCCGCCGTGAAACGAAAACGCCCGGCGGAGAACCGCCGGGCGTTCGAATTCTTCAAAAGCCGGATGGATCAGGCGGCGTGGAGGACGCGCTCGAGCCGCTTGATGGCCGCTTCCTCGTTGATCCGCTCGACAGCGGCCAACTCGCGCACCAGACGCTCGAAGGCGGCCTGGTACATCTGGCGCTCGCTGTAGGACTGATCCGGCTGGTCACCCTTGCGGTGCAAGTCGCGTACGACCTCGGCGATCGAGACAGGATTGCCCGAATTGATCTTGGCTTCGTATTCCTGCGCGCGGCGACTCCACATGGTGCGCTTCACGCGCGTGCGGCGCTTCAGGGTCGAGAGCGCGGTTTCCATGATCTTGCGGTTGCTGAGGCGGCGCAGGCCGGCGGCGCTCACCTTGCCCACGGGCACCCGCAGGGTCATCTTTTCCTTGTCGAAGTTGATCACGAACACTCGCAACTCGGCGCCCGAGACATCATGGGTCTCGATGCCCGTCACCCGACCCACGCCATGGGTCGGATAGACCACATACTCGCCCGCTTTGAAGGAGAGGGTATCCTTGGAGCTGCTGCGCGCTTTCTTGACCACTGCCACGACACACCCAACGGTTGCCTACGATTTCGACACGCGAGACCCGGCGGGTCCTATTCGGACCGTTCCGACGAACACATGACCTTCTCAAAGGTCGCCTCCGGAAACAAAGAGACACGGCACGGGTCCGTGTCTCTTTACATCCCCTATATGACACAGTTTTCGGTAAAAAGACAGTGCTCGTAAGTAAAACTTTACTTCCGCGCAGGAACTAATCGTTTGATTTAAAAAGAGTTTCCTAGATTTAGCGCGGGGCTGTCATGTGTTATCCACATATTGTGCAGGCCCTTGCCGAAGCCACTTTGGAAAGCGGGGGGCGGCCCACCTTGCGATGGCCTATCGCTCTGGACGTATCCCACCTTTGGTAGGCGACTAGATCGATCAAATTTAGGGTATTTTAATACCGCATTAGAGTTCTATTCCTGAGCGGAAATAGACCATTGTTCGACTCGGCTCGGCGAGTCGCGCGCTAAGTATTTGAAATAGAGGGGGAGTGGCGTTGAAAAATCCGACAGCCCATGACGCAGTTTGAGAGGCTTTCTACCCAACTATCGGCTTCAGCACGAAAAATCTTCAAGCAGCGACAATCTCGGGGACGAGAGTAGGCCGATCATTCCATAGAAGCGGTATCAGAGGGTGATTTGCGCGGAGACCCGCAAATCACCCGGCAAATTCACGACCCGCCGGGGTCCGGCTTGAATTCCTTCTCGAGCTTGCCTTCGACGCCCTTCCACTGCTCGGCATCGGCGGGCACCTCGCCCTTGCGGGTGATGTTGGGCCACTCGGTCGAATACTGACGGCCGAACTGAACCCACTTCTCCCTGTCGGTGTCGGTGTCCGGATGGATGGCCTCGGGCGGGCATTCCGGCTCGCACACGCCGCAGTCGATGCACTCGTCGGGGTGGATGACGAGCATCACCTTCCCCTCGTAGAAGCAATCGACAGGGCAGACTTCGACGCAGTCTTGGTACTTGCAGCGGATGCAAGCTTCCGTCACGACGTAGGTCATCGTTTCCTCCGGTCCCCACCGCACGTCTGGCGCGGCACGCCAGCCGTCATCGCTGCGGCTGCCCGTTTATAAGGCCGGATCGTGCAACGCGGCAAGGCGCGACGAATCGAGGACTTCGTAGAGCGCACGGGCCTCCGCCGCGGGTCCGCGCCGGATGCCCAGAGAGACCACGCGCAGCACGCGCACCTGCGCGCCCAGGGCAAAGGTCAATACATCGCCGGGCCGCACCGGATGATGCGCCTTGCCTGTCTTGACCCGGTTGATGCGAAGCCCGTCTTCAACGCAGAACGCGGCCGCCCGCGCACGGCTCTTGAACAGGCGCGCCCGCCAGAGCCAGACATCGAGCCGGCACGCCGCTTCAACGGACAAGCTTCAGCTCTTTGAGGGCAGCGAAGGGCGAATGGGGATCCGATGGGCGTTGGCCGGCCGGCGCCGCGGGCTTGGCGCGCCGCCGCTTCTTCTTTCCCTCCGCGATGCCCGGCGGCGTGAACACGATTCCATGCTCCGTCTGCCGCTTGCGAAACCCGAAAAGCGACAACGCCGGCGCCAGATCCTCCATCGAGCCGCCGACGATACGCGCCATCGCCGGCATCGGAACGAACTCGCCCTGCGCGCCCAGTTTGCGCGCCTCGCCTTCCAGCCTCTGCAACCGCTCGGCACGCACGAGACGCGGTCCGGCTTCGATATACCCCAGTGCCGCATAGAAGCCGGGCTTCCAGCCAGGCAGCGGCACCACCGACGCGGCCGTTGGCACGGGCGCGGGCAACGGCGCGCCGTGATGGATCGCCCACAGAAGCGCCCGCAGGCGCGCGCTGGCCTCCTGCCCCACGAGATAGGCGTGGCGCGCGACAAAGCGCACACCGAGCCGCGTGAGAGCAGAGCGCTCGGCGCCCACGGGGGGCGCTCCGTCAAGCCGCACAGCACCACCCAACATCTCCGCTAGCCGGAACGCCAAGCCCCGAGCTCCGGACGGCAGTTCCGCCATGGTCAGCCGCGCGAGCGAGCCGAAAGAATTGGCCAGATGACGCTCCAGCCAACGCGCCAGACGCGCGGCCACGCGCGCCTGCAGGGCCGAGTCGAGCAGGTCTGTGCGCCGCAGGCGAAGGCCGGGCTTCATCGGCTCGGGCCCGCGCTCCAGCCGCGCCACGGGAGCACCGCGCCATAACACGCGGCCGTCATCGCCCAGCGCAAAAGCCGCATCGTCCTCGGCCTCGAACTGCTTCACCCGGCGTCCCATGCCGGCGCGCAGCGCGCGGTGTGCGGCCTGGAGCGCCGGCGCCAGATCGCCGCCTTCGGCGTCGGCGACGAAACGGAAGCCTTCCAGCCGCCCGACATGCTCGCCTTCGACCACCACCTGGCCATCGTCGCGGACGGCACCGATGAGGGGACCCGGCCGGCCCATATGCCGCACAAGCGCCGCCGAACGCCGATCGACGAACCGCTCGGTCAGCCGTTCGTGCAGCGCATCGGACAGCTTGTCCTCGATCGCGCGCGCGCGTTCCTGCCATTGCACGGGCTCGGCGACCCAATCGCCGCGATGAGACACGTATGTCCAGGTGCGCACATGGGCGATGCGCTGCGTCAGGGAATCGATGTCGCCATCGGTACGGTCGAGCCGCGCGATCTGGCGCGCCATCCAATCCTCCGGCAACCGCCGCTCGGGTCCGATCAGATGGCCGAAGATGCGCGCCAAAAGACCTGTGTGCGCTTCCGATAGAGTCTTGCGGAAATCGGGCACCTGGCAGACCTGCCACAGCAGGCGGACGGCCGCTTGGCCTTGCGCCAAGGCAGCAACCTCCGGATCGCGGGCAAGCGCGGCCAGCGCCAAATGATCGTCGGCTTCGCGCGCGCGCATGAGCTGGGGATCCTCGGGCCGCCGCTCCAGGCTGGCCAGAAGCGCGCCGGTCGAACGGAAATCGAGCGAGGCGTTGCGCCATTGCAGGGTTTCGAGCGGCGGGAAGCGATGATCTTCGATGGCTTCCACCACTTCAGGCTCGAACGGTCCGAGGTCGCCAGTGACGCCGAAGCTGCCGTCGCGCAGATGGCGTCCCGCGCGGCCCGCGATCTGGGCCAGTTCCGCCGGCATCAGTCGGCGCATGCCCCAGCCGTCGAACTTCGCCCGCCGCGCGAAGAAGACGTGATCGAGATCCATGTTAAGGCCCATGCCGATAGCGTCGGTGGCGACCAGAAAATCCACCTCGCCGGCCTGGAACATACCGACCTGGGCGTTGCGCGTGCGCGGCGACAGAGCGCCCATCACCACGGCCGTGCCGCCACGCCGGCGCCGCATGAACTCCGCGATCGCGTAGACGTCCTCGACGGAGAAGGCGACCACAGCGCTGCGCGCGGGCAGGCGCGCCAGCTTCCGGACGCCGGAATAGCGCAAGGTCGAGAAGCGCGGCCGCGCGATGATCTCGATGCCGGGCACCAGACGGCGGATCAGGCCACGGATCGTGTCCGCGCCGATGAACATGGTTTCCTCACGCCCGCGCACATTCAGCAGACGATCGGTGAAGACATGGCCGCGCTCGCGGTCCGCCGCGAGCTGGATTTCATCGACGGCGAGAAAATCCACCTCACGTTCGGGCATAGCCTCGACCGTGCACAGAAAGTAGCGCGCTTCGGGCGGTTCGATCCGCTCCTCGCCCGTGATGAGAGCGACCGCGCGGGCTCCCTTCAGCGCCACCACTTTGTCGTAGTTCTCTCGCGCCAAAAGACGCAGGGGAAATCCCATCATGCCGGTGCGGTGCGTCAGCATCCGCTCGACCGCCATATGGGTCTTGCCGGTGTTGGTGGGCCCCAGGATCGCGGTTACCCGCGGGCGCGTGTCGGGGGCGGTCATGGCTCGATCCTCACGCGAAGACCATCCGGAGGCAAGAACGGCGCGTCTTTACCCGTCTGTTCTCCGGAACCGTTACCGTTCGGCAGCGTTAGCGTTTGGAATCATCAATCATGAGGCCGCGCATGCGCTATCTTCTCCTGTGGCTGATCGGCATTCCGATCCCCGTTCTGATCCTGATCTGGCTGTTTTTCCGCTAGCCACCGCGTCCGAACCCGGCGGATCGAACGGCTTAGCGTTTCGCGGCCTTCGATCCGGCCGGTTCACGGTCTCGTCCTAAGCTTTGGCGCAATTGCGCCCGCAAAGCGGTTGGCCGGTTGTGCTTTTTCAGCAGGTCCCCGAAGGCTTCGTCCGCCAGTTCCTGGAAATCCTTCATCGAATCCCGGCCAAGCCCCTTGAGGGCTTGCCAGGTCCGTTCGTCGAGGCTGACGCGCTTGTTCGGCAAGCCGCTTGCCTCACCAATAACGCCGTGCAGAAACGCCCGCGCGTGGCCCACGCCACAGGCGAAGGAAAGCGCGCCGCTTCGCGTCGCCGCGGAAATCCACGGGATCGGTTTCAGAAGCCACGATGGCGCCCGGGTGGGTGTTTTCGGATGGAACGCTGGCCGATGAAGACGGCGCCTCGGATGTCATTGCATTTCTCTCCCGTTTTCCGCCGCGGCCCGATGCCGCCTATTTTTTGGGAACTTTCTTCCCCTTCTCGCGCGCCTTGGAGAGGCCGATGGCAATCGCCTGTTTACGGCTCTTCACCTTGCCGCCCTTACCGCCCGGCCCGCTTTTCGCGGTGCCGCGCTCATAACGGCGGACTTCCTTTTCCACGTCCTTTCCAGCGCTGGGAGAATATTTCCGCCTCTTTTTTGCAGCCATGTGTCATCTCCGTTCCAGAACGGTGGCGTCCGCCGTCATTGCGACGGCGGACGCACCAGAACATCTCTCGAACGCCTACGGCGCGGTTTTGGGCGGCGGATTGGACCGCACCTCGCCGAGGTTCTCGCCCTTGTTCTTGGCTTTGTTGGCTTTCTTGCTGTTCATGTCATGGGTACCGGTCGGGCCCATGCCCGCCGAACCGCTGACATTGCCGCCGCCGATGGGATCCTTCGTGGCGTTGTTGGGAACCGGCGCGGCCGCAGGCGCAGGCGTTCCGCTCGGCGTCGCGGTCGTGCCCGGCGGGTTGGTTCCCATATTGGGATTCTGGGTCTGCGCGGCGGCCAATCCGGCTCCGCCCAGCAGGAGTCCGACGGTCAGAAGACCGCTGGTGTAATATTTCATTGCTCGCATGATCCGTGTCTCCTCTTCTGGCCGCCGAAAGGGGCGACGAGGATTCAACGGATCAGGAGCCGGAAAAGTTCAAAACGCCGCGGACCCGCGGCAGGCGGACTTGTCAGACGATCGTCACGGCACCGTCTTGGGCGGAGCATTGTCGGATGCGCCCGATTTCATGGCCTTCTGACGCTGCTGGTTTTCTTTACGGTTGGTGACGCTGTGCTGCCCGGCACTGCTTCCCGCCTGCTCTTTCTGCCGCGCGCTGGTCTGCGCGGATTTGCTGCCGCCAGATAAGCTCTGCGCCATGGTTTGCCCAGCCCCCAACGCGATGCCGCTGGCAAGGAAAGCAGCGGCGATCAAGCCACCGATACGATCGATCTTCTTTACGCGCATATAGCTTCCTTTCGATGCTTCTCCCGCCCAGGAACCATCATAGGACGATGGCGGAAAAAGCGGAACGGCGGCGCTCCAGGGAGAAACGCCGCCGCCCACAATATTGCGAGGCCGGGGAACCTCGCCGAGGAACAACCGCGAAGCCCGCAGCCGGTTCCCAATTACTTCTTCTTCAGCGATGCCTGCAACGTCTTCGCCATCTTCAGATGCTGCTGGATCGTCGGCACAACGGCACCGGCGAACGCCTTCAGCGGCGCGGAGCCGCCGCTTTTCGCATAACCGGAATGCAGCTTCAGCGCTTCCTCATGCGCTTTCACCTGGATAGAGGCGAACTCGCGATCGAACGCACCGCCCGTCAGCACTTCCAGCTTACCGACCGCCGCCGTCTGCTTGACCCCCAGCGTATCGGTGACCGAATCGGCCACGCCCGCCTCGGCTGCGGCAGCCTTCAGCTTCTCGGTCGACTGCTTATGCGCGTCGATCATCTTGGTCGCGAATTCCTTGACCGCCGCGTTCTCGCTGGTGCGCAGGGCCATCTCGCTGATCTTGATCTCGAACGCATCGCTTTGTGATGCATCGGTCACATAGTCCTTTGGTTCCATCGGCTTGTCGGCCGCCTGGACGGGCAGCGCCGCAATCACCAAAAGCCCCAGCCCAGCGGCGAATGTTTTCCAACGCATCATCGTGTTTCCTCATTGTTCATGACGGCGCACGCGGTGCGCTTTGACCGAGATAAAACCACCCAGCCGTGAGAAAGTTCAGGTGCGACGGACAATCGAAACCGATACGCTTTGGTAAGGACCGCTTCGAAAGACCAGCACCATGGGCGCGAACGACAAGCCCTCGAACGGCCGCAGTGCGCTTCGCGCGCGGGCCGAAGAGCATCTTCTCTTCTACGGGCGGGAATTCTCCGAACCCGTGATCGTGAAGGCGCAGGGCGCGCATATCTATGACGAGAACGGGCGCGCCATCATCGATTTCTCTTCGGGCCAGATGTGCGCGACGGTCGGCCACAACCATCCGGCAGTGGCCGAAGCCATCCGCGCTTCCTGCGACGACGCGATCCACTTGGACAGCACCAAGCTGTCGCCCGCGGTGATCGAACTGGCCAAAGAGCTGTGCGCGTTGCTGCCGGCGCAGTTGCAGAAGGCCATGTTCCTGTCGACGGGCGGGGAATCGAACGAGGCCGCGCTACGCCTGGCCAAGCTGCACACGGGACGGTTCGAAGTGATCGCGCTGGGCAATTCCTGGCACGGCACCACGGCGGGCGCGGCGTCCAGCACCTATGCGTCGGGCCGGCGCGGCTATGGTCCCTCCATGCCGGGCGGCTTCGCCCTGCCGCCACCCAACGCCTATCGCTGTCCCATCCGCCATTGTCAGGACACATGCGACAAGACGTGCCTCGAGGTCGGCTTCGACCAGTACGATGCGTGGTCAACCGGCCAGGGCGCGGCCGTGATCGTGGAACCTGTGCAAAGCGCGGGCGGCATGATCGTGCCGCCAGAGGGCTATCTGGCGCGCCTGAAGGCGCTGTGCGCCGCGCGCGGCATGGTGCTGATCTATGACGAGGCGCAAACAGGCCTGGGCCGCATCGGCGCCAATTTCGGCTTCGAGATCGACGGCGTCGTGCCCGACATGATGACCCTGTCCAAAACACTGGGTGCGGGCGTGCCGCTGTCCGCGCTGGTCACGGGCGGAGAGATCGCGGACGACGCGCGGCGCAAGGGCTTCTCCTTCTACACCTCGCATGCTTCCGACCCGATGCCGGCCCGCGTGGGCCTGGCCGTGGTGAAGCTTCTGACCTCCGAGCGGCTGGCCGAACGCGCGCGCGAGATGGGCGCCTATCTGCGCGCGGGCCTCGACGAATTGCGCCAGCGCTACGAAGTGATCGGCGACGTACGCGGGCGCGGGCTTCTTCTCGGCGTTGAGTTGGTGGAAGACCGCTTCACCAAGAAGCCGGCCATCGACCTGATCCTGAAAGTGACGGCGCGCTGCCTGGAACTGGGCCTCAACATCAACAAGGCCGGCGGCGCGAACGCGGTCTGGCGCCTGGCACCGCCGCTGACCATCACGCGCGAGGAGATCGACTCCTCGCTCGCCATCCTGGACACGGCGCTGCGCGACTGCGGCGCGCACTGAACGCGGGTTAACCCGCCGTCCGCTCCACCGCATCTTGCAATTCTTGCGCGATGCGCTCCGCCGCTTGCGGTTCGCCCTCGCCCGCCTCGGCCGCGACGAACAGGGGCGCCCCCAGATGGATCCGCACCGGCGCCGGATGCGGCAGCTTTTGCCCGCGCGGCTGGGCCTCGTATGTGCCGACGATCCGCACGGGCAGGACCGGACCGCGATAGTCTCGCAGGACATGACCGATGCCCGGTAGAAAGCGCTGAAGCTGCCCATCGGGCGAGCGCCAGCTTTCCGGAAACCACACCAGGCTACGCCCCGCGGCCAAGGCGGCGCGCGCCAGGGCAATGGAACGGGTCGGCCGCCGATCGTCGACCGGAAAGACCCCGGCGATGCGCGCCAGCAGGCGCAAGAGCGGGCTGTTGAACAGGCGTTCGATGTCGCCGCCCCAGGCCAGTTGCTTTGCGCGCGCCCAGGGCAACGCCGCCACCAGGACGAACACGTCCAGATCGCTCAGGTGATTGGGGGTGAAGACGACCTGGCGGCCGGGCGGCACATGCTCGCGCCCGATGACCCGCAAACGGAACAAGACGCGCATCAGCACCCAAAGGAGCGCATAGAGCACGAAGCCGATACCAGTCTGCCAGTGTGGGCGCGGCGCGAACCAATCGGCTTCATCCGCGGGTGCCCCACTTTCAGGCGCGTGACCCTCGGGCGCTTCGACCACCTCGCGCAGGAGATCGCCCAAGGTGACGACGCGCGCCAGCATGCTCTCGTCGGGCGTGATGCCGAAGCGCTTCTCCAATTCCAGCCCCAACTCGACCCAGGCCAGCGAATCCACGCCGAGGTCGAGCTGCAACACTGTGTCGAGATCGAGGGTGCGGCCGGGAAAACGCGCTTCCAACCACGACCAAAGTGCGCGACCGCGCGCGGATTCGAGCCAGCCTTGTTCCGCGGGCGATGGCGAGCGCGCAGCACCTTCGCGCCTGCCCGTCTCGGCCCTGTCGTAAATCGCGCGCAGCGCGTGGCGCCGCAGCTTGCCGAGACGCGTGCGCGGTAATGGCTCGTGGACGAGCGCGAAGCCGGACAGGCGCTGGAACGAAGGCAAGGCTTGCGCCGATTCGGAGAGTGCCATGCGCAGCGCCTGGTCGATGCGGCTGGTACCGGCCTGACGCAACGCATCCAGGTTCGGGCGCACCAAAGCGACCAGCGCGCCGCGCCGCTCCAGAACCGCGATCTCGCGCACATACGGCACTTGCGCGTAGTGGATCTCGAGATTTTCCGGCGCGATGTTCTTGCCGCCGGCCAGCACGATCAGCTCCTTCACGCGTCCGGTGATGTAGAGATAGCCGTCCCTGTCGAGGCGTCCGAGATCGCCCGACCGGAACCAGCCATCCGGGGTGAAGGCGGCCGTGTTGGCGGCGGCATCGTTCAGGTAGCCCGCGAAGACGTTCGGCCCTTTGATCTGCACCTCGCCGAATCCGGAAGACGGCGGCTCGTCACCCACCGTCACAGGCTGGATGCGGACGTGAATGCCCGGCCCCGCGCGGCCGGCGCTGCCGATACGCGGCGCGTCCAGCGGATTGAAGGTCGAGATCGAAGTGGTCTCGACCAGCCCGTAGCCGGTGAGCACGCGCCAGCCGAGCCCCGTGAGCGTGCGCTCGATCTCGGGCTCCAGATACGCGCCGCCGCAGGCCATGAGGCGCAAGCGCGGCGCGAGTTGGCGATGGAGGCTTGCGAACAGGCGGCGGCCGATGCGCAGGCCGAGACCGTCATAGGCCGCGAGCGAAAGTTTGAGCATCGCGCCGAACAGCGTGCGCGCGAGCGGACCGCGCGAGGCGACCCGGGCCTGAACGCCGGCGGCCAGGCTTTCGTAGAGGCGCGGCACGCCGATCATGGCGCTGGCCTCGCCCACGCGAAGCGCCGTCGCGATCTCCGGCCCCGTCACGCCCGCGGGCAGCACGATGGCCGCGCCATAGACCAGCGGAAGCAGCATGCCGATCAGGAATGGATAGGAATGGTGCAGCGGCAACGGCAGCATCACGCGGTCGTCGGGACCAAGGAAATGCCCCGCACGCAACATCTCCAGGTTGGCGACAAGATTACGGTGGCTGAGCGGAACGCCCTTGGGCGCGCCGGTGGTGCCGGAGGTGTAGAAGAGCGACGCGGGCTCGTCCGGCAAGACCACGCGCGCGGGCCTGTGCAGGTCATGCAGCAGCCAGCGCCAACCGGTGACGCCCGGCGTTTTCGTGTCGGCGTCGTCGAGGAGGTGCAGCACGAGGCCGCCCCCGTCCGGCAAGCTTCGCAGCCGCGCGACATAGGCCTGGGTCGTGAAAACCCGGCGCGCGCCCGCGCGGACCAAGCCGAGCGCGATCTCGTCATCCCCCAGCATGTCGTCGAGCGGCACGGCCAGGGCGCCCAATTCCAGAAGCGCCAGTCGCGCGAGAATCCACTCCGCCCGGTTGGGTGACAGGATGGCGACCGCATCGCCCGCCTTCACTCCATCATGCGCAAGGCCGGCGGCCAGCGATGCCGCGAGGCGCGCAAGCTCGGCGTGAGTCCAGGTTGCAACCGCGCCGTCCGCCGCGACGGAAACGATCGCCGGCCGGTCGCCCCAGCGCGCGAGGCCGCGGGCGAAATCCTGCAAGGTCGCGTCGTTGCGCGGTTCGTTCATCCAGCTCCGTCACACGGTGAGGGAGAATTAGGTGCGGCGCACCTTCACCAGCGGCACGAAGGCGACGGGAAACAGCGCCTTCTTGGTAATGCGACCGCCGTCGTCCTTGGTCACCAGCATCAGTTCCTGTGCCAGCATGGACGTGCCCGTGGGCACCATCATCCGCCCACCGGGCTTGAGTTGATCGAGCAGTGCGGGCGGGATTTCGCCCATGGCCGCCGCCGTCACCATGATCGCGTCGTAAGGGCCATGTTCCGGCCAGCCTTGCCGTCCATCGCCCACGCGGAATTCAACGTTGGAAACACCCTGTGCCGACAAACGTTCCTTTGCCGCCGCGGAAAGCTCGGCCAGGATCTCGACGGTGAACACCTGGCCCGCCAGACGCGCCAGAAAAGCCGTCTGATAGCCGCAACCTGTGCCGATCTCGAGCACGCGGCTTTCCGGCGTGAGCGCCAGCATGTCGCTCATCACGGCCACGATGAAGGGCTGGGAAATGGTCTGGCCGAAGCCGATGGGCAGCGGCCGGTTGGCATAGGCCTCGGCGCGCCGGTCGGCGGGCACGAACGCCTCGCGCTTCACCTCGCGCAGCGCCGCCAGAACGCGGGGATCGGGTTTGTCCTTACCGATACGCTCGGCGACGATGCCGTATTCGGCCTCGATCTCGGCGATCAGGGAATCGATGCTGTTTGTCATGTCCGGAGCTTACCCGCACCGGCGCACCGCGGCCACCCACGCTAGAGCGCGATCTGTGCGCCCATCTCGACCACGCGGTTGGGCGGAATGTGGAAGAAGTCGGTCACGCTGCGCGCGTTGCGCGTGAGGGAAAAGAACAATGCGCGGCGCCAGCGCGGCAGATGCGGCCGGTCGGAGGGCACCAGCGTGACGCGCCCGACAAAGAAACTGGTGAACTGCGGATCGATCTCGAGCCCATGGCGCGCGCAAAGACGCAGCGCGGCCGGCACGTCCGGCTCCTCCTTGAAGCCGTAGCGGACCTTCACCCGGTAAATGCGTTTGGGATAAATCTCGACCTCAACACGCTCGTCGTTGGAGACGACCGGATCGTCGTCGGGCAACACGGTCAACAGCACGACGCGTTCGTGCATGACGCGGTTGTGCTTCAGATTATGCAGCAGCGCGTGGGGCACGCCCGCGCCAACCCGCGCCATGTAGACGGCCGTGCCTTCGATGCGCTCCGGCGAGCCGGGCCGGATGCTGGCGACGAAGGCGTCGAGGTCCATGCTCTCCTCGCGCAATCGTTCCAGCAGAATCGCGCGGCCGCGAATCCAGGTCGAAATGACGATGTAGGTGATCGCCGCGACCATGAGCGGAAACCAGCCGCCGTGGGCGATTTTCAACGCATTCGCGGCAAAATAGACCAAGTCGATTGTGAGAAAGAATCCGAACACCGCGTATGTGACGGGCGTAGGCCAATTCCAGCGGTGCAGCGCCACCACGCACGCCAGGATCGTCGTGGTGACCATCGTGCCCGTCACCGCGATGCCGTAGGCGGCGCCCAGATTGTCC
>CAYZFH010000036.1:0-18264 GCA_964477375.1 uncultured Rhizobiaceae bacterium | reverse complement strand
CGCCGCCGTTCGAATCGAACGATGTGCGTCTCGCGCTGAAATACGCCGTCGACCGCCAGAAGCTGCTCGAGTTGGCCTATGCCGGCCAGGGCGTGGTCGCCAATGACCAGCCGGTGCCGCCGTTCGATCCGTTCTACTGCGCGGAGAACAAGGCGAAGCCGTACGACCCGGATAAGGTGAAGTTCCACCTTAAGAAGGCCAACGCCGAAAGCCAGGTGTTCGAGCTTTACACCTCGACGGCGATCGCGGGCGGCGTGGATGCGGCCAACGTCTATGCCGAAATGGCCAACAAGGCCGGCGCCAACGTGAAGGTCGTGGTGGCGCCCGCCGACGGCTATTGGGCTGCGACGTGGATGAAGAAGCCGTGGGCCATGAGCTTCTGGTGGGGCCGCCCGACGGCGGACTCGGTCATGAGCGTGACCTTCACCTCGAACGCGCGTTGGAACGAAGGCGCCTGGAAGAACCCCAAGTTCGACCAGCTCCTCCGCGACGCGCGCGCGATCACCGACGTGCCCAAGCGCAAGCAGCTCTACTGCGACGCGCAGATGATGCTGTCCAACGACGGCCCCAGCCTGATCCCGATCTTCACCAACTGGATCGACGGCAAGTCGTCGAAGCTCAAGGGTATCGTGCCGCACCCGATGGGTTCGCTCGGCCTGTTCTACTGGGAAGGCGCTTACCTGGACACGTAAGCATCCGCCCTGTCCAATACCCCCGGTTCCCGCTTCGGCGGGGACCGGGGCTTGCGCCTTGCTCTAGCGTCTGCGATGTACGCGTATGTTTAGGTTGATCGTCCAGCGACTCCTGCTCGGGATCGTGACCCTTTGGGTCATCTCCGTGCTGGTGTTCAGCGCCACGCAAATCCTTCCCGGCGACGTTGCGATCGCCATCCTCGGCAACGAATCGACTGAAGAAGCGCGCCAGGCCCTGCGCGACCGGCTGGGACTCGAGAAGCCCATGCTCGAGCGCTACGGCAATTGGCTGGGCGGCATGGTCCACGGCGATCTGGGGCTGTCGCTGGCGACTGAGACGCCGGTCTCCCGCATCATCGGCCTGCGCATCACCAATTCCTTGATCCTGGCGGTCGTGACTGCCGTCCTGGCGGTGCCCATTTCTGTGGGACTGGGTCTTCTCTCCGCCGCCTATCCGGGCAGTATCTTCGATAAGACTTTGACGGTCGGATCGCTGCTGGTCATCTCGCTACCCGAATTCGTCGTCGGCTTGCTGCTCGTCCTGCTGCTCGCAGTCCAGCTGCGCTGGCTGCCCGCGGTCGTCAGCACGCCCAATTTCTCGACCGTGGACGGCATCATCCGAACCCTAACCCTGCCCGCGCTCACCCTCCTGGCATCGGTGCAGGCCCACATGATCCGCATGACACGCGCGGCCGTGCTCGACGTGATGCGCCGGCCGTATATCGAGATGGCGCTGCTCAAGGGCGCCTCCAAGCGCCGCATCATCCTGCGCCATGCCCTGCCCAACGCGCTGGCTCCCATCGTCAACGTGGTGGCGCTAAACCTGGGCTATCTCGTCTCGGGCGTGGTCATCGTCGAAGTCGTGTTCTCCTATCCCGGCCTCGGCCGCCTGATGGTGGACGCGGTCGCGACCCGCGACATCCCGGTGGTGCAGATCACCGGAATGATCTTCTGCACGGCCTATATCCTGCTGACGCTGGCCGCCGACGTGGCCGCCGTCTTCACCAACCCGCGCCTGCGGTACGCGAAATGAGCGCGACCGCGGCAACCAACGGCGGCGGGCGCACGAAGCGCGCACGGCAGCCGATTACGCTGTTCGGCGCCATCGGCCTGGCCCTCATCGCGTTCAATATTCTGTTGGCGGTCTTTGGCACGTTTGTCGCGCCGAACACGCCGGGCGCGTTGGTCGGCGGTGGCGGCTTCGCGCCCGCCCACGACGCCGCGATCTTCGGCAACGACTATCTGGGCCGCGACCTGTTTTCCCGCCTGCTGCATGGTGCCAAGTACAGTCTGGGCGTCGCCACGGCCGCCACCCTGCTCGGCTTCCTGATCGGCATGACGGTCGGCTTCTCGGCCGCCGAGATCCGCGGCCGCTATGACACCGCCGTCACCTGGGTGATCGACATCCTGTTGTCCTTCCCGCCGATCCTCTTGGCGCTCCTGGTGATCGCGGGCCTGGGTTCGTCCCTTCCGGTCCTGATCGGCACCATCGCCTTTATCCAAACCCCGCGCGTGGCGCGCGTCTCGCGCTCGGTCGCCATGGGGATCGCGGCGTTGGAGTTCGTCGAGGTCGCGCGGGCGCGCGGCGAATCGCTGTTCTCGATCCTGCGGCGCGAGATTTTCCCCAGCTCCATGCGGCCGCTGGCGGTGGAATTCGGCCTGCGCCTGTCCTACGCCGTGCTGTTCATGAGCTCGCTGTCGTTCCTTGGCCTGGGCATCCAGCCGCCCAACGCCGACTGGGGCAGCATGGTGCGCGAGAACCTACCCGGCATCTATTACGGCGCGCCCGCGGCGATCGTGCCCGCCGTGCTGATCGGCCTTCTGGTCGTCGGCATCAATCTGACGGTCGACTGGCTGTCCGGCGGCTCGGACCGCCACACCTCCGAGGAGCTGCGCTGATGGCGCCGGTGCTCCAGATCGACGACTTGAAGGTCGAAGGCCGCACGCCCCGCGGCGTGTGGGTGCCGACCGTGCGCGGCGTCAGCCTCAAGGTCCAGGCCGGCGAGGTCGTGGCCCTGATCGGCGAATCCGGCGCCGGCAAGACCACCGTCGCCATGGCTTCGCTCTGCTACACGCGCCCCGGCACCCGCGTGGTGGGCGGCAAAGTCACCCTCAGCGGCGTGGACATCTTCTCCCTCGACGCCCGGGCCCGTCGCGCTGCGCGCGGCAAGGACGTGGCCTATGTGGCGCAAAGCGCGCAAGCCGCGCTCAACCCCGCCATCACCATCGGTGAGCAGGTCGCGGAGCCCATGCTGCTCCACGGCATCGCCACGCCCGAAGAAGCGCGCAAGCGCGCCACGGCCCTTCTCGCCCGGCTCGACCTGCCGAACCCGGATGAGATCGCGCGCCGCTATCCGCACCAGACCAGCGGCGGCCAGCAGCAGCGCGTCATGGCCGCCATGGCCCTGACCTGCACGCCCAAGCTTCTCGTCCTCGACGAGCCCACCACCGCCCTCGACGTCACCACCCAGATCGAGGTGCTGAAGGCGATCAAGGACGTCATCCGCGAGCACAACAGCGCCGCGATCTACGTTTCGCACGACCTGGCCGTGGTGGCGCAGATCGCCGACCGCATCATCGTGATGCGCCATGGCGCCATGGTCGAGGAAGGACCGACCGCCGAGATCATCGAGCGGCCGAAGCAGGCCTATACGCGCGAGCTGATCGGCGCGGTGAAACCCCGCCCGACCGGCGACCGGGGCATCGTCGCCGCCGAGAGCGCCGAGAAGCCGTTGCTCGAGACGAACAAGATCACCGCGACCTTCGCCAAGCCCAAGCTGTTCGGCTCCCTCGGCATGGAAGACAACGTGCTGCAGGACGTGACCATCGACGTGCGTCCGCGCGAGGTGGTGGCGCTGGTGGGCGAATCGGGCAGCGGCAAGAGCACGCTGGCCCGCGTCATCGCCGGCCTGCACCCGTCTCTTTCCGGCGAAACCCGCATCGGCGGCAAGGCGCTGGCGAAGCGCGCCCGCAAGCGCGACCGCGACGCGCTGCGCCGCATCCAGGTGATCTTCCAGAGCCCGGACCTGTCGCTGAATCCGGAACAGCGCATCGAGGAGGCCATCGGCCGTCCGCTCGAACTCTATTTCGGTATGACCGGCGCCAAACGCGCGGCGCGCGTGGCCGAGCTTCTGACCATGGTGGGCCTGCCGGCCGACTATGCCGGCCGCTATCCGTCCGAACTGTCAGGCGGCCAGCGCCAGCGCGTCTCCATCGCCCGCGCCTTCGGCGCCCAGCCCGACCTCGTGCTCTGCGACGAGATCCTGTCGTCACTGGATACGATCGTGGCGGCCCAAGTGCTGGAGCTGATGCGCGACCTGCGCGCCAAACATGACGTGGCGTATCTTTTCATCTCTCACGACCTGGCCACGGTCGCGACCATCGCCGACCGCGTGGTGGTGCTGTATGCCGGGCGCGTGGCCGAGATCGGCCCGACAAGCTCGGTGTTCAGCCCGCCCCACCATCCCTATACGGCCCTTTTGCTTTCCTCCGTGCCCGCGCTGCGACAGGGCTGGTTGGAAGAGGTCATCGCCACCCGCCCGCCGACCCAGGCCCAGACCGGCACCAACGTGCCGCGCGACATCGGCTGCCCCTTCCGCACTCGTTGCCCCATGGCGATCGAAGGCACTTGCGACCGCGTGGCGCCGCCCGCGCGCCGCACGCCCGGCGGACAGGTCATCTATTGCCATCGGGAATTGGATGAATTGCGCGCCGCCCAGGCCAAGGGCGACGGCGTCCTTCGCACCTAGCTGGGCTTAGCCGGCCCGGCTTTCCACGGCCGGAAACTTACGCGCGGCTTCCAGTGCGATTTCACTGAGCCCATCGCCTCCGGCAGCGACCTTCTCCGCCAGCTGCTTGCGCATCCGCGGATCCCAGAAACTCTTGATGTGATCGTAGGTGCCCTGGACCGCCTGCGCGCGAGGATAGGTCGCGAAAAAAGTGGCGATCTGATTCGCCATCCGGATGATCGAATCCTGGCTCATGAGGCGGCCTGCTCCCGATTCTGCATAAGACGGTGCGGGTGCGTCAGCACCATGAAGCTGTCGGAGCGCGCCAGCGCCACCATGGTCATGCCGCAGGACTCCGCAAGACGGCGCGCCAGAGCCGTCGGGGCCGAAATGGCCACGAGCATAGGCATGCCGACCGAGGCCGCCTTCTGCACCATCTCGACGCTGCAACGGCTGGTGATGACGGCAAATCCCCGCCCAAAATCCACACCGCGCCAAGCCATGGCTCCAATCAACTTATCGAGCGCGTTGTGGCGCCCGACATCTTCGCGTGTCAGGACGATCTGGCCCGATGCGTCGCACCAGGCCGCGGCATGAACGGAGTGGGTCAGCTTGTTGACCGCCTGGAGCTGCGGCAATTGGCCGAGCGCGTGGTAGACCGCAGTGGAATCCGTAGCAAAATTTTTGGCCACGGGCGCCGCTTTGCGCACCGCGTCGGCCAGGCTTTCCACACCGCAGATGCCGCAGCCCGTGCGTCCGATCAGCGAACGACGCCGTTCACGCAACAGCGCGAAGCGGTCAAGCGTGATTGCCATGCGGATTTCGGCGCCGGCTTCCTGGCGCACCACAGCCATGTCGAACATTTCGGCTTTAGACCCGAGGATGCCTTCGCTCAAGCTGAAGCCAAGGCCGAAATCCTCGAGATCGAGCGGAGTGGCCATCATCACGGCATGGCTGACGCCGTTATAGACCAGGGCGACAGGCTCCTCCTCGGCAACCAACTCCGTGGTGAACGTCGCGGCCCCGTCGCGCGCGATGCGTTGGGCTTCGGCAAGACTGGCAGCGCCCGGAGCGGTCATGGATGGAACGGAGCGATCACTCCGCCGCGCCCGCAGTCACCCGGCCGGCCAGCCGCTCTTGCTCTTCGTGCTGGGCGCGATAGCGCTCCTGCCATTCCGACATGTGGTTGACGCGGCGCACCTGGACAGCCGTGACCTTGTACTCCGGACAGTTCGTGGCCCAATCCGAATACTCGGTCGTGATGACGTTCACGCCGCTGTCCGCGAAGTGGAAGGTTGTGTAAACGACACCCGGCTGCATGCGGTCGGTGACACGCGCATGGAGGGTGACCTCACCCTTCCGGCTGGCAAGCCCGACGAGGTCGCCCTCGCGGATACCGCGGTGCTCGGCATCAAACGGATGGATGTCGAGGAAGTCCTCGCCATGCCAGGCGTTGTTGGCCGTGCGGCGCGTTTGCTGGCCCACATTGTACTGGGACAGGATACGGCCGGTGGTGAGCAGCAACGGGAAGCGCTGCGACGCGCGCTCTTCGGTCGGGATGTATTCCGTGACGATGAACCTGCCCTTGCCGCGCACGAAGCCGCCGTTATGCATGGTCGGCGTGCCTTCCGGCGCCTTCTCATTGCAGGGCCATTGGATGCTGCCCAGTTCGTCGATGCGGTCGAAGCTGACGCCTGCGAAGGTTGGCGTCACGCGCGCGATCTCGTCCATGATCTCGGACGGATGCTTGTAGGTCATCGGGTAGCCGAGCGCGTTGGAAAGAGCCATCGTCGCTTCCCAATCGGCAAGTCCGGCCATGGGCGCTATGGCTTTACGCACGCGGCTGATGCGGCGCTCCGCGTTGGTAAAGGTGCCATCCTTCTCGAGGAACGATGAGCCAGGCAGGAAGACGTGGGCAAAGCTGGCTGTCTCGTTCAGGAAGATATCCTGCACCACGACGCATTCCATCGCCCGCAGGCCTGCGGTGACGTGCTGCGTATCAGGATCGGACTGGGCAATGTCCTCGCCTTGGATATAGATGCCCTTGAAGCTGCCCTCAACCGCGGCATCCAGCATGTTTGGAATGCGCAGGCCCGGCTCCCCCTCCAAGGCAACGCCCCATTCCTTCTCGAACAAGGCGCGTACAGGCTCTTCGGAAACGTGACGGTAGCCCGTGAACTCGTGCGGGAACGAGCCCATATCGCAGGCGCCCTGCACGTTGTTCTGACCACGCAGCGGATTGATGCCTACGCCGACACGGCCGATATTACCGGTCGCCATGGCCAGATTGGCCATGCCCATCACCGTGGTCGAGCCTTGGCTGTGTTCGGTGACACCCAAGCCATAATAGATCGCGCTGTTTCCGCCCGTCGCATACATCCGCGCGGCGGCACGGATATCCGCCGCCGGCACGCCGATCACGTCGGACATGGCCTCGGGCGAATTGCGCTCTTCGGACACAAAAGCGCGCCAACGGTCGAAGTCGGCCTTGTCGCAGCGCTCAGCAACATATTGCTCGTTCACCAACCCCTCGGTCGCGATGACATGGGCCAGCGCGTTGATCAGGGCGACGTTCGTGCCGGGCTTGAGCGGCAGATGATACTGGGCTTCAACGTGCGGCGTGCGCACGAGATCGGTCCGGCGCGGATCGATCACGATCAGCTTGGCACCCTCGCGCAGGCGCTTCTTCATGCGCGAGGCAAACACGGGGTGTGCGTCTGTCGGGTTGGCGCCGATCACCATGATGACGTCGGCCTCTAGGACCGAGTCGAAATCCTGCGTGCCGGCCGATGTGCCCAGGGTCGTCTTGAGGCCGTAGCCCGTCGGCGAATGGCAGACGCGCGCGCAAGTATCGACATTGTTGTTGCCGAAGGCGGCGCGGATCAGCTTCTGGACGAGGTAAGTCTCTTCGTTGGTGCAGCGCGAGGAGGTGATACCGCCCACAGAGCCGCGCCCGTACTTGGCCTGGATGCGCTTGAACTCGGACGCCGCATGGCCGATCGCCTCGTCCCAGGAGACCTCTTTCCACGGGTCGTGGATGCTGGCGCGGATCATCGGCTTGGTAATGCGCTCCTTGTGAGTCGCGTAGCCCCAGGCGAAGCGACCCTTGACGCAAGAATGGCCATGGTTCGCCTTGCCGTCCTTGTGCGGCATCATGCGGACGACTTCGCCGCCCTTCATCTCCGCCTTGAACGAACAGCCCACACCGCAATAGGCGCAGGTGGTGATGACACTGTGCTCCGGCGTACCCGCATCGATCACGCTCTTTTCGTTGAGCGTCGCGGTCGGACAGGCCTGCACGCAGGCACCGCAAGAGACGCATTCGGAATCGAGGAAATTCTCGTGCGCGCCGGCCGAGACGGCGGATTCGAAGCCGCGCCCTTCAATGGTCAGCGCGAAGGTGCCCTGAACCTCCTCGCACGCGCGCACACAGCGCGAGCAGACGATGCACTTGGACGGCTCGAAGGTGAAATACGGGTTGGATTCGTCCTTGGCCTTAGCCGGCTTGAAATGATTCGCGCCGTCATAACCGTATCGAACGTCGCGCAGACCCACGGCGCCCGCCATGTCCTGCAGCTCGCAATCGCCGTTGGCCGAGCATGTCAGGCAGTCCAGCGGGTGATCCGAAATGTAGAGTTCCATCACATTGCGGCGCAGCCGGGCGACGCGCGGCGTCTGGGTCTTGACCTTCATGCCGGACTCAACCGGCGTGGTGCATGACGCCGGCGTCCCCTTGCGTCCTTCGATCTCGACCAGGCACAAGCGGCAAGAGCCGAACGCTTCCACACTGTCGGTCGCGCACAGCTTCGGCACGGTGGTGCCCATCGTTGCTGCCGCGTGCATCACCGAGGTGCCGGCGGGCACCGTGACGCTCTGCCCGTCGATCTCCAGCGTGACCATCCGTTCGGAGGTCCGTGCGGGCGTACCGAAATCCTGTTCCGTAACGAGGCTCATCGCGTCCTCTCCTACTCCGCAGCCGCGCGTTTAGCGGGCCGGTCGAAGTCTTCCGGGAAATGCGTCAGCGCGCTCAGGACGGGATACGGGGTCAGCCCGCCCAAGGCGCATAGCGACCCGTCCGTCATGGTAGCACACAGGTCGCTCAACAATTCCAAATTCGCGGCCCGATCCTGGCCTGCCACGATCCGGTCGATCACCTCGACGCCGCGGGTCGAACCCAGGCGGCACGGCGTGCATTTGCCGCATGACTCGATAGCGCAGAATTCCATGGCGAACCGGGCCTGCTTCGCCAGATCCACCGTGTCGTCGAAGACCACGACACCGCCATGGCCGACCATGCCGTTATTGGCGGCAAAGGCCTCATAATCCATAGATAGGTCGAGCATGGCCGCGGGAAAATAGGCTCCGAGCGGGCCGCCGACCTGCACTGCCCGGAGTGGCCGGCCGGTGGCCGTTCCGCCCCCGAAATCCTCGATAAGTTCCCGCAAAGTCACACCAAAAGCCTTCTCGACCAGCCCCGCGCGCTTGACGTTGCCGGCGAGCTGAATGGGCAGAGTCCCGCGGGAACGGCCCATGCCGAAATCCCGGTAAAAGGCCGCGCCCTTGTCCAGAATGATCGGTACAGAGGCCAGTGAGACCACGTTGTTGATGACCGTGGGCTTGCCGAACAGGCCTTCGATGGCGGGCAGCGGCGGCTTGAAACGCACCTGGCCGCGCTTGCCCTCGAGGCTTTCCAGCAGCGATGTCTCCTCGCCGCAGATATAGGCGCCGGCGCCCAACCGCAGGTGCAGTTCAAATGCCTTGCCGCTGCCGCGCACATTGGGGCCCAAATAGCCCGCGTCGCGCGCCACCTTCACCGCCCGCTCCATCTGGGCGAACGCGTGCGGATACTCCGAGCGGATATAGAGGTAGCCCTCGGTCGCCCCCACAGCGATGCCGGCTATGGTCATGCCTTCGACCAGCATGAAGGGATCGCCCTCCATGATCATCCGGTCGGCATAGGTGCCGCTGTCGCCCTCGTCCGCGTTGCAGACGATGTACTTTTGATCCGCTGCGGCGCCCAGCGCCGTGCGCCATTTGATGCCGGTCGGGAAGCCAGCACCGCCGCGGCCGCGCAAGCCCGATTCCACCACCGTCTCGACGATATCCTTCGGCGCCATGGTCAGCGCCTTGTCGAGGCCCGCGAAGCCGCCATGGGCGCGATAGTCCTCGATGGACAGCGGATCGATGATGCCGCAACGCGCGAACGTCAGCCGCTCCTGGCGCTTGAGATAGGGAATCTCCTCGGTCGGGCCGAGACAGAGCTTATGCTTCCCGCCCGCGAGGAAATCGGCGTCAAACAAACTTGCCACGTCATCGGCCGAAACCGGCCCATAGGCTACGCGCCCAGCCTTGGTTTCCACCTCGACCATGGGCTCGAGCCAAAACAGGCCGCGCGAGCCGTTACGCACCAGAGATATCTTGGCGTTGCGGCGCTTGGCCTCCGTGGCGACGGCAGCCGCGACGTCTTCCGCACCGACCGAAAGCGCGCTGGCATCCATGGGCACAAAGATGCGCACGCTCATTGCCCGCCCACCTTGGCTTTATGAAGCCGGTCGAACTTCTGCGGTGTCATCTTCCCGTGCAGCTCACCGTCCCACATCAAAGCAGGCGACAGCGCGCAATTGCCCAGGCAGTAGACCGGCTCCAACGTGACCGACCCGTCACCCGCGGTATGCTTGAGAGACGTGCCCACTTTCTTCTCGATATGCGCGATCAACGAATCGCAGCCCATGCTCTGACAGGATTCCGCGCGGCAGACCTTCACCACGTGGCGGCCCGGCGGCGCGCTGCGGAAGTCATGGTAAAATGTGACGACGCCGTGCACTTCGGCGCGCGTCAGGTTGAGCGCCTCCGCGATCATCGGCACGGCCGCCTTGTCGACATAGCCGAAGCGATCCTGCAGCGCGTGCAGAATCGGGATGACCGCGCCCGGCATGGCGCGCCTTTCGGCGATAAGCGCCTTGGCAATCTCGGGTTGCCACGGCGTGTGAGTCTGCATTCCCGGCTCCGTCACACGCGGTAGGCAGTCCCTCCTGCCGCGCGCGGAAAAATTGTCCAATCGGCCAAGAGTTTTACGCGCTTAAGTTTCTAGCGCAATGCGAGAAAACACCGCCGATGCTGCATTGCAGCATCGTTTATGGAGTTTTTGTGAGCCGGCTGGCCAAAGCCCCGAGGGCGCCGCAGATGGCGATAATCCCGGCCATGGGCAGCGCGCTGGCGTCGTGGATCGCCCCCACCGACATGGCCGCCACGGCGGCCAGGGCGAACTGCAGGGTACCGAGCAGTGCAGCCGCCGACCCTGCCCGCTCGCCATGCGGGGCCATGGCCAAGGCGCTGGCGTTCGGCAGGATCAGGCCAATGCAGGCGATAAAGCCGAATAGCGCCGCCGCCAGCCCGAACAACCCGCCCGCGCCGGTCAGCGCCAACCCGACCAATAAAATCCCGAACACCGTCTGCACGGCATTCGCCGCACGCAGGATGCGCGTCATTTCAAAGCGGCGCACGAGGCGCGCGTTCACCTGCGCCACCGCCACGAAACCCAACGCATTGGCGCCGAAGAACCAGCCATAGTCCTGGGGCGCCACGCCATACAGTTCGATGAAGACGAACGGCGAACCGGCGATATAGGCGAACATCCCCGCCATGGGGAAACCACCAGTCAGCGCATAGCAGATGTAATCGCGATGAATGAGCAGCCTGCCATAGCCGCGCAGGATCGCGCCGGGATGGAGCGGCTTGCGCGCCGCCGCGTGGTGCGACTCCGGCAGGCGCAGGGCCATGGCCACCAGGCAAAACACGCCGAACAGCGCCAGCGTCCAGAAGATGGCGCGCCAACCGAACGCGGCCATGACATAGCCGCCGATGAGCGGAGCCAGGATCGGCGCCACGCCCATCACCAGCATCAAGGCGGAGAAGACCCGCGCCATTTCCTTGGGCTCGAACAAATCGCGCACCATGGCGCGCGAACTGACGACGCCCGCGCAAGCACCCACGGCCTGAATGAAGCGAAGCACGGACAGCGCTTCGATCGACGGCGCCATGGCGCAACCGGCCGACGCCAGGATGTAGATGGTCAGGCTGACATAGAGGGGCGGCTTGCGCCCGAAACGGTCCAGGATGGGACCGAAGAAGGTCTGCCCCAGCGCAAAGCCCAGGAAGAAAACCGCGAGCGTGACCTGCACCGAGGCCGGATCGGTCACGAAGACCTTTTCCAGGGTGGGCAACGCGGGCAGGTACATGTCGATCGACAGCGGCGCGAAGGCCGTTAGCGCGCCGAGAACGACGATCAGCTCAGTCCGTTTGACGTTCATGGATCGGAAAATGCCCGGGGAGGATTCGGACGAAGGCTTACCATGGCCGGGGCGAATCCGGCGGGAAATCACGTCACATCCGCGCAACGATGCTTTCGAAATTTCGCATAGGTCGACGATCGAACTCAGGCCGTGGCGACAGTGAAATCGTAGCCGCCTGCCATGACCGCTCCCTCTTGCTTGAGCGAAATCAGCAGCTCCTTGCGGAATAGGCCGTCGCGCGCGTTGCCCGCCTCGCCGGGAAAATAGAGTTGCGTCGTGAGCACCGGCCCGTTTGGTGCCTGCACCTTGACGTGGAAATGGCGCGTGCGGCCGACATAGGGCGCGGGCTCCACCGTCTCGAAACGGTAGCGGCCGGACGCGTCCGTATACTGGTGACCGCGCAGACCGTAACCCGCGTTGTCGTAGTTGCCCTGGCCGTCGGCGTGCCACAGGTCGACCAGCGCGCCCTTCACCGGTTTGCACGCGGAATCCAGAACCACGCCGCTCAAGACGATCTTCGAGCCGGGGATACCGGGCTCGGTCAGTACCGAGCGTTCCGGCGAATTGGGCTTGAAATACGGCCCGTCGGTCAGGCGCGGCGTCAGCGCGCCGGGCGTGCAAGCGGGCACCTGGGCGAAGACCCGCGCGGGTACCAGCACGGCGGCGGCCGATAGCAGAACGGTGCGCCGGGTCAGCCCGAGATCGGAATTCATGCCGTCAACAATCCACACGTTTCCTAAGGCCACGCTGCTTCATGCGCCAGACGAGGAGATCAATACGGTCCTGGCCGAAGAAAGGCTCGCCTTCAAACACCATGGTCGGCGTTCCCCAATGGCCCGCCGCTTCGAGCGAATGGCCATTCGCGGCAATCGTCGCATCGAGCACCGCTTCATTCCGCGCCACTGCGCGCTCCAACGCAGGCAGATCGAATCCGGCGTCCGACACCGCCCGCGCCAACCGATCGCCCTGATCCCAGCCCCGGCCTTCCAGATTGAAGATGAGACGCGAGACCGCGCGGGCGAATGCGAAACCGCGGCCCTGTCGCTCCGCCTCGGCACCCAACCGCGTAAGGCGGAAGATATGCGGCTGCGCCTCCTTCGCCCTGCCCGTCACTAAATCCATCACCACAGGATCGGGGTCGGCATCCGGCCCGATCAAACTTTCACCCAGATGCTCCGCAACCCGCGTCACGTCGCGCTCGAAATACAAGCCGTAGGGCTTGGGCAAGGACGGCATATAGTCAGGATAGCGGAAGACGAGCGGCATCACCGGCCGCAGCGCGATGGCGACGTCGAACGTCTCCATCAGGCGCTCCAGACGCCCGCCCGCGAGATAGCAGTAAGGGCTACGGAACGACCAGAACAGATCGACGTGCAGCGTCATCACATCCTCCATCCGCCGCAAGTATAACGCCCAAACGTGCCTCGTGGTCCGTTCCGTACCCGCGTATAATCACCACAACGTCCGGGGGAGGAACGCATGGAACTCGCGATCGGAATCGCACTGGCCCTGGCCTTCATCGCGGGCTATGCCGTGGACGGGTTCAAAACCCGCCGGGGTTACCGGTGGTTCGTCGGCACCCTGGCCATCGAGGCGATGGTCCTTGGGCTGTTCTGGCTGGGCATCAGGGCGAATCCCGATCTCACGTTCCTAGGCGCCAACACGCCCCAGTGGATCCAAACCGAGGAAGGGTTTCATGTCATCATGGTGGTGGCCGCTTTCGTCGGCGGCACGGCCATGCTGATGGTGGCCGCGACCTTGCGCGGCAATTCGGACGACGCGCCTCCGCCGAGCGACAAGACGCCGCCACAAGGCTAGGCTGCCCTTCTCTTTTCGACCCAGGAGACATTCCCGATGACCAAGGCGTCCGCCGGACAGGTGCGCGTGACGGGGCTCGAAGCCCGCCTGATCGCGACCGGCATCAAGATGAAGCGCTCGCAAGGCATCGGCAGCGTGCAGGGCAAGGTGAAGCGCATCCTGCTGCGGCTTCAGACCGATGCAGGCGTGGTGGGCATCGGCGAGGCCGCGCCGTGGGAGGTGTTCTCCGGCACCGCGGAAGCCGCGCTGGCGGCGCTGGACCTCTATCTGCGCCCCATCGTGGTCGGCGCCGATCCGCGCCGCATCCAATCGATCATGGCGGCGTGCGACCGGGCGCTCTACGACAATTTCGAGGCCAAGGCCGCCGTCGAGATGGCGCTGTTCGACATCTGCGGCAAGCTGACCGGCCTGCCCGTCTCCGACCTTCTCGGCGGCGCGGTGCGCGACCGCATTCCCATGAGCTTTTCCATCGCCAACCCGGACATCGACGCCGACGTGGCCATGGCCAAGCGCCTGCATGGCGAGGGCGTGCGGATCTTCAAGGTGAAGACGGGCTTCTCCGACCACGCCAACGACATGCGGCGGTTGACGAAGCTACGCAAGGAGCTGCCGGACGATATCGACCTGCGGGTCGACTACAACCAGGGCCTGCAATCCTGGGACGCCCTGCCCAAGCTGCGCGAGATCGAGCAGTTCAAGCCGACCTTCATCGAACAGCCCGTGCCGCGCCCGCAGCTCGACGTGATGGCCGCGCTGACCGCGGCACTCGACACGCCGATCATGGCCGACGAGGCCGTCTTCTCGCCCGCCGAGGCGCTGCGCCTCGTGGAGAAACGCGCGGCCGACATCGTCTCGGTCAAGCTGATGAAATCCGGCGGCATCCTGAACGCGCGCAAGATCAACGCGATCTGCGAGACGGCCGGTATCCCCTGCTATGGCGGGACCCTGTGGGAGGGCGGCGTGGCGCTGGCGGCTGGTACCCATTTCATCGCGGCCACGGCCAACATGTCGCTGGGCTGCGAGTTCTACATGCCCAAGTTCGTGCTCGAGGAGGACGTGCTGACCGAGATCGTGCCGATCGAGGACGGCCATGTCGTCGTGCCGAAGGGTCCGGGCCTCGGCGTCACGTTGAACGAAGACGCGGTCGAGCGGCTGACGGTCGAGAAGCGCTGACGCTCAATCCATCGACGGCTGCGCGACGGGCGCGCCGTCGTCGGTGACGGGCACTCCCGTTTCGGCATTGAGCAGGCGCAAGATGCGCACGCCCACCTCCTCGTTCGGGATGCGGGTGTTGGACAGCACCACGACGCCGGTCTGGGTTTCCTTCACGAACGCCACGAAGCTGTAGAAGCCGAGCGTCGCGCCGTTGCGGGCCAGGATGCGGTGCTTGGAACCCGCGCGCAGCGGATGGCTTTGCCAGGCCAGCGCGATCTCATCGCCCGGCCCGGCGCCGATCGACACGCGCGGCGTCTCGACCATGGGCAGGAGCGACGCCAATGGCGACGGCACCAGGCCCATGTGGAACGACGTCCATTGCATCATATCGTCGAGGGTCGAGCGCAGCCCCAGCGCGCCGTTGAAAGCCGGCCGCGTCAACAACCCATAGCGCACGGAATTAAGCTCCGGCCCATAACCCTGCGCCAGCCGTGACTGATCCAAGCCGCCTTTGACGATGCGCGTGGCATACAGCCCCAGCGGTGCTGTGATCTCGCGCTGGACCAACTCCGCCCAGTCCTTCGTACCGCCCGCGCGCGTGACGGCCTGGGCCAGCAGCGCGTAGCCGAAATTGGAGTAGAGGAATTTGCTGCCCGGCACGCCGGTCAGCTCCGTCTCGCCAAGCAGCGCATACATCCTGTCCACGGTCAGATGGTGCGTGTGACGGCGGCGGAAATGGCGGAAGTCCGGCTCACGCGGCAGGCCGGAGGTGTGGGTGGCCAGATCGGCCAGGGTGATCGGCTTGCCCTGATAGGAGGGCACGGTGACGCCGGACGGCACCCATTTCTGCAGCGGATCATCGAGCGACATCACACCGCGCTCGACCATGCGGGCCAGGAGCAGCGCGGTGAAGGTCTGGGTCACCGAGCCGATCTCGAAGACCGTCTGCGCATCGGGTGTCTTCTCGGTGAAGCGGGAGATCTCGCCAAAGCTCACAAACTGGCGGTCCTTGCCCGCGATCACACCCACCATCATGCCGACCGGCCGTTTGGCGGCCGTAAAGTCGGCAACGATCTTCTCAATCTCGACCTTCTTGCCGGCCGCATTGCCCGACGAGGCGACGGGGCTTTGGGCGCCGAGCGGCGATGCCGCGGCAATGATCAGGATGAAGGCGAACAGCACCGCCCCCGCACGGCGGGCGGAGAGCCAAAATGTGGAAGCCATGGAGCACCCCCCGGGCGGGAACGGTATCCAGGACCGCGGACGCGAACAAGCGCAGGGCCGCGACCGGCGGCAATTATGACGTTAGACTGTTAACCGCCTGAGGGGAGGCTGCTCTGTACCACGCCGCGCGCGAACACATCGTCCATCACACCCGCTTCTATATGGCCGTTACGCTCGGCACGGCGGTGTGGCTGCTGACCCATCATCTGCCGGGGGAGCTGCGCCTGGTCGCGGCGGGCGATGCGGCGTTCCTGTTCTATCTGGTCACCATGGGGGTGCTGGCCGGCCGGCTGACGCCCGAATCCATGCGCGAACGCGCCAGCTACGAGGATGAGGGCATGGCCGTCATCGTCGTGATCACGCTGGCCGCCATCGGGCTGAGCATGGCCTCGATCTTCGCCATCCTGAACAAAGACGATCAGGAGTTTTACCTGCTGATCTTCACCATCCTGAGCGTGCCGCTGGGCTGGCTGACCTTCCACACGGTCGTGGCCTTCCACTACATGAACCTGTTCTACGACCGGCACGATGGCGGCCACGATGCCGGAGGGCTGAACTTCCCCGGCACCCCCGAGCCCCGGGCCTGGGACTTCCTCTACTACTCCTTCGTGGTCGGCATGACGGCCCAGGTCTCCGACGTGCAGGTCGAATCCTCCATCATCCGCCGGGTCACCCTGTTCCACGGCATCGTGTCCTTCTTTTTCAACACGGTGCTGCTGGCCCTGGCGGTGAACGTGGCGGCCGGTCAGGCATGATCCGGTCTTGCCGGACGCGGCCCGAAGGGCCACCTAGAGGGAAGCCATGAGAGACCCCTACGAAATCCTCGGCGTAGCCAAGACCGCCTCGACGGACGAGATCCGCAAGGCCTACCGGAAACTGGCCCGCCAGAACCACCCAGACCTACACCCCGGCGACAAGGCGGCCGAAAACCGCTTCAAGGAGATCGCGGCCGCCAACGACCTCCTCTCGGACCCCGAGAAGCGCAAACGGTTCGACGCAGGCGAGATCGACGCCCAAGGCCAGGAGAAGCCGCGCGGCTTCTACCGCGACCATGCACAGGGTCCGCATGCGCACAAATACGAAGCGCATATGAGCGAGGAAGACCTGGCCGGGATGGGCGACATTTTCGCCGAGATGTTCCGGCGCGGCGGCGGAGGCCGTGGCGCACGGGGCGGCTTCCAGGGATTCGGTGGCGGCGGCGGCGGCTTCGAGGACGATCCGTTCCAGCAAGGCGGCGGCAATATCAGCGCGACCATGGCCGTGCCGTTCACGGTCGCGGCGGCCGGCGGCAAGCAGCGCGTGCAGCTACCCGACGGACGCACGGTCGACGTGACCATTCCGGAAGGCTCCGAAGACCGGGAGATGATCCGGCTCAAGGGTCAGGGCATGCCCAACCCGCGTGGCGGGCCCGCCGGTGATCTTTATGTCGAGCTGCACGTCCAGCCCCATGCGTTCTTCGAGCGCAAGGACAACGACATTCATATGGAACTGCCCGTCACCCTCACCGAGGCCGTGCTGGGCGGTAAGGTGAATGTGCCGACCATCTCGGGCACGGTCGCCCTCACCGTCCCGCCCGGCTCCAACAGCAGCAGCACGCTGCGCCTCAAGGGCCGCGGTGTCCTCGACCGCCGCTCCAAGACGCGGGGCGACCAATATGTGAAGCTGCGCGTCGTGCTGCCCGACAAGCCGGATGAAAAGCTCAAGGCGTTTCTGGAAGGATGGGACGCGGGCAAGGCCTATGATCCTCGCCGGGCGATGGAGAGCCAGACATGATCACGCTGGACCAACTCTTGGCGCGCTACGATTCGGCCACCGCGGTGCGGTTGGAGCGCTGGATCTTCCGCGGCTTGGTACGGCCGGAGAACGGCGAGCCGCCGCGCTTCGCCGATATCGACGTGGCGCGGGTCGAGCTTCTGGTCGAATTGGGCGACGTCCTGGCCTGCGACGACGAGACGCTGGCGTCGGTCATGGACCTGCTGGACCAGGTCCATGGGCTGCGGCGGCGCCTGACCATCGTGGCCCAGGCCATCGGGCGCCAGCCCGAGGCCGTTCAGGAAGCCATCGCCGCCGAGCTCCTGCGTCTTGACGAAGAGACGCGCGAAGGCGACTGATAGGTCTTATTTCGAGGCTCTTTCCAAAGGTTTTATTGCGATGAACGTCCGCGACGCCGCCGGCGATTGGAGCACGGCGAAATTCGGCATCGGCCAACCCGTCCGACGCACCGAAGACCCCTATCTCCTGCGCGGCGAAGGCCGCTACACGGACGATCTGAACCAGCCCAACCAGGCCTATGCGGTCATGGTGCGCAGCGGCCATGCTCACGGCATCGTGCGCGGCATCGATTCATCCGCCGCG
>CAYZFH010000035.1:0-18270 GCA_964477375.1 uncultured Rhizobiaceae bacterium | reverse complement strand
CGGCGGCCGCGCCGCGCCGAGGCGGCGACCAGCTCCGCCGGTTCTATTGGCTTCTTGTCATGCCGGCCGTCCTGATGATGGTCGGGCTCTACTTCTTTCCCTTGGCCAAGGTCCTGTGGATCAGCGTGACCGACCCCACACCCGGGCTCGGCAACTACGCCAAGCTGTTCACCTCCGAGTCCGTCCACAAGGTGTTGATCGTGACCGCGCGCATCTGCGTCATCACGACGGCGGTCACGCTCGTGCTCGGCTATGTCCTTTCCTACGCCATGGTGCAGGCCAAGGGCGCGTGGCTGCGCGGGCTTACCTTCTTCGTCCTTTTGCCCTTGTGGATCTCGGTCCTGGTGCGCGCCTTCTCGTGGGTGACGCTCCTGCGTTCGAACGGCGTTATCAACCAGGCGCTCCTGTCGGCCGGCCTGATCAGCGAGCCGCTGACGCTCCTGCGCAACGAGTTCGGCGTCATCGTCGGCATGGTGCACTACATGGTGCCGTTCGCCGTGCTGCCGCTCTATTCCAACATGCGCGGCATCGACCTGCGGCTGATCGCCGCCGCGCGCCTGTTGGGCGCGAGTCCGTGGCGCGCCTTTCGCCGCATCTTCCTGCCGCTCAGCCTGCCGGGCGTGGTGGCGTCGGGCGTCCTCGTTTTCATCTTCTCGATGGGCTTCTACGTTACGCCGGCGCTACTCGGCGGCGGCCGCGTCTTCATGATCGCGGAATATATCGGCGTGCAGATCACCCAGACCGTCAATTGGGGCCTGGGCACCATGCTGGCCACGCTGCTTCTGGTCTGCATCCTGGCGATCATGGCGGCGCTGGGCCGCATCGTCGACATGCGCAAGCTGTTCGGAGCCGCGTGATGGAAACGATCGGCGGCGACAAGGGATGGGCGCGCGGCATCACGCTCGGCATGGCCTGCACCGTTCTTGTCTTCCTGATGGCGCCGATGCTGGTGGTCTTCCCGGTCTCCGTGACCGACCAACGCTTCCTGGCCTTTCCGGAGGAAACCATCTCCTTCGCCCATTACGGCAAGGTCTTCACGGGCGGCGGATGGCTCAGCGCCATCTGGCAGAGCCTGGTCATCGCCGTCGCGGCCACGGTCATCGATGTCGTGGTGGGCACGCTGTGCGCGATCGGCTGCTGGCGCCTGGCCAGCCGCAGTTCGGAGCTGGTACGCGTCCTCATGCTGGCGCCGATCGTCATCCCCTCGATCGTCTACACGCTCGGCATCTACAAGCTCTATGTCGATATCGGCCTGCTCGACAGCTACCTGGGCGTCATCCTGGCCCATACGGTGACGGGCCTGGCCTATCCGGTCATCACCGTATCGGCCTCGCTCGCGGGCTTCGACCTCCGGCTAGAGCAGGCCGCGCGCACGCTCGGCGCTTCGCTGGGCCAGACCACGTGGCGCATCATCGTGCCCAACGTGACACCCGGTATCCTATCCGGCGCCATCTTCGCGTTCATCCATTCCTGGGACGAGACCGTGATGGTCTTGTTCATCGCGGGCCGCACCGTCTACACGCTGCCGCGCCGCATCTGGAACGACATCAACGAGAATCTGGACCCGGCCATCGCGGCGGTGGCGGTCATGCTGATCGGCGTGACCCTCTTGTTCTTGCTCACCGAGCTTGCCCTGAAATCCCGCCGCGCCAAGGCGTGACGGTTTCGACGCCAACGGCCGCGGCGGAATGGGAGTGCGGCCGATCAAAAAATAGGGAGTGCCTAGCGAACCGATAACCAGGGAGGAATCCGTGCCGCACGTGCAAACCTTTCAAGAAGACTGCATCGCGCTTGCCCATGAGAAGTTGGCCCGCGGGCTTTTGACCCGCCGCCAGTTCAACGCGGCCCTCGGCGCGCTTGGCGCGCTCGGCGCGCTCGGCGGCGCGGGCGCTATGTCCGGTTCCGCCAATGCGCAGAACGCCAAGGAAATCGTCTTCGTCAACTGGGGCGGCATCGCCAACGAGGCGTTCGGCAAGTTCTACGGCAAGCCTTTCGAGGACGCGAACCCGGGCTTCAAGGTGATCATGGATTCCTCCGGTCCCACGACCGGCAAGATCCGCGCCATGGTCGAATCGAAGAAAGTGACCTGGGACACTTGCGACGGTTCCGTCACCAGCGGCATCGTCTTGGGCAATCTCGGCCTCCTCGATCCGATCGACTACAACATCGTGAAGAAATCGGACCTCTTGCCGGGCTTTGCCTATCCCTACACGGCCGGTCCCTATTCCTTCAGCAACGTGATGATCTACGACGCCAGCAAGTTCGGCAGCGATCCGCCGAAGACCTGGGTCGATTTCTTCGACCTGAAGAAATATCCGGGCAAGCGCATGCTTCGGCGCGATTCCAACTGCATGTTCGAGACGTTGCTGATGGGCGACGGCGTGCCGATGGACAAGGTCTATCCCATCGACGTGAAACGCGGCCTGGAGTCGCTCAAGAAGATCCGTAAAGAGGCGGTCTATTGGAACTCAGGCTCCGAGTCCGAGCAGCTCATGCGCACGGGCGAGGCTAGCATCGGCGTCCTGTGGAACACCCGCGCCAAGATCCTGCAGGAAGAGACCAAGGGCAAACTGACCTTCACCTGGAACCAGGGCATCCTGCAGCCCGCCGCGCTGCCGGTCCTGAAGGGCAATCCCGCGGGCCCGGCGGTGCAGCAGTTCATTGCGTCCTGCTGCGCCAACGCGGATGCCCAGGTCGGCTTGCTGGGTCTCCTCGGCAACGGCCCGACCAATCCGCGCGCGGCCGAGAAGGTTCCGGCGGAGCTCAAGAAGTACAACGCCACCGATCCCGCCAACGCCAAGGTCCAGCTCATCTTCGACGGCGAGTGGTGGGGCAAGAACTACACCGAGGTGAACCAGCAGTATCTGGACACCATCGCCGGCTGACGCGTCACCGTAACGATGTCCGGCTGCCGGAAGTCGCCTGGGCGGGGGGGCTGGTTTTGCGCTAGGCTTCCCGCCTCCTTGCTCACCGGCCTGCGTCCCGCCGGATCAAACGACGGGGACGTCAAAACAGGGGGAAGAATGCCAATGACCGATAAGGTGCAATCGTTTCAAGAAGACTGCGCGATCCTTGCGCAGGAGAAGCTTGCGCGCGGGCAACTGACGCGCCGGCAATTCAATCAGGTGATGACCGCGCTGGGCGTCGTGGGCGCTAGCGGCATCCTGACCGACAAGGCGATGGCCCAGGCCGCCAAGGAAGTCGTGATGGTCAACTGGGGCGGCATCGCCGTCGAAGGCTGGCAGAAATTCTACGGTGCGCCGTTCGAGGCCAAGAATCCGGGCGTGAAGGTGATCGTGGATTCCTCCGGCCCTTCGACCGGCAAGATCCGCGCGATGGTGGAATCGAAGAAGGTGACGTGGGACGTGATCGATGCGTCGGTCACCAGCGCCATCCTTCTGGGCGGCATGGATATGCTGGAGCCCATCGATTACAACACCGTCAAGATCTCCGACATGATGAAGGGCTTCGCCTATCCGTTCGGCGCCGGCCCGTATTCCTTCAGCAACGTCCTGATCTATGACGCCAGCAAGTTCGGCAACGATCCGCCGAAGGGCTGGGTCGATTTCTTCGATTTCAAGAAGTATCCGGGCAAGCGCATGCTGCGGCGCGACGCCAACTGCATGTTCGAGACGCTTCTGATGGGCGACGGCGTGCCGATGGACAAGGTCTATCCCATCGACGTCAACCGCGGCCTGGAGATGCTGAAGAAGGTCCGCAAGGATGCGGTCTATTGGCAGTCGGGCACGGAGTCCGAGCAGCTCATGCGCACGGGCGAGGCCGTGATGGGCGTGCTGTGGAACACGCGCGCGAAGATCCTGCAGGAAGAGACCAAGGGTAAGCTGAAGTTCACCTGGAATCAGGGCATCATTCAGCCGACCTGCTTCTCGATTCCGAAGGGCAATCCGGCCGGTCCCTTGGCGCAACAGCTCATCGCCAACACCTGCTCGAACGTCGACGGCCAGGTGGGCTTGCTGGGCTTCCTCGGCAACGGCCCGACCAATCCGCGCGCGGCCGAGAAGGTTCCTGCCGACCTCAAGCAGTTCAACCCGACCGATCCCGCGAATGCGAAGGTCCAGCTCGTGTTCGACGGCGAGTGGTGGGGTAAGAACTATAACGACGTGAACCAGAAGTATCTGGACACGATCGCCGGTTAAAATCCGGCGTTTATCGCGGTTTTACGGGCGGCGGAGCGATCCGTCGCCCGTTCCATTTGCGGGAACCCGCAACCGTCCGCCGCGTTGGATACGCCACCGGGGCTCCAGTTTCCTTCCCTTATCCCGGGTCGTCTTGCATCCGCATGGCCGAAAGCCAAAGGCAACGGGCCTCGCATGGAAGCGCCTCCGCTCGAACGAAAGCTGATCGCGGTCCTATCCTCCGACGCCGTCGGTTACAGCAGGCTGATGGAGGAGGATGAGGCGGGTGCGCTAGCCCTTTTGACCGAGCGCCGCACCGTCATCGACGAGGCCATCGCGCGCTATCGCGGTCGTATCGCCAACACGGCGGGCGACAGCGTGTTGGCGGAGTTCGCCAGTGTCTTCGACGCCGTGAACTGCGCGGTCGATGCCCAGGCGGCGCTGGCGAAGATCAATGCGCCTTTGCCGCCCGAGAAACGCATGGAATTCCGCATCGGCTTGAACATCGGCGATGTGATGGCCAAAGACGGCGACATCTTCGGCGACGGCGTCAACATCGCCGCGCGCGTCCAGACCTTGGCCGAACCCGGCGGTATCTGCGTCACCCGTGGCGTGCGCGACCACATCCGTTACAAGCTGCCGTTCGGCTTCGGCGATCTGGGTGAGCAGACGGTCAAGAACATCAGCCATCCGGTGCGCGTGTTCCGCCTATTGCCCGACGGCCCGCCGCCGGCGCCGCCCGAGACGGCGCCGTTGGAAGAGCCCGTGGCCACCGTGGGTGTGGGTGCCGTGCCGGTCGTGGCCGCTGTCGATCCCAAGGCTGTCGAACTGGCCTTGTGGGAATCGATCAAGGACAGCGAACGGCCGGAGGATTTCGAGTCCTATCTGGAGCAGTACCCGGAGGGCACCTTTGCCGCGGTGGCCCGCTCGCGTCTGGACGGCGAGCCGCCCCCGTCCGACCCGGCGGAGAAAGAGGTCGAGCTGGCGTTCTGGAACACCGTGAAGGACAGCGACAACCCCGAGATGTTCCAGGCCTATCTCGAGAAGTACCCCGAGGGCGAGTTCAAGCCGCTGGCCGAAATCCGGCTCAAGGAACTGGGCGAGGGCTGATGTCTACTGCGCCGTGCCGGGCCAAATCATGACGGGCACGGTGCTGATGCTGTTCTGCGGGCTGCCCTCGATCACGCGGTCGCTGTAGCTGACATAGACCAGCACGTTGTTGGTCTTGTCGAAAAAGCGCACGACCTGAAGCGTCTTGAACAAGATGCTGCGCCGTTCGTCGAACACCTTTTCGCCGTTGCCCAGCTCTTCCTTGATGGTGATCGGTCCGACCTGCCGGCAGGCGATGGCCGCGTCGCTGGTGTCCTCGGCCACGCCCAGTCCGCCCTTCACGCCGCCGGTTTGCGCGCGGCTGATATGGCAGACCACGCCTTGCACCTTGGGGTCGGCGAAGGCATCGACCACCACCTTGTCGTTCGGGCCGACCCAGCGGAACTTGGTGCTGACTTCGCCGACCGTGCCGCGATCAGGGCGGCTGAACAACCACCAGCCGAACAGGATGACGGCCAACACCGCGATGGAGGTCACGGCAATCCCGATCTTGCGCATCATGGGTTATTCGCTCCGAGGCCACGCCTCCAGGACCTCGGCGCTTGTCGCCAGGCCGAGCTGGATGCTGAAGCGCTCACGGTAAAGCGTAAGAAGCGCCTCGTGGCAAGCATCCGATGAGCTGCAGATGGCGTCGGTCACGACCGTAACGCGGTAGCCGTTGTCGATGGCGTCCAGCACGGTTGCCAGCACACAAACATCGGTCTCGGTGCCCGTCACGATCAGCCCGTCGGCCTTGCGCGCCCGCAGGTGGCGCAGAAGGGCGGGGTTGGAGAAGGCGGAATAGGCGGCCTTGTCGATCACTTGCCCAGGGGGCACCAGGGCCTGCAAGGGCGGCATCAACCGCAGAAGCTCGGGATCTACCCGTTCGCGCGTCACGTCGCGCCAGCGCTCGAAATATTGCCGCCACATGCCCGGCACCTGCTCGGGCGTGACCGGCGGAATGAAGCGGGTGAAGACGGTTTGCTGGGGATGGCTTTCGGCGATCCCCGCCACGACCGGCAGGACGCGTTCCATCCACGGCGTGTGCCACGGTCCGTCCTTCGCGAAGAGGCGCTGCATGTCGATGCAGAGATGAAGGGTGCGTTCGGTCAGCGGGCCGAAGGGCACGTCCGGGTCGTCGGCGCCGGCCGGAAATGAAGCCGCCCGCGGCTTGGGCCGCGGGCGGCGGGAGGGCGAAACATTGCTCACGTCAGTGACGCTGATCCTCGTCGTCTCCCTCTTCCCGCTCGGCGCGGTCGTGGGGAGAGTTCTCTTCATCTTCGTCGACGTCCTTGACCACTGCGTTGCCGCGCTTCTGGGTGCTCACGTCGGCGTCCAGGTCATGGCCGCGTTTGCCGGGTTCGACCGGGGCCAGGTTGTCGGCGCCGGACCGGCGCGTGGTCTCGTTCGCTGGCTTGGTTGGCATCGTACGCTCCTGCTTGAGGGTCGGAGGTTCAACGCCCGTGACAGGCCGGGGTTCCCCGAAGGATCAGCGCACCACGTTGGTCATGGTCGGAAAATTCATCTCGGCCGCGTAGCACGTTTTCTCGCCTTCGATCCAGCCGCGCTTGTAGTCCTCGTTGCCGCTGAAGAGGGATTCGTTGCGTGCGAAGACGGCCTCATAACCGGGGCGGCCGGCATCGGAATACCCCGTGTCGCAGCCATCCCGCCGCCCGAGTTGATACGGCGTCAGATTGGAAGCGCATTGCGCCGTGGTCAGTAGGACAAACAACGCCGCCAATGCGCGCGCGAGCGCACCGCGACGTCGCGTCACTTGGGCGCGGATGCCGGTGGCGTGGGTTCGGCCGGGCCCGGCTTCTGGGTGCGCAGACGCTTGTCCTGCGTGGCCTTGTTGGCGTCGCCGCTGTCGGCCGTGTTCGCGTTGGGGCGGGTCGGACCCGTAGAGCCGTCGCTTGAACCGCTCCCCTTGATATCGCCGCCTTTGCCGGATGATACCGGCGGCGCGCCGTTCGACGGCGCGGCCTGGGCCTGGGAGATCGCGGGCGACTCGTCGACCGAGATCACGCTCATGGGTGCGAAGGCGGATAGAAGACCGACCGCGATGATCGCGCCTGCGGTGAATGGAACGATCGAGTACATGGCCGCCTCCCGGAGAAGACAGCGTGAAAGCGCCGTCCTAGCCGATTAACCGGCGGTGGCGTGATTCGGTTCCTTGGAATCCGTTCGCAGCGCGGCGGAATCGAGCCGCGCGACGGCGTCTTCGATGCGCGCCTCCAGCGTGGCCGTGAATGTCTCCCGATCCAGCCCAGGCGGGATGGGGGGCAGGTATTCCAAAACGATGGTGCCCGGACGTTTCAGGAAGCCGCGCCGCCGCCAGTAGCGGCCGGAATTGAGGGCCACGGGCACGACTGGCAGATCGAGCTGGGTGTAGAGCGCCGCCACCCCCGGCTGATAGGGGCGCCGGGCCCCGGGCGCGGTGCGCGTTCCTTCCGGGAAGATGACGATGGTGCGTCCCTCCGCGACCGCCCGGCGGGCGCGGGCCATCAGGCTGCGCAGGGCGCGCGCGCCGCCCCGGCGATCGATCGCGATCATGCCGACCCGCGCCAGATACCAGCCGATGATCGGCATCAGCAGCAACTCGGCCTTCAACACATAGGCCAGCCGTTCGTGCAGCAAGAAGAAGACGATCGTGTCCCAGGCCGATTGGTGCTTGGAGGCGACGATGGCCGGTCCGCTGGGCTTGTGCTCCAGCCCGCGCACCTCGTGGCGCAGGCCCACTGTTACGGCCAGGAAGGCCAGGACGCCGCGCGCCCACCACCGGCCGAGCCAGGTGATGCGGCGCGGAGGCAGGACGAGCAGCGGCCAAAACAGGAGGGAGAAGCCGATCGACCAGCCGAAGAACAGCAGGTTGAACGCGGCCGAGCGCAACGCCTGGCGGATCATGAAGCCGGGCGAATCATGGAGAATGCGCGGCCGCGCGCGGCGCCAGCGTCTCACCGGCCCAATGGCGCGCCAGCGCCAGCAGGTATTTGCTGTACTCGGTCACGATCAGCATGGTCGTGCCGGGCCAGCGCCACCAATCGTTCTGCCGCACGTTTTCGGGGATGACGGGATGCGGGACGATCTCGACCCCCGGCATCGCGCTGCGGAATTCCAGAAGGCTGCGCGGCATGTGGTAGTTCGAGGTCACGAGACGCAGGGAGTGGAAGCCCTCGGCCAGCATCCAGGCCGCCGTCTCGCGCGCGTTGCCGACCGTGTTGTCGGCCTCGTGCCCCAGGACGACGCAGCAGGCGATGCGTTCGGGCGTGGCGTTGGCCAGGCTGGGCAATTCCGCCATCAGCACGCCGCGCGGCACGCCCGAGACGAACAGCTTTTTCGCGCGCCCTTGGGCCAGTTGCTCCAGCCCCACCTCGATCCGGCCGCTGCCGCCGGTCAGGACGACGATGGCGTCAGTCGCGCGCCCGTCATCGGCGGTGCGGTCCGGAATGGCTTCGGCGAAGACGACCAGGCCGACCAGCCACGCGCCCGCCAAGAGAAGCAGGATCAGGGAAAAGCCGCCTCCGCGGCGGAGTGCCATTTACAGGGCCTTGGCGAGGGTCCGCATGACCGTGACGCGCGCGGTCACCGTGGCGATGACCATGCCCGCAACGGGCACGGCCAAAAGCGCCAACCACTGCGGCCAGCCCAATTCGAAGCGCGGCAAAAGCGAAGGCGCCAACTCCGCGCCGAGGCGATCCAGGACCACCAGCGTGGCGCCGGCCAGCACCAAACCCAAGACGCCACCCTTGAACGACAGCCAAAGCGCGTGGCGCTCGAACTGCCGTGCGATGAAGCCGTCGCGCGCGCCCACCATGTGCAGGACCGAGACGACGTCGTGGTGGAGCGCCAAACCGGTGCGCGTGGCGAACACCATGGCCGCCACGGCGACCAGGGCGATGAACGCGAGGACGCCCAGCGAAATGGTCTCGATCGCCTGCGCCAGCGCGGTCAGGGAACGCAGCCAGTCGCCGTGATCGTCGATCAGGGTTCCGGGCGCGACCTCCCCCAACTGCTTGGCCAAGAGCTGGATGTCCAGTTTCGTGTCGGGCGCCGTGCGCACGTCGATCAGGCGCGGCAGGGGCAACTCGCGCACGAGAGGCCCCCGGCCAAGCCACGGCTCCAGAAGGGCGGCCGTGGCATCCTGGTCCAGCGGTTTGACCGACACGACGCCGGGCGTCTTCTCGAGGATAGCGGCGGCTTTCTTCACATGCTCGTCGAGGGTCTGCAGCTTCACGCCCTCCGAGGGCACGATCTGAACCGTCAGCGTGCCTTCGAACTGTCCGCCCCAGCGGTGGGCCGCGTCGCGCAGCGAGATCGCGCCGATCAGGGCGAGCGCTGCCAGATAGACCATCAGCGCCGTCAGCCAGGGCAGGAAACGGCTGGCCTGGTCGGTCGCGAGCGGCAGGGCGGAGCGGCGTCGGATCATGCGGCTTCGCCCTCGCGCCCGCCGGAGCGCGTCAGGACGCCGCCCTTCAGCACATAGCAGGGATGGTTGAAGCGCGAGACCAGCGCCTGGTTATGCGTCGCGATGACGACCGTGGTGCCGATCTTGTTCAATTCCTCGAAGAGATAGAGAAGGCGGACCGCCATGCGGTCGTCGACGTTTCCGGTCGGCTCGTCCGCGATCAGGAGGCTCGGCCGGTTGATGACGGCGCGCGCGATGGCCACCCGCTGCTGCTCGCCGCCCGAAAGCGTGTTCGGCTTGGCATCCATGCGGTCGGCCAGGCCGACCCAGCGCAGAAGCTCGGTGACATGCTCGCGCGCTTGCGCCTCCGGCACGCCCGCGACGCGCAGCGGCAGCGCCACATTGTCGAGCGTGGATAGATGGTCGAGCAGGTGGAAATCCTGGAACACCACGCCGATGCGGCGGCGGATGGCGGGAAGCTCGCGCCGCGGCAGGACCGCCACGTCGTGGCCGAACAGCGAGACATGGCCGCGCGTCGGGCGCAGGGCCAGGTACATCAGCTTCAGCAGACTGGATTTGCCCGCGCCGCTTTCGCCCATCACGAACCAGAACGCGCCTCGTTCGATGGCGAAGCTGGTATCGTTCAGAACCTCGGGCCCGACGCCATAGCGCAGGCCGACATTCTCGAAACGGACGATGGGTTGGTTGTCGGACTCCATCACGCGCGATGTATGCGGCGAAACGTGGCGGGAGAATGACATTGCTGCCGCGCGCCGTCCAGCACGCGCCGCGTGGGCGGGCGTCAACTTGTCTCGCGCCGGGCGAGCGCCTAGAGTGCCGCGCGATGATCCTGGTTTGCCCGTCCTGCGCGACGCGCTTCAACCTCGACGAGTCGCGGCTCGGCGGAAAATCCCGCCGTGTGCGCTGCTCGCGCTGCAAGCACGAGTGGATCCAGGCGCCCGAGCGCCCCGCCGAACCGGCGCCCCCTGTGGCACCCGAGCCCGTGGCCGCGCCGCCCGCGCCCGTGGAGCCGCCTGCACCGCCTGAACCGCCGCCCTTTGTCGCGGCCGAACCCGCCTATATGCCGCCGCCGTTCGCCGCGGTTGATCCGCCATCTCCGCCGTTCGAGCCCGAGCGGCCCGATCTGCGCGAGATGCTGCCGCCGGCGCTCTCGGCCGACGACCCCCTGTCCGCGCCGCGCCGTGAAGAGGGTGGGGGCACGGGTGTGACGATCGGCTGGATCGTTCTGGCCCTGATCGTGGCGATCGTGCTGGCTGCCCTCTATTTCGGCCGTCAGCGGGTAATGGAGATTTGGCCGCCGGCGACCCAGGCTTATGAGATGCTGGGCTTGGCCTCGCTGCCGCCGGGCGCGGGCCTGTCCATTCAGGATGTTACGACCATGACCACGTCGGCCGAGGACGGCACGCCCGCCGTGCTGTCGGTCAAGGGGCGGGTCGTCAACAACGCGCGCTCGGCGCGGCGCGTCCCGCCGCTCCGCGCCAGCCTACGCAATGCCGCCGGGGAAGAAGTGCGGGGTTGGGATTTCGGATTGTCGCGCCAGATGCTGGCGTCAGGCGAAGCCATCGATTTCGATACGCGGCTCGATTCGCCGCCGGCCGAGGCGCTTAACCTCATCGTGATCTTCACGCCCCCGCCCCAGCGTTAGACGCGCGCTCTAATAGCGCGGCAACAACCGGTCGATATATTCGCGTTCCACGGGCGGCCGGTTGCGGTCGCCCGAGCGCCGGCGCAACTCTTCCAGAATTTCCCGCGCGCGGCGCAGCTCGACGTCGTTCGGGATGCCGACATCCTCGGTGCCCGCGCCGCTTTGGCCGAGGGCCTTGCCGGTGCCGTCGCGGCCGCGCCCCTGCGCGCGCGGGTTGGGCATGCCCGCGCGGCCGGCGCCCATCCGCTCGGACAGGCGCTGGGCCATTTCGCGTCCGCCCTGGCGCATAGCCTCCAAGGCTTGGGCCTGGCGGTCGACGGCCGCGCCCGGCTGGTTGCCTTCCAGCGCTTCCGTAGCACCGCGCATGGCCTGTTCGGCTTGACCGAAGGGTTCGGGCATTTGCCCGCCCATGTTGCCGTAGCGCTTCATGAAATCTTCCAGGCCGCGGCGGATGCTTTCCTGCGCCTGCGCGCCCGCGCGGGTTTCGGTGCCGTCGGGGCCGGTCTGGTTGCCTTGCTGTTTGCCGCCCGGCTGATTCTTACCCTGCTGGGCCTGGCGGAAGGTCTGATCCATCAACTGCTGCTGCCGCTGCGCCAGATCCTGCAGGTCGCGCATCATGCGGTTGCCCTGGGTCTGCTGGCCCGAAGGCTGTTCCATCACGCCCGCGCGCATGTTCTCCAGCATGTTGCGAAGCTGGTTCAAAAGATCCTGGGCCGCGCCGCGCGCGCCCGCGCGCATCAGGTCGCGCGCCTGGTTCAGCATGTTTTGCAGATCCTGCCGCTCCATTGCCATGTCCTGGGGCGAGGTGCGCGGTACGTCCTGGCCGCTCCGAAGCTTCTGCTCCAACTGCTCGCGCAGCGCCTGGATGTAGCGGTCCATGGCCTGGCGCAGCTCGCTCATCAGCTTCTCGATCTCGGCATCCGGCGCGTTGCGTTCGAGAGCCTTGCGCAACTCTTCCTCGATCGCGCGTAGATCGCGCGCGGCGACTGAGACATCGCCATCCTCCGCGCGCAAGGCCAGATCCCACATCAGCGCCTGCGCCTCGGGGATCGCCTCCGGGCGGCGGTCATAGCGCAGGCGGCCATGCGCGGAGGAAAGGCCGAGCGTCAGCAAATAATCTTTGTTCACGCGCGAGGCGCGGTCGGCCAACTCGTTCAGCGCTGCGGCGATGCCGTCGCGCTCCTCGGGCGCCACGGTCAGGCGCTTGCGCAACTCGGCGATGATGCGCGCCAGGGGGTTGGTGAATTTGCGTTCGGGCAGGACAAAACTCAGCGGAACGGAGCTGCCCGATTGGCCGACGGCGTCGGTGACGGTAAGGCTGCCGGTCACGGGCAGGCCGGCCCAGGGGTGCGAGGTGACATCGAAATAGGCCGTGCCGCGCTGCACCGGCTCCTGGCCCGCCAAGGGAAGGGGCAGCACGATCGTCTCAACGCTGGCGGCGGAGGATGCGCCCTCGGGACCCGCGCGGCGGATGACGAACTCGCCTTTCACCACGCCGTAATCGTCGACCGTTTCGTAGTCCACGCGCACGGCGTATTGGGGCGTCGCCGTGGGCGCATTGAGGAAGCCGACCTCGGGCGCTCGGTCGGCCACGATGGACAAGGGCCATGACGCCAGCGTGCGACCGCCCTGGCGGATCGACAGGCGGTCGCCCTTGGCGATGGTCAGGTGGCCCTCATAGTCGGCCTTGTCGACCTTCTCGAACTTCGCCGTGTCGTCGCCCATCTCGAGGCGCGGCGTGCCGCGCCCGCCATGCAGGCGCGCGAGCACGCTGCTGCCAGCGGGAATCTTGATCGGCTCCGTGCCGTGTTCGGGCGGCAGATAGATCGGCGGTAGGTTGGTGTATTCCGGCGGCGAAACCCAGACGTCGAAGCTGGCCGGCGGGCCGCCCATGGCGCCGAACTCGGGCGAAAGAGCGCGCTGGATGCGGTCCCAGCCGTCGATCATGGCGCCGGGCAACGCGACCGCGAGCAGAAGAAGCACGAGCGCGCGCAAACCCCGTGGGTCGCGCGCCGCCAGGCCGGGCGAGGGCAGGCCGACGCGGGCGCGCTTCGCGGCCGCGGCCATGCGCGCGAGATGGGCGCGCCACAGGCTTTCGGAGAACGCATCGCCCGAGCCCGCCGCCAACTGGTCGCCCATGGCGGACAAAGGCCGGTGGCTCAGCCCACCGCCTTGCTCGAGTCGGCGCAGCGCTTCGTCCGCGCGGGGCAGGGTGAAATGGCGGAAGCCGCGGAACAGCGCGTAAAGCGCGGCCAGGCCGAACAGGCCCAGGATCGCCGCGTGAAGCCAGCCTGGCAGGCGGGGCAGGATGTCGAACCATGCGAGCGCGACAAAGGCGCCGGCGATGCCCGTGGCGGGCCAGAGGGCGGGCCACAGCCGCTCCCAGAGGAGCGCGGCCTTGGCGAGGGTACGCTTCCTGTCCGACAGAGCCCCGCGCCAGCGGCCCAGGCCTTGCGTCAGGAACGTCATCAACGCCGCCGTGCGCCCCGGCCGAGCCAGGCAGGCACGCGGTCTTGCGCGATCAGCGCATCGGCGCTGATGCGCGGGCGCACCACGGCGTGGCGCCTGCCGTCCACCAGGATTTCCGGCACCAGCGCGCGTGTGTTGTAGGTCGACGCCATGACGGAACCGTAGGCACCGGCCGAACCGAAGACAAGGAGGTCGCCCGCTTTCACGGGCGGCAAGCGGCGCTGGACCGCGAACGTGTCGCTCGATTCGCACACGGGTCCCACCACGTCGACCGCGCGCGCGGTGCCCTTGCGCCGCCGGACCGGCAGGATCTCGTGATAGGCGTCATAGAGGGCCGGGCGGATCAGGTCGTTCATGGCCGCATCGGCCACGACGAAACGGCGGGTGGTGCCGTCCTTCACATAAATGACGCGGCTGACCAGAAGCCCCGCCTCACCGACGATGGAGCGGCCGGGCTCGAGCGTCAGCGAGCAGCCGAGCTTACCCACTTCCTTCTCGACCACGCGCGCCAAGGCGGCGGGCGTGGGCGGCGTTTCGTCGCGGTAGCGGATGCCGAGGCCGCCGCCCAGGTCGAGCCGCGCCACGGTCCGCCCCGCAGCGCGGAATTCGCGCGTGAGCGAAGCGACGCGGCCATAGGCGCGCGCCAGCGGCTTCAGGTCGGTCAGTTGCGAGCCGATATGGAGCGCCAATCCGTCGAGGCGCACCTGCCGCTTGCCGGCGCCCTTGAACAGGCGCCGCGCGGTCGCGAAGTCGACGCCGAACTTGTTCTCGGCCGTGCCCGTGGTGATCTTGGCGTGGGTGCCCGCATCGACGTCCGGATTGACGCGCAACGAGACATGGGGCCGTTTGCCCAAGCGGCGCGCGACCCGGTCGAGCGCATCCAGTTCGGCGTCGGATTCGACATTGATCTGTCCCACGCCGCGGCGCAGCGCATAGGCCAATTCGTCGTCCGTCTTGCCGACGCCGGAGAAGACGATGCGCGCGGCGGGGATCCCCGCGGCCAGCGCGCGCTTCAACTCGCCGCCCGAAACCACGTCGGCGCCCGCGCCCTCATGCGCCAGAACGCGCAGCACGGCCTGGTTGGAGTTGGCCTTGAGCGCGTAGCAGACCGTGACCGGCAGATGCGCGAACGCATCGGCATAGGCGCGGTAGGCGCGGCGCAGACCATTCGCCGAATAGACGTAGAACGGCGTGCCCACCTCGCGCGCGAGCTTTTCCAGCGACACGCCCTCGGCCTGGAGCGCGCCGTTGCGGATGGTGAACTCAGCCACTCGGATACCTTCTCGGGAATTCGTCTTCCTTGCCGGGCGGCGATTCAGGTGGGCCCTTGCGCCCGCACGCCGCGATGGACGAGACCACGGCGAGGGCGAGCAGAAGCGCGATCAGCCGGCGTGTCACAGATACCTCCGGCGGGCGGTCGCGGTGGCGCGGCGCACTTGCGCGGGCGCTGTGCCGCCGAAGCTTTTCCGCGCGGCGGCCGAATTCTCGATCGACAGAGCCTTGTAGACGCCCTTGTGGATGCGCGGCTCGATCGCGCGCAGCTCCGCGAGCGTCAGCGCCTGCAGGCTCTTGCCGCTTTCCTCGGCCCGTTTCACGGCCTGGCCGCAGATGTGATGGGCCTGCCGGAACGGCAGCCCCAGTTCGCGGACCAGCCAATCGGCCAAGTCGGTCGCGGTCAGGAAGCCGTCCTCGGCGGCCTGGCGCATGCGCTTCCGGTCGGGCTTCATGTCGGCGATCATGCCCGCGGTCGCGGCCACGGCCAGCGCCAGCGCATCGGTCGCCTCGAAGACCGGCTCCTTGTCTTCCTGCATGTCCTTGCCGTAGGCCAGCGGCAATCCCTTCATCACCATCAGGAGCGCGTTCAGGCTGCCGACGATGCGGCCCACTTTTGCGCGCACCAGTTCGGCGGCGTCGGGGTTGCGCTTCTGCGGCATGATCGAGCTGCCGGTGGTGAAGGCATCGGACAGGCGCACGAAACGGAACGGCCCGCTGGTCCAGATCACCATCTCTTCCGCCAGGCGCGACAGATGCACGGCCGCGATGGCGGCGGCGGACAGATATTCCAGCGCGAAGTCGCGGTCGGATACGGCGTCGAGCGAATTGACGGTCGGCCGGTCGAAGCCCAGGGCCTTGGCCGTGATATTACGGTCGATCGGAAAGGGCGTGCCGGCAAGCGCCGCCGAGCCCAAGGGTGATTCGTTGAGGCGCGCGCGGCAATCGGCCAGACGGCCGCGGTCGCGCCCGACCATTTCGACATAGGCCAGCATATGATGGCCGAAGGTCACGGGCTGGGCGGCCTGCAGATGAGTGAAGCCCGGCATGATCGCGTCCGCATGACGCTCGGCCTGGACGATCAGCTTGGCCTGCAGATCCTGCAGCGCCGTATCGAGCGCATCGATCGAATCGCGCACCCACAGCTTGAAGTCGGTCGCGACCTGGTCGTTCCGCGAGCGCGCGGTGTGCAGCCGGCCGGCGGCCGGGCCGATCAGATCGGCCAGCCGCGCCTCGACGTTCATATGGATGTCTTCGAACGCGGTCTTGAAGCGGAACTTGCCGCTCTCGATCTCGGCGAGGATTTTCTGTAAACCGCGGTCGATGGCGGCCGCGTCCTTCTTCGAGATAATGCCTTTCCGCGCCAGCATGGCGGCGTGCGCGCGCGAGCCCGCGATGTCCTGGGCATACAGCCGTTTGTCGAAGCCGATGGAGGCGTTGATCTTTTCCATGATCGCGGACGGGCCCGCCGCAAAGCGGCCGCCCCACAGCGCGTTGGCGCGTGGCTTGGTTCCGCCCTTTTTCCGTCTCGCGCTCATGCGAGGGCGTCCGTGACCGTCATGGGGAAAAGGCTCCGCACCCTGGGCATCGTGGCGGCGCTTGCGGGACTGGCCGCTCTCGCCCTCGTTTTACGGCAGCCGCGGGAAGCCGCGGCACCGCCGCCGGCTTTCACCGGCCAATCAAGCAATTTTAGCCCCTTCGACACGCCCCGGCCAGTGCCGGAGGCCGCGTTTAGCGACCGCGACGGGCGTGCGCGCATGCTGGCCGAATGGAAAGGCAAAGTGGTCCTGGTGAATTTCTGGGCCACCTGGTGCGCGCCCTGCGTGGCCGAAATGCCCGCGCTCGATCGGCTCCAGAAGACATTGGGCGGCACCGATTTCGAGGTCGTCGCCATCTCGGTCGATCAGGGCGGGATGAAGCCGGTGGAACCGTTCCTGGCGCGCTACCAGCTTTCGTCCCTGACGCCGTATCTCAATCCCGACGCATCGCTGTTTCGCGCGTTCGGCGAGAAGAGCCTGCCGGTGACCTACATCATCGGCCGCGACGGGCGCGCGGTGGGACGTATGGAAGGCGCCGCGGAATGGGATTCCGCCGCCGGCAAGAGCTTGATCCGCCACTATCTGGATCAGCCGCCCTAGGGCGGCTGACGCCTCAGCGCGTCGGGACCGGCTTTTCCTTGCTGTAGTCGTAGAAGCCGCGCTTGGCCTTGCGGCCGAGCCAACCCGCCTCGACGTATTTCACCAGCAGCGGGCAGGGGCGGTACTTGGAATCCGCGAGCCCGTCATAGAGCACCTGCATGACGGCCAGGCAGGTGTCGAGGCCGATGAAGTCCGCCAGCTCCAGCGGACCCATCGGGTGGTTGGCGCCCAGCTTCATGGCCGTGTCGATCGACTCGACGTTGCCCACGCCCTCATAGAGGACGTAGATCGCCTCGTTGATCATCGGCAGCAGGATGCGATTGACGATGAAGGCGGGGAAATCCTCGGCCGAGGCGGTGCGTTTGCCCAGCTTGACGGCCAGGTCGCGGATCGCACTGTAGGTGGCTTCGTCGGTTGCCAGGCCGCGGATGAGCTCGACCAGCTCCATCACCGGCACGGGATTCATAAAGTGCATGCCGACGAACTTGGCCGGGCGGTCGGTGGCCGCGGCCAGACGCGTGATCGAGATCGACGAGGTGTTGGTGGCGACGATCGCCTCGGGCTTCAGGATCGGGCAGATGGCTTTCAGGATCTCGCGCTTGACCTGTTCGTTCTCGGTGGCGCACTCGATGACGAGGTCGCAATCCGAGAACGACTTGATGTCGCCCGAGGTCTGGATACGCTTCTGCGCCGCGGACTTGTCCTCGTCCTTGATGGTGCCGCGCGAAACCTGGCGCCCCATGTTCTTTTCGATCGTCGAAAGCGCCTTGTCGAGCGCCTCCTTCTTCACGTCGACGAGCACGACGTCATAGCCCGACAGCGCGCAGACATGCGCGATGCCGTTGCCCATCTGGCCCGCCCCGATGATGCCGATCTTCTTGATCATGGTCCTTGCTCCTTGACCCGTGCCGTCTCCGGCCGCGGACTTACTTCGACAGTTCCTCGGTCAGTTCCGGCAGCGCCTTGAACAGATCAGCGACAAGGCCGTAGTCGGCGACCTGGAAGATGGGCGCCTCTTCGTCCTTGTTGATGGCCACGATGACCTTGGAATCCTTCATGCCGGCCAAATGCTGGATCGCACCCGAGATGCCGACG
>CAYZFH010000034.1:11040-18437 GCA_964477375.1 uncultured Rhizobiaceae bacterium | reverse complement strand
TCCTGGAGAATCCGGGCTGGTACACGGCCTACACGCCGTACCAGCCGGAGATTTCTCAAGGCCGCTTGGAAGCGCTGCTCAACTTCCAGACCATGGTCATGGACCTGACCGGCATGGCGCTGGCCAATGCGTCCTTGCTGGATGAGGCCACGGCCGCCGCCGAGGCCATGACGCTCTGTCTTCATCAGTCGAAGTCCGACAGCAAGACGTTCTTCGTTTCCTCCGGCTGCCATCCTCAGACTATCGCGGTGGTGAAGACGCGTGCGGAGCCCCTCGGTATCGAAGTCGTGGTTGGCGACCACCGGCGTGACCTTTCGAGCCGTAAGGTGTTCGGTGTTCTGCTGCAGTATCCCGACACGACGGGCGAAGCCGAGGATCTGCGCGGCGTGATCGCCGCGGCGCATGGACAGGGCGCGCTGGTTATTGCCGCTGCCGATCTCCTGAGCCTTGTATTGATGACCTCGCCGGGTGAGATGGGCGCGGACGTGGCCATCGGCTCGTCCCAGCGTTTCGGCGTGCCGCTCGGCTTCGGCGGCCCGCATGCCGGATTTCTCGCGACGAAGGATGAGTACAAGCGCGCGATCCCTGGCCGTATTGTCGGCGTCTCGGTCGATGCGAAGGGCCGCCCGGCCATGCGCCTGGCGCTCCAGACCCGCGAGCAACATATCCGCCGCGAGAAGGCGACCAGCAACATCTGCACGGCGCAGGTGCTTCTGGCCGTCATGGCCAGCATGTACGCGGTCTATCATGGCCCGAAGGGCCTGGCGGTTATCGCCGGCCGCGTGCACCGGCTGACTTCGATCCTGGCCGAAGGGTTGCGGCGCCTGGGCTGTACGGTCCGCACCAAGGGTTTCTTCGACACGATTACGATCGACTTGGCCGGCCAGGGGCGCGCCGTCGCCGAACGCGCGCGCAAGGCCGGCATCAACGTCCGTGAAAGCGCCGATTCGATCGGCGTTTCGGTCGACGAGACCACGACACGTGCCCATATCGAGGCGCTGTTCGCGGCCTTCGCGCCCGGCAAGGCCGCGCCGTCCATCGACGAGCTGGATGCTTCGGCGCCGGACGGGATTCCCTCCGGCCTCAAGCGCACCTCGCCGATCCTCGAGCATCCGATCTTCAACCGGTATCATTCCGAGACCGAGATGCTGCGCTACATGAAGCGGCTCGAGGACAAGGACATCGCGCTCAACCGCTCGATGATCGCGCTCGGCTCCTGCACCATGAAGCTGAACGCGACCTCGGAGATGATTCCGGTCACCTGGCGCGAGCTGGGCGGTCTGCATCCCTTTGCACCGCTCGATCAGGCCAAGGGCAGCCTGAAGATGATCCGCGAGCTTGAGTCCATGTTGCGGAAGGTCACGGGCTTTGCGGGCGTTTCGCTGCAGCCCAACGCGGGTTCTCAGGGCGAATACGCCGGGCTTCTGGTGATCCGCAAATATCATCACAGCCGCGGCGACACGAACCGCAATGTCTGCCTGATCCCAAGCTCCGCCCACGGCACCAATCCGGCCACCGCCGCAATGGCGGGCATGGAAGTGGTGGTGGTGGCCTGCGACGCGCAGGGCAATGTGGACGTGAAGGATCTGAAGCGTCAGGCCGAGGCGCATAAGGACCGGCTGGCGGCCCTCATGGTCACCTATCCGTCGACCCACGGCGTGTTCGAGGAGAAGATCAAGGACATCTGCCGCATCGTGCATAAATTCGGCGGCCAGGTTTACATGGACGGTGCCAACATGAACGCCCAGGTCGGCCTGTGCCGCCCGGGTAAGTTCGGCCCCGACGTCTGCCACTTGAACTTGCACAAGACCTTCTGCATCCCGCATGGCGGCGGTGGTCCGGGCGTCGGCCCGATCGGTGTCGCCAAACACCTGGCGCCCTTCTTGCCGGGACATCCGATCCATCCGGAATGCGGGCCCAAGACCGGCATCGGTCCGGTGGCGGCGGCGCCGTGGGGCAGTGCCGGCATCCTGCCGATCCCCTGGGCCTATATCGCCATGATGGGAGCCTCGGGCCTGAAGCGTGCGACGCAGATCGCTATCCTCAACGCCAACTATGTGGCCCGGAAGCTGTCGCCGCATTACCCGGTCCTCTACACCGGCGCGAACGGCCTGGTGGCGCACGAATGCATCATCGACCTGCGGCCGTTGAAGGAGACCTCGGGCATCGCCAACGACGACGTGGCCAAGCGTCTGATGGACTATGGCTTCCACGCGCCGACCATGTCTTTCCCGGTTGCGGGCACGCTGATGATCGAACCTACCGAAAGCGAATCGAAGGCCGAGCTGGACCGTTTCTGCGAGGCCATGATCGCCATCCGTGGCGAGATTAAGAAGGTCGAGACCGGCGCTTACGACCGCGCGGACAATCCGCTTAAGAACGCGCCGCACACGGCGGACGATCTGGCGGCTACCGAATGGCCCCATAAGTATCCGCGCGAGGATGCGGCCTTCCCGGTCGAGTCCCTGCGCGGCTCGAAATACTGGCCGCCGGTCAACCGCATCGACCAGGTCTACGGCGACCGCAACCTGGTCTGCGCCTGTCCGCCCATCGAGGCCTACAAGAACGCGGCCGAGTAGAGGGCATACGGCCCCGAAATGGCGAAGGCCCCGGACGCGAGTCCGGGGCCTTCGTATTTAAGCTTGGCGTGTTTCAGCCTGGCGCCTGTGGTGGCGTCAGTGAATCTTCTGCGGCAGCTCCTTGATCGCGGCGTCGATCATCTCGGACCGCTTAGCCTGATCCAGGTTCGATTCCAGGAGGCGGCGCGTGGCGGCGATGGCGATGTCGGCCGCGGCCTGACGGACCTCTTCCACGGCCTGGGCTTCAGCTTGGCCGATGCGGTCCAGTGCTTGGCGCTCACGCCGCTTCAGCGAAGCTTCCAGGGCCTGGGCGGCCTGCTCGCGGTGGCGGGTGGCCTCCGCGCGCGCATGGGCCAGGATTTGGCCGGCTTCCTCGATGGCCTGGCGCTGCTTGCGCTGGTACTCGGCCAGGAGGTGCTGGGCATCCTCACGCAGCTTCTGGGCTTCTTCGATCTGGGCCTTGATGCGGCCCGCGCGGGCGTCGAGAGCGGCCATGATCTTCTTCGACGGCTTTATCATCAAAGCGACGAAGATCAGGAACGAGACGGCAACCCAAAATGTCGGATCGGAGAACACGGATTATTTCTCCCCGCTCTTGAGGGAAGCCGCGACCGCGGCCTCCACCGCCTTGCCGTCGGGCGCGCGGCCCACAAGACGCTCGGTCGCCCGGGTCGCCGCTTCGGCGGCGATCGAGGCGATGCTGCTCACGGCCTGCTTCTTGGCCGCGGCGATGCGGTCTTCGCCGGCCTTGATCTCGCGGTTCAACCGCTCGGTCATCTCGGCATTCCGCTTCGCCGCCTCGTTGGCCAACTCGGCGACTGCTTCGCGCATCGCCGACTGGGCCTCCGAACGGGCGTCCGACATGGTCTTCTCGTAGGTCGCCAGAGCGGCCTCGGCCTCGGCCTTGAGCCGGGACGCCTTCTCCAGATCGTCGTCGATCTTGTCCTGGCGCATCTCCAGCACCGCGGCGACGCGCGGCAGGGCCACGCGCCACAGGATGATGTAGAGCACGAGGAACGAGATCGCCAACCAGACGATCTGGGTCAGGAAGAAGTCGGGGTTGAGCTGAGGCATTGTGGGTTGCCCGCTTCGCGCGGTGCCGGCGATCAGGCCGGCCCGTACGCGACTCCGCTCAGGTGAACAGGATCAGGAACGAGATCAGCAGCGCGTAGAGCGCGACAGCCTCGACGAGGGCGAAGCCCAACATGCCCAGCGGGAAAACCTGCGGGCGGGCCGCCGGGTTGCGCGCGATCGACGCGATCAACGAGGCGAAGATGCTGCCGATACCGGCGCCGACGCCCGAAAGACCGATAACGGCAAGACCGGCACCGATCATCTTTGCGGCTTCAGTTTCCATCGTACGAGTACCCCTTCTTTGATGTCTGGGTGGTGGTTGTGAAGATCAGCGCCGCCGCCTGCTCAATGCAGGTGGATGGCGTCGTTGAGATAGAGGCAGGTCAACACGGTGAACACGTAGGCCTGCAGGAACGCGACCAGAAGTTCGAACCCGGTCAGCGCCACGTTCATGGCCAACGGCGCGATCGCGCCGACGCCGAACGTGGCGGCGCCCAACGTGATCACGAAGCCGGCGAACACCTTCATCATCGTGTGGCCGGCCATCATGTTGGCGAACAGTCGTATGGCCAGGCTCACGGGGCGCGAGAGATACGAGATGATCTCGATCGGCACCATGAGCGGCAGCATCACCGCCGGCACGCCCTTGGGCACGAAGAAGCTGAAGAAGTGCAGGCCGTGCATGGCGATGCCGATACCGGTGACGACCGTGATGACCATAAGGGCCAAGGCCGCCGTGACGGCAATGTGGCTGGTGTAGGTGAAGCTGTAGGGGACGAGGCCCAAGAGGTTGCCGAACAGCACGAACATGAACAGCGTGAAGATGAGGGGGAAATACTTCAGCCCCTCCTTGCCCACGTTGTCGCGGATCATGTTGCCGACGAATTCGTAGGACAGTTCGGCCAAGGATTGCCAGCGGCCGGGCACCAGCGCGCGGCGGCGCACGCCCAGGGTCAGGAAGGCGATGATCGCGATGACGGCGATGGTCATCACGACGGACGAATTGGTGAACGACACGTCGGCGCCACCGATCTTGATATCGATGACCTTCGCGATTTCGAACTGGTGGAGTGGGCTATGCCCGTGGTCTTCCGCCATTCTGCTACGTATCCCCGCCTTCGTTATCGTCTTTCGCGTCTGGTTTCCGGTAACCGACCGCCAGGCCGTAACCGCTCACGGTGCGATAGACGTTGAGAATCCCGGCTCCCGCGCCGAGGAAGAAGAACAAGACCATCAACCAGGGCTTCGTGCCGAGCCAGTAATCGAGCAGCCATCCGATGGCGACGCCGACGACAAGCCCCGCGACCAGTTCGGTGCCGATGCGGAACGCCCATCCCCACCCTGTTGCCGCGGGCTTACCGGTGCCGCGCGACTTTCTCGCCCGCGCCTCGCGGAGGCGCTTGTCGAGATCGCTAAGAGGCGGGGGGGGATTACGCTCCATCCAATGCCTGGCGCCCGCTGAAACCCTTGTTTACGAGCGCTAAAACCGAGCTAAGTCGGGGCGGAACTTACGGATTGGGGGGTAGGCTGTCAAGCGCGCAAGGCCCATTTCCGGGGTCTTGCCGACCCCGTTTAAAGCCTTGAGGTGGCGTGGTTTTTAGGCGGTCTGGCGGATCGCTTCCGCGCGCTCCAGATCGACCGAGACAAGCTGCGACATGCCTGGCTCCGGCATGGTCACGCCGAACAGCCGATCCATGCGCGCCATGGTCATCCGGTGGTGGGTGATGACCAGGAAGCGGGTGGACGAGCTGTGCGCGATTTCCTCGAGCAAGCCGCAAATTCGGTCGACGTTGGCGTCGTCCAGCGGCGCATCCACTTCGTCCAGCACGCAGACGGGCGCCGGATTGCTCATGAAAACCGCGAAAAGGAGGGCCAGGGCCGTCAGCGCCCGTTCGCCGCCCGACAGAAGGGTCAGGATCTGGAGCTTCTTGCCCGGCGGGCTGGCCATGATCTCAAGGCCGGCTTCCAGCGGGTTTTCCATATCCGTCAGCATCAGCCGCGCCCGGCCGCCATTGAACAGGCGGGTGAAGAGCGCCTGGAAATGGCCGTTGACGGTCTCGAAGGAGGCCAAAAGCCGTTCGCGGCCCTCGCGGTTCAGCTCGGCGATGCCTTCGCGCAGGCGCGCGATGGCGGCCATGAGATCGTCGCGCTCCTTGCGCATGGTCTCGATCTTCTCGCCCAGTTCTTCGGCTTCCTGCTCGGCGCGCAGGTTGACCGCGCCCATGTTGTCGCGTTCGCGCTGTAGCCGGTCCAGGCGGCCTTCCAGATTGGCCAGCTCGGGCAGGGTCGATTCATCCTCGACGCCCGTGATGGCCAAGACCTGCTCGGGCGTGCAGTTGAGGCGCTCGGTGATGCGTTCGGCGACGCCGGCGTTGGCCGTCTCGGCCTGCTCGACGGCGCCTTCCGCGCGCACGCGGCCTTCGCGGGCGTTCGATAGGGCGGCCTCGGCGGCCTTCAGCGCCTTGTCCTTGGTGGCAAGATCGGTTTCAGCGGTGGCCAGGGCGTCGGCGGCCAGCGAACGTTCGGATTCCGTGCGTGCGATCTGGTCGGCCAGGGCCAAACGCTGCGCCTCGATCTCTGCGGGGCGATGGGCCAGGCGCTCCAACTCCGTGGCGGCGGCCTCGGCCCGAGTCTGCAGATCTTCGCGGTGTTGCGCGGCGGCGCCCGCGCGCTCGCCCCAGGAACGATCCTCGGTCTCGATTTCGGACAGGCGCCGGTCGCGAGCCTGGCCTTCGCGCGTCTGGCGGTCCAGCCGGCTCTGGTGCTCCAAAAGGCGCGTGCGGGCTTCCGCCAGATCGGCGCGGATCGTGTCGAGGCGCGCGCGGTGGGTGGTGACGTCGGCCAGCGCTTCGGCTTCGCGCGCGGCCTCGGCCTGTGCCGTCTCGGCTTCGTTCAGGTCGACGCGCACGCGGGTCACGGTCTCGTCGAGCGCGGCCAGACGCGAGGCATCGGCCGCGGCCTTCTGTGCCAGCCGGGCATGATCCTGGCGGGCGCGTTCCAGCGAAGCGATGGCTTCGCGTTGCGTGTCTTGCGCGGCCTTGGCATCGGAGGCAGCCGTCTGGCTGGCTTCGCGCGCCGCGGCGGCATCGCGCCGCACGGTCTCGAGCTGAGTGTCGATCGCGGCCAATTCGGCCACGAGGCTGGTCAGGCGATTGCGTTGTGCGAGGCGCGTGGCGGCGGCGGTGCGCGCACCGGCCTTGATGGTGAAGCCGTCCCAGCGCCACAGGGCGCCGTCGCGCGCGACCAGTCGCTGGCCTTGGGCCAGCGAAGCCGAAATACCGTTCCCCTGGGCGGAGTCAGCGACCACGCCGATCTGCGACAGACGCCGCAGCAGCGCCGCCGGGCCGCGCACATAGGTGGACAGGGGCTCGACACCGGACGGCAATGCCAGCGCGTCCGACAGCGGAGGCAGGGTGCGCCAGTGAACCGGCGCGCCTTCGTCGGCGGGCGCGATTAGATCGTCGCCGAGTGCGGCGCCCAGCGCGGCCTCGAAGCCGGGATCGACCGTGATCTGGTCGACCAGCGGCGGCCACATATCCTGCTCGCCGGCCTTCAGAAGATCCTCAAGCGCGTGTTGCTCCGCGCGAATGCGCGCGCGCTGGCCTTCGACGGCCTGCAGCGCCTCGCGCGCTTTCTCAGCGGCCTCGGACGAAGCGGCGCGGGCATTGTCGAGTTCGGCCACGCGCGCTTGCGCGGTCTCCAGATCGGCCTGCGCCTCGTCGCGCGCACGCTCGGCGTCTTGCA
>CAYZFH010000034.1:0-10940 GCA_964477375.1 uncultured Rhizobiaceae bacterium | reverse complement strand
CGCTCGCGCGCGGCGCCGGCGTCGGCCTCCAGCGCGCGCTCGCGTTCCATGTCGGCTTCGAGCTGGGTGCGCCGCGCGGTCAATTCGCGCTGCGCCTGCGCCACGCGGGCTTCCTCGGCGGCCAGCCCGTCGCGCTCGACGGCCAGACGGTGCAAGGCGGCGGCGACTTCGGCTTCGGCATGGCGCAGGCCGGGCAGCTTGGTGGCGGCATCGGCCTGTTCGGTCGCGGCATGGGCGGCATCGCCCGTCAGCTGCGCGACCAGCGCTTCGGCTTCCGTGTGGCGCACGCGCGCGGCATCCAGCGCCGCGCAGGCGTCGCGCCAGCGGCGGTGCAGCAGCATGGCCTCGGCCTTGCGGATATGGTCGCTCAGGTTCCGGTAGCGGTTGGCCTGGCGGGCCTGCTTCTTCAGCGCTTCGAGCTGGCTGTCGAGCGTGACCAGCACGTCTTCCAGCCGCTGCAGATTGGTTTCAGCCGCGCGCAGGCGCAGCTCGGCCTCGTGCCGGCGGTTGTGCAGGCCGGTGATGCCGGCGGCTTCTTCGAGCAGCGCGCGGCGGTCGGTCGGACGGGCGGCGACCAGCGAGCCGACGCGGCCCTGGCTGACGATGGCGGTCGAACGCGCGCCGCTGGCGGCGTCGGCGAACAGAAGCGCCACGTCGCGCGCGCGCACATCGCGGCCGTTGACCTTGTAGAGCGAGCCTTCGCCGCGCTGGATGCGCCGGGTGACTTCCAGCGTGTCGGTGTCGTTGAACGCGGCGGGTGCCGTGCGGTCGGAATTGTCCAGTACCAGCGTCACTTCCGCGATGTTGCGGGCGGGCTTCTCCGCCGTGCCGCCGAAGATGACGTCGTCCATTTCGGCACCGCGCATTTCCTTGGCCGAGGTTTCGGCCATCACCCAGCGCAGGGCGTCGACGAGATTCGATTTGCCGCAGCCGTTCGGCCCGACCACGCCGGTCATGCCGGATTCGATCGAGAGCTCGGAGGGATCGACGAAGGATTTGAAGCCGGTGAGGCGAAGTTTGGAAAACTGGACCAAGGGCGGGGTTCCGAACGGGCTATTTCAGGAGGGGCTTAAGGGCGGTTTCGAAGGCTTCGAAGCTGTGGCCGCCTTCCATCTTCTTGCCGTTGATGACGAAGGTCGGCGTGGATTCGATCTTGTAATGGGACTGCGCGTCGAGCGCGTCCTTCTTGATCGCGTCGAACAGGGCCTGATTCTTGATGCAGGCGTCGAAATCGGTCTGCGACATGCCGCCGAGCTTGGCCACCTGGCCCAGCGCCTGGATCGGGTCCTGCGCGCGCGCCCAGCTGTCCTGGCCGCGGAAGAGGGCGTCGAGGAATGCGAAATAGCGCTCCTTGGGCGCGCAGCGCGCGACCATGGAGGCCAGCAGCGCGCGGCCGTCGAGCGGGAAGTCGCGGTAGATGAACTTCACCTTGCCCGTGTCGATATAGGCGGTCTTCAGCTTGGGCAGGACGTTGACCTCGAAGTCCTTGCAGTGGGGGCAGGTCAGCGAGGCGAATTCGATGATCGTGACCGGGGCGTCGGCCTTGCCCATGGAACGCTCGGCCATGGCCTCCTCGACCGTCGCGGGCGCGGCAAAAACCGGCCCAAGACCCAGCCAGATCAAGGCGATAACGGCAAGCGATGCCAACGAGAACTTGTGTAGGTTCATGCCCCACCCACTAGATGTTGCGGGAGTATAGACAGCCACCTCCCGAGTCCACAAGAACACCAGGAAAGCCGTTAACCATGGCGAAATTGCGATGTCAGCGGCGCGCCAGCGCCTTGCCCAGCCGCGACAGCGCCGCCCTCAATTCCGGATCGTCGACCCCCTCCACGGGCGGCGCGGGGGCGTTCGCATTCGCCTTGGGCGCGGGCGCGCGGCGGCGCAGGCGCGCCTCGACGCGCGCCACGTCTTGCACCAGGCGGATTCGATCCACCGCCCGGTAGCCGAAATGGCCGTTGATGCGTTCCAGCACTTGGGGCTCCAGATGTTGAAGCTCGAGCGCCAGGGCGCCGGATGCGGCGATATGCAGCGTGCCGCCCGCGCGCGCGCCGGGCGCGAAGGCCAGCTTGATCGGCAGGGTCTGCCGGCCAAGCTCGGCGCCCACGATCGCGTCCCAATCGCCGGCCAGCGCCGCGAGCGCCTGGCCGCCTTGTTTGAACGCGGTCTTAGCCACGGCGGGCAAAAGCGTGTTGAGCGCGCGCGGGCCCGAGGCGCGGCGGATGGGCCGGCGGAGCGGGGCGGGCTCTGGCTTCTTCGGCATGGGCGTCATTCTATAGTTCGGACGGGACACTCCGGTATGACCTTCACGCCATGACGAAAACCCGGCTTCAACCGCCGCCGGCGGGACACGGTGATCCAAGCGCCGACCCGAAAGACGCGCGTGCGCTCGCGCGCCGCCTGCTGGCCTGGTACGACCGCCACCGGCGGCGCATGCCGTGGCGCGCGTTACCCGGCGAGACGGCCGAGCCCTATCACGTCTGGCTCAGCGAGATCATGCTGCAGCAGACGACCGTCGCCGCGGTGAAATCCTATTTCGAAGCATTCCTGCGGCGTTGGCCGACGGTCGATGCGCTGGCGGCAGCGCCCCTCGACGATGTGCTGCACGCGTGGCAAGGCCTCGGCTACTACGCGCGTGCGCGCAACCTGCATCGTGCGGCCAAGCTCGTCGCGGAAGAATTCAGCGGGCGCTTTCCCGATACCGAGGAAGGTTTGCGCGCGCTTCCTGGTGTTGGCGCCTATACCGCGGCCGCCATCGCTTCCATCGCCTTCGACCGCGCCGCCACGCCGGTGGACGCGAATGTGGAGCGGGTGGTCGCGCGGCTGTGCGGTATCACGACGCCGCTGCCCAAGGCCAAGCCCGAGATCTACGCGTGTGCGCAGCGGCTGACGCCCGCGAAACGGCCCGGGGATTATGTGCAGGCGCTGATGGATCTGGGCGCCACGCTCTGCAGTCCGAAACGTCCGGCCTGCGCGCTGTGTCCCTGGACCGATTGGTGCATCGCTCGCGCGCAAGGCATCGCCGAATCCCTTCCCGCGAAAGCGCCCAAGGCCGCGCGCGGCTCCAAGCGCGGCGTGGTGTTTTGGACGTTGCGCGAAGACGGCGCCGTGCTGCTGCGCCGCCGCCCCGAATCGGGAATTCTGGGCGGCATGATCGAGGTGCCGTCCACGGAATGGCGCGAGGCGGCCTGGCCGCGCACGGAAGCGTTGCGCGCGGCGCCGGTGCGGGCCCGCTGGCGCGCCTTGCCCGGCGCGGTCCTGCACGGTTTTACCCATCTCGACCTCGAGCTCGAAATTTTCGAAGCGCGTGTCGGCATGGATGCGGCGGCCGTCGATGGCGTGTTCTGGTGGCCGCTGGATCGTCTGTCCGAGCAGGCTCTGCCCACGCTGACCAAGAAGGTCGTGGCCCACGCAAGCGGCGACGTGCGCGCCGCGCGCATGGGACCCCGCGCGAAGAGGTGACCTGGACTGTGCCGCGCATGCTAGCTTGCCCGCCGGGGGAGAGATTCGTGTACCGCGACGACCGACGACGATGACGCTGCCCCCGCTGCTTTCTCCATTACGCAACGATCTCTATCGCGCCGTCTGGTGCGCGATGCTGCTGTCCTATTTCGGCGTGTGGATTCAGTCGGTGGGCGCGGCGTGGCTGATGACCACAATCGCACCGACGGTCGACTTCGTGGCGTGGGTGCAGGCTGCGAACGCGATTCCGCCGATCCTGTTCACCGTCTTCGGCGGCGTCATGGCGGACCGCTTCGATCAGCGGCTGATCCTCATTTGCTCGCAGATCGCGATTCTGTCGATGGCGCTGACCATCGGCGCCTTCGACTATTTCGGCATCATCACGCCGTGGCTTCTCCTGACGCTCACCTTCGCGCTCGATAGCGGTTCCGCCATCCGCTATCCCGCCTATCAGGCGACGGTGAACAATCTCCTGCCGCGTGAGGAGATTCCGCATGCGCTCGTGCTTTCCAGCATCGGCTGGAATATCGCCCGCTCAGTGGGACCTGCCTTGGGCGGTTTTCTGATCGCAAGCTTTGGCGCGCAATCGGCCTTCATCGCCAACGCGCTGTTCAACCTGCCGATCATCGCCGTGCTGTTCCGCTGGCGGCGGCGCGCCGGCATCCAGAAAATCTCGCAAAAGGGCAGCTTTCTGGCCGAGATCGGCGGCGGCCTCAGGCATGTGCACGCCACGCCCGCGATCCGTGCGGCGCTTCTGCGCTGCTTCATCTTCACGCTGTTCGCCAGTGCGCTCTGGTCCCTGTTGCCGCTGGTGGCGAAGCACGTGGCGGGCGGCGGCGCCTCACTCTACGGCATCATGCTGGGTGCTTTAGGCGTCGGCGCCTTGATCGGTGCGCCGACGTTGCCTTGGGCGCGGCGCACCTTCGGTCTGCGCAAGCTTTGCGCGTTTTCCGCGCTGTGTTTTGCGGGCTCGCCGATGGCGCTGGCCGCCGTTCACACGCAGTTCGTGCTGCTGCCCATCCTGGCGATCGGGGGCTTGGGCTGGATGATGATCATGTCCACGTTCAACGTGGTGATTCAGATGGCGGCCGACCGCGCCTATCTCGGCCGCGCCGTGTCGGCCTACTACGTCGCCATCTTTTCCGGCTTGGCATTGGGAAGCTGGCTGTGGGGCCATGTGGCCCAGCATGTCAGCATCGAAGCGGGACTGATCGCCTCGGCCGTGGGCATCCTGGCCAGTCTCGTGCTTTATCGCCGCGCGGTGGGCGAGATCATGGAACCGACCAAGCCCACCGCCGCGGAATAGGCTCAGTCGATCTCGTTGGCCGTCAGGAACATCGCCTTTTCCAAGGCAACGAAGAACTGCTGGTAGGGTTCAGGATCGGTTACTGCGACCAGGTTGTATTGGGCGCTGGCGCGCACGGCCATTTGCGTCTTTCCGCGCGGCCGGACCGTGACCGTCATGCGCATGGTATAGCCGGACAGCTTGGTGCCGCTGACGGTGCCCAGGGTCTCATCGGCCTTATCCACGACAAAGCCCAGATCCTGCAGCGTGGCGATAACGTTGCGCACGGTTAGATTCTTGTCTGTCGTATCGAACGCCCGGGTCTGGACCGCGCGCAGCTCCACTTGGCTTTTGTCGGTGGCCAGAACCTGCTGCTTTGAATCGGTTTGGCACGCCATCAAGGGGATGAACGCGAGGATCGCGAGCAGGCTCCGAACGGCACGCGCGCTGGGCATCATATCTCGTGCGCTTCCAAAAACATCGATTGGGAAAGTTTGTCGAAGAACTCTTGATAGATTTTCGCATCGTTGATCGTTTCGACCCGCGATACTTTGCGCTGGTTGTTCCAAAGGATGCGCTGGAAGGTGACGCGAACCGTGGTGGCCTCCTTGTCGGCGGAAGGCCGCGTAATGACGGAGATGCGGATTTTTTGATCCGTTTCCCAAACTGGGTCGTACTTGGCGCCCAATGCCGCCGCCAAAACGACCAGGATGATCTGGTTGGTTACTTGGCCGGATTCGACCGCATCGCGATCCTTGGAAGCGGTGATCAGCCCTGCTTTAGGCTGGGCTTCGATGATCAGAAACCCAATATCCTGCAGCACGCCGGCGGACGCGTTCATCACCGCGGCCTCGTCCTTAGTGTCGAAACGGCGCATCTGCATCTGGCGCTGGGCCATGCTGTCGGAAGACAGGGTCAGCGCAGCGGTTTGGGCCTGCGGCGAACTGTCGGTCGTCTTGCACCCGACAACGGCGACGACGAGAGCGATAGCTAACGACGCCCGGCGCACGGCTTCCGGCTTTCGCTTAGAAGCTGCTTGAGCGATAGGCGAAATCGCGGACTTTATTGTTCTCGTCGAACTTGATGATGACCGTAAGCGTGCGCTGGCTGGTGCTGCGGGCACCTGCGCCGCTGCTGTACCCGCCGCCCACGCCGCCGCCGGCCGCGCCCGCGCCACCGATGAGGCCGCCGCCCAGGATCAGGGCATTCACGCCGCCGACGCTGGCCGAGGCCACCGTTTCCGTCGAAATCTTGTCGTAGACCCAGTTTTCGCGGCGCTTCTCGTCCGTGGTCACCATGTTGGGCGAGCCCAGCACCTCGACCACTTCGGCGTTGGTCATGCCCACGCGGATTTCGCGCTGAACCTTACCCACGGTCATTTTGTCGCCGTCTTGCCCCGCGCGAACCTCGGCGGCGTGTTCGGACGCCGACTGGCACGCAACGAGGGTGCCGATCGCCATAACGCAGGCGAAGAGTCTCAGAACATTGCGCATTGTATGGGCCCCGGTTCCCTAAGTGTTCGGAAACTAGCAGATTTCCCTTAAATGCAAAATCTGGGCTAGGGAAGACTGTAATCTAGCGTGATTTTTATTTATGGCGAATTTGTGAGGACTTTTTTGACTGCTTGAGCATTTGCGCGATTACCGACATCATGTGGCTGCTTCTCGCACCGGGGGGTGAGTAATGTTACCGAGAAGGATCAGGGCACTCGCCCTGCTCGCAATTCTGCCTCTGGCGTTCAGCCAGCAAGGCTGCCAGCCAAAAGCCAACGAAGTCGCCATGAAAGTGGGCGCGCCGACGCAAAGTGCCGTCAGCGTGCGCTCGCTTCAGACGCGGCGTTTCGACACGCTGGACGAGGCGGCGCTGCTGTCCGCTTCCATTGAAACGCTCCAAGACCTCGGGTTCACGATTACCGAAGCTTCCAACCCCGTTGGGGTCGTAGTGGCGTCCAAGCAGCGGGATGCCGAGGAAAGCGGGCAGGTCGCGGGGGCGATCATGCTGGCGATCCTTTTCGGCGCCAACGCCGCGGTTTGGGATAAAGAGCAAACGATTCAGGTCACCTTGACGGCGACGCCGATCCAGAATTCGAAGCAGGTCGAGATTCGCGTGTCCTTCGACCGCAATTTGGTGAACAACAAGGGGCAACTCTGGCGCGCGGAGCTCTTGCTAGATCCCAAGCTTTATCAGGAATTCTTCAACAAGCTTTCTCAAGCCGCGTTCTTGGAGGCGCATACCATATGAGCGCGCGCCTTATCGTGCGGCTTGGTGTGTTGGTCATGCTCGCGCTTGGGCTTTCTGCATGTCAGACGGGCAAGCAAGCGCCCAAGGAGATCATGAGCAACAAGAGCGCGGTGGAACTCCGCGCCATGCAAGCGCGGGCATTCGAAACCGGCGATGTGAATAAGACGCTCCGGACAGTCATCGCAACCCTCCAGGACCTGGGCTATACGATCGACAAGGTGGAGCCAGCCGCTGGTACGGTGTCCGGAACCAAGCTGGCTCAGCTCCGCATCACCGTGACGGTCTACAGCCGTAAACCCGACCGGACGATCGTGCGGGCAAACGCGATTGTCATTCTCCCCGGCTCAGAGAACCAGGTGGACGATCCGGCTTTCTATCAGCAGTACTTCTTTGAACCGCTATCGAAGGCGCTCTTCCTCAACGCTCTGCAGGTCGAGGACGGCGACTGAGTAGCCCGCTCAGGCCGCGGGCTTTGCCGGAGTGCGGTCCAACAGCTTCCAGATCGTGGGCATCAGCACGATGCCCAGCGCGACCTTGAGCAGGCTTGCGGCCAGGAACGGCTTGAAGCCGACCTCGATGGCCTTGGGTAGGTTGAACAGGATCGCGAGCCACGCCACGCCGGCCAGCGTGATGATCGCTTGACCCAGCACCATGGCGACCGCGGTGCGCAGGGCCGAGCGGTCCCAGCCGCGTTCGCCGAGGAAGCCGACGGCGGCGGCGGAAACGAGGAAGCCGAGCAGGAAGCCCCCGGTCGGCCCCATCATGTAGGCGAGGCCGATGCCGCGCGCGGGCGTGCCCGCGAACACCGGCAAGCCGGCCGCGCCGGCCACGAGATAGGCCAGCACCGTGGCGGCGCCGAGACGCCAGCCATAGGCCATGCCGATCACCAGCACGACCAGCGTCTGCATCGTCATCGGGACCGGCCAGAAGGGAATTTGGATCTTAGCCGAGAGGGTCAGGAGGCATAGGCCGGCGAACATCAGCGCGGCGGAGCGGAAGACGCGGGCCTGCGGTCGGCTCGGCCAGATGATGTCGGCGATGGTCGCGGTGCGGACGGTCACGGCGTAACTCCTCGGTAAAACCCGGCAAAGGTTTAACCGATTGCCCCGCCGCCGTCACCGCGTCCGTTGGTCCAGGCGGGGGCGGCTCTTCTGACTCGCCCCCGGGCTGGACGGCGTATCAGGCCTGCTTGGCCTTGGCTTCGGCCTCGTGGGCCGCGCGCACCGCGGGGCGGGCCGCGACGCGGTCGAAATAGGCCTTCACGGTCGGCCACTTACCGAGGTCGATGCCCATGGGCTTGGCCCAGGTCAGGATCGTGTAGAGATAGGCGTCGGCCACGGTGAAGTTGCCCATCAGATAGTCGCGGCCTTCCAGCGCCTTCGACAGATGGTCGAACTTCGCGCCGAGATTTTCCTTCACGATTTCCTTATAGGCCTCGGGCGTATTGGGCTTGAACAGGGGGCTGAAGCCTTTGTGCACCTCGGCCGCGACGAAATTCAGCCATTCCTGCAAGTGATAGCGCTCGATGGTGCCGTTGGCGGGCGCCAGCTTCTTCTCGGGTTTCTGGTCGGCCAGATACTGAACGATGGCCGCGCCCTCGGTCAGGATATCGCCGCCGTCGATCTGCAGCGTGGGCACCTGGCCCTTCGGATTCACCGCACGGAAATCGGCGCCCGATTTCGTCTTCTTAGTCTTGAGATCCACCACTTCGGCATCGAAGGGCAGACCCGCCTCGTGCAGGACGATATGCGGCGAAAGGGAGCAGGCTCCCGGAGTGAGAAACAGCTTCATCGTGTGTTCCTTCTGTTGTGTGGCATGGGCCGGAGGGAAGACTGCTTCACAAACTATGCCTGCTCCATGACGCTGCAAGCGGGCATAGGGTGACTCGGTTTCCGCTCGGTGACCGGCGGTTACGGCCCCTGTGAACGAAAAGTAATGCTGTGTTTATGCGGCCTTCCGTTGATTTTGATGCGAACGCCTCTCATTGTCGGAACTGGGTTTTGTTGCCGATTCTGGAGTGCGAATCATGCGTTTGGGCTTTCCCGCGGTCTTTTCGGCCGCCGTCGCCGTATTTGGATTGGTCTCGCTGGCCGCTGCCAAGGAGTATCCCGTCGGCAAGCCGGTGACCAAGAACGGCATGGAAATCGCCGCGGTCTATCTGCAGCCGATCGAGATGGATCCGCCCGGCATGATGCGTGACGCCAAGGATTCGGACATCCACCTCGAGGCCGACATCCATGCGGCCAAGAACAACGTCAACGGTTTCGCCGAAGGCGACTGGGTGCCGTATCTCGTCATTCACTACCGCCTCACCAAGGCCGGGTCGGATCAGGCCATCGAAGGTGACATGATGCCCATGGTGGCCAGCGACGGCCCGCACTACGGCGACAACGTCAAACTGATGGGCCCCGGCAAATACAAGCTGGTGCTGCAGATCGCGGCGCCCGGTTCGAGCCCGCACGCGCAGTTCGGCCGTCACACGGACAAGGAGACCGGCGTGAAACCGTGGTTCCAGCCCTTCGAGACGTCCTACGACTTCACCTTCGCGGGCACCGGCAAAAAAGGCAGTTATTGATCGGCAGTTTCTCCATGCGCGCCTTTCTGCTCGCCGCGTTCGCGATCCTTCTCATCACGGCGATGCCCGCGTGGGCGGAGGATTTGCCGACCTTCAAGGTGGAAATGAAGGACGGCGTCATCACGCCCTTGCGCCTCGAAGTGCCGGCCGACAAGCCGTTCAAGATCGAGATCCACAACACCGGCACCACGCCGGCCGAGTTCGAGAGCATCGAGCTTCGAAAGGAAAAGGTCGTGGCGCCCGGCGCTGTGTCCTTCGTGGTGATCAAGAAGATCTCGCCGGGCGAATACAAATTCTTCGACGATTTTCACCCCAACGCGCCGCAAGTGACCGTGGTGGCCAAGTAGCGACGTCATGAGCGGACAGTGGGGACAGATCGTCTTTGTCGTCTGGCGCGAAAGCGTCGAAGCGCTTTTGGTGGTGGGCATCCTGAATGCCTGGCTGGTCCACCAGGGCAACACGCCGGAAGCGGCGCGGGGAAAGCGGTTTCTTTGGGCGGGCGTGACGGCGGGCCTCGTCTTTGCCGTCGCTTTGGCGGCCGGCCTTCTGTTCTTCGGCGAGCTTCTGTCCGATGAAGGCCAGGATTGGTTCCAGACGATCATGGTCCTGGTTGCCGCTGTCCTGATCGTGCAGATGGTGGTGTGGATGCGCCGGCATGGCCGCACCTTGAAGCGCGAATTGGAAGAGGGCGCCGCGCGGTCCATGGCAGAGGCCAATTGGTGGGGCCTGTTCATCCTGGCCCTTCTGGCCGTCGCACGCGAAGGCAGCGAAACGGTGGTGTTCCTCTACGGCATCCTGTCCAGCGGACATATCGCCACGGGTTCGTCCGTCGGCGCGGCCGCGCTGGGCGGCGCCCTCGCTATCGCGACCTATTGGCTGCTGCAGTTGGGCGGCCGGTATGTCTCGTGGCGGCTCTTTTTCCGCGTCACCGAAATCATGCTGCTGCTCTTGGGCGCTGCTCTCGTGATGTCGGGCGTCGACCATCTCGTTTCGCTGGGCATCGTACCCGTGCTTTCGAAGCCGCTTTGGAGCACGGCGGCAATCGTCGAAGACGGCGGCGCCTTGGGCGGCTTCGTTTCCGGCCTGACCGGCTATCGCGCGCGGCCCGATCTCACCAGCGTGATCACCTACGCGGCCTATTGGCTTCTGGTGTTCCTGATCTTGCCGCGTACGGCGCCGAAAAAGGCCGCCTGATGCGCGCAGCATCCGCCGCAGTGGGTTGGACGCATGTCGTCGGCCATTGGCTGCAACGGCATCAGCGATCCATCCGCCGCGTGCAGTGGGGCATTGTCGCTGCCTACATCGTCCTGGTCGCGGTGCCCGCGTTCCTGCCGCTGCCGGATCGCGCGGCGCATATCTGGAGCAACCTGACCGTCT
>CAYZFH010000033.1:11655-18481 GCA_964477375.1 uncultured Rhizobiaceae bacterium | reverse complement strand
ATCATCCGGCCGAGCTTCTTGCCGGCGAAGAGATGGATGTGGAGGTGCGGCACCTCCTGGCCCGAATCGCCGCCGCAATTGGACAGGATGCGGTAGCCCGGCTCGGCCGCGCCGATATTGCGCGCGATCTTGCCGACCGCGCGGAACAGGGCCGCGATCTCGGCGTCCGACGCCTTCTCGCTGAAATCGTCCATCGAGACATATGCGCCCTTGGGGATGACCAGGATGTGGGTCGGCGCCTGCGGGTTGATGTCGTGGAAGGCCAGCGTGTGCTGGTCCTCATGCACCTTCTTGCACGGAATCTCGCCGCGCAGGATGCGCGCGAAGATGTTGTTCGTATCGTACGCCATGGCCCCTCTCCCCGTTATCGCTTGCGCGGCGTCTTCCGGGTCTTGGCCCGCGCTTTCCTCGGCTTACGCGCTGTGCGCGCCAGCTTCTCGGCGATGCCCGAAATCCCTTCGCGGCGCGCAAGCTCGGCCCAGACTTGCGTCGGCTTGATGCGCGCATCGGCCCACAGGACGAGCAGGTGATAGAGCACGTCGGCGCTTTCGCCGATAAGGCCCGATTTGTCCTGCGCCACGGCGTCGATCACGACCTCGCCCGCTTCCTCGGCGAATTTCTTCGCGACCTGCCGCGTGCCGCGCGACATGAGCTTGGCCGTGTAGGACTTATCGGGATTGCCGCCACGGCGGCTCTCGATCGTTTCCGACAGCGCATCCAGCACATGCGCATCGAGCTTTTTCGCCATCAGCGTGTCTCCCGCACGGGCAGGCCGGCCTCGGCCAGGCGCTTTTTCGCGTCCGCAATGGAGTATGTACCGAAATGGAAGATCGAGGCAGCCAAGACCGCCGAGGCGTGGCCTTCGCGCGCGCCCTCGACCAGGTGATCGAGCGTGCCGACGCCGCCGGACGCGATCACCGGCACGCGCACGGCGTCGGCGATGGCGCGGGTCAGCGGGATGTCGAAGCCCTTCTTCGTGCCGTCGCGGTCCATGGAGGTGACAAGCAGTTCGCCCGCACCCAGTTCCGTCATGCGGCGCGCCCATGCGACGGCGTCGATGCCGGTCGCGTTGCGCCCGCCATGGGTGAAGATCTCGAAGCGGCCGGGCGAAACCTGCTTGGCGTCGATGGCGACGACGATGCATTGGGTGCCGAATTTCTCGGCCGCCTCGGCGACGAACTCGGGCCGTTTTACCGCCGCCGTGTTGATCGAAACCTTGTCCGCACCGGCGAGCAGCAGGCGGCGGATATCCTCCAACTCGCGCACGCCGCCGCCAACCGTCAGCGGCATGAAGCAGCGCTCGGCCGTGGCACGCACGACATCCAAAAGGATGTCGCGGTTGTCGGAACTGGCCGTGATGTCGAGGAAGCACAATTCGTCTGCGCCCGCCTGGTCATAGACGCGCGCCTGCTCGACCGGATCGCCCGCGTCGACCAGGTTGACGAACTGGACGCCCTTCACAACGCGGCCGTCCTTGACGTCTAAGCACGGGATGAGGCGGAGTTTCAGCATTCAGGCCGCCAGCGCCAGAGCGCGCTTCAGATCGACGCGGCCGTCATAGATGGCGCGGCCGACGATGACGCCCGCGATGCCGTCCTTCTCATGCGCGCGCAAGGCCGTGATGTCGTCGATGGTGGAGACGCCGCCGGATGCGATGACCGGCACGGGCAGACCCTTCGCCAAGGCGACCGTGGCTTCGATGTTGGGGCCGCCGAGTACGCCGTCGCGGTCGATATCGGTATAGACGATGGCGGCGACGCCGGCGCCGGCCAGGGCGTCGGCCAATTCGCGCGCGGTTGTTTCGGTAGCGCGCGTCCAGCCGTCGACCGCAACCTTGCCCTTGCGCGCGTCGATGCCGACGACGATGCGGCCGGGATGGGCGCGCGCGGCCTCGCGCACGAGGTCGGGATTGGCGATGGCGGCCGTGCCCAGCACCACGCGGCGCACCCCGGCTTCGAGCCAGGATTCGATGCGCGCGCGATCGCGGATGCCGCCGCCCAACTGCACCGGCATGGAAATGGATTTGAGGATAGCGCTCACGGCGGCGGCATTCTTCGGCTGTCCGGAAACGGCGCCGTCGAGATCGACCACGTGCAGCCAGCGCGCGCCGGCCTCTTCGAAGCTGCGCGCCTGCGCCGCCGGGTCGTCGTTGTAGACCGTAGCGTCGTCCATCGCACCCTGGCGCAGGCGGACGCAGCGACCGTCCTTCAGGTCGATGGCGGGGAAGACGATCATCGCGGCTACCTCAGTTCTTTATAGTAGTGGTGGCCGGTGATCATCTTGCCTTCGACCAGCGCGTATTTCGGGTTCTTGCCCCAGCGCACGTAGTTGAGCGATTCGTAAAGCGCGAGAGCCGCCGTCTGCGTCTCGCGCACGTCGAGGTTCAGGACCTTGAAACCTTCGCGCCGCGCGTAGGATTCGACCGCGAGCGTCAATTCGCGCGCCAAGCCATGGCCACGCGCCCAGGGTGCGACGAACGAATGCATCAGGTTGCAGGCAAAAGCCTGGGCTTCGTTATTCGGCATCGGGCGCACGAGCTGGGCCGAGCCGCAGACGACACCGTCGAGCCGCGCGAGAAACAGCGTGCGCTCGGGCACCACCAGCACGCCGCGGTAATAGGCCTCCAACGCCTTGCGCGGCGGCGGGCGCACCCAGCCGAAGCCGCCGCCGTCGATGATGGCGCCCTCAGTCGCGTCGCACAGGTCGTAAAGGTCCGGCCCCTTGAACTCCTTGGCCGGCTCGACCCCGATGCGGACATTCACCTCCGCCACGGTCAGGGACTCCAGTTCAGGAAGTTAGCGATCAGGCGCAAGCCCGCGTCTTGGCTCTTCTCCGGATGGAACTGCGTGCCGACCAGATTGTCGCGCCCGATCGCGGCCGTCAGCGCGCCGCCATAAGCAGCGGTGGCCAGCACGTGATCCGCCTCGCGGCATTGAAACGCGTAGCTGTGCACGAAATAGACGTGGGTGCCCGAATCGAGCCCGTCCAGCACCGGATGCGACGGCGGCGCCACGTCAAGCTCGTTCCAACCCATGTGGGGAATGCGCAAGGTTTCGTCTTCCGGCGCAATCTTCTTCACCTCGCCTGGAATCCAACCCAGACCCGGATGCGTGCCGTGTTCGAGACCGCGCTCGGCCATGAGCTGCATGCCGACGCAGATGCCGAGCAAGGGCCGCTGCTGACGGATCGCAACATGGTTCAGCGCCTCGATCATTCCGGGCACGCCGGACAGACCGCGCATACAATCGGCGAAGGCGCCGACACCCGGCAACACGACCCGGTCGGACGCGCGCACGTCGGACGCCTCGGCCGTTACGACAATGCGCTGGCCGGTGCCTTGCGCCGCGCGTTCGAACGCCTTCGCGGCGGAACGCAGGTTGCCGGAGCCGTAATCGACGATCGCGACCGTCACGGCACGATCACCCGCGCTTTGGCGGCGCCTTCGAGGTAGCGCAGGAGCGCACCGTCGAAATCGCGCGCGCTGACGATTGCGACTTGGCGGTAACCGCGCGCCGAAAGCGAACGGCGCCGCGCATCGTTCGCGTGCGCGCCGATCAGAACGAAAAGCCCAGCCGCGATCGCGCATGCCACGCCGGGTGCCATCGGCACGCGCTGGATCAGCACGGCGAAGCCCACGCCGACCAGCGCCGTCACCAGCGCCCAGCTCCACATACGATGGGCCAATGCCCAGAACGCGCCGAACAGGGCGCCGAGCCAGGCAAAGCCTTCCTTGACCAGAACGACATCGCCGTCCGGCGGAGAACCTGTCTCGCGCCGATGGACCGTAAAGACCTTCATGGCGCGACCGTTAAAGAGATTTGCCGAGTGTGCCCTTGGTCGAAGGAACCTGGCCGGCCTGGCGCGGGTCCAATTCGACCGCCTGCCGCAAGGCCCGGGCAAGGCCCTTGTAGCAGGACTCGACGATATGGTGGTTGTTCTCGCCGTAGACATTCTCGACATGCAAGGTCAGCCCGGCCATCTGCGCGAAAGCCTGGAACCATTCCTTGAACAATTCGGTGTCCATCTCGCCCAATTTGGGGCGCGAGAACTCGACCTTCCAGATCAGATACGGACGATTCGACGCATCGAGCGCGACGCGCGACAGGGTTTCGTCCATGGGGATCGTGGCGTCGCCATAGCGGCGGATGCCGCGCCGGTCACCCAAGGCCTGGGCCACGGCCTGGCCGATCACGATTCCGGTGTCTTCGGTCGTGTGGTGATAGTCGATGTGGAGGTCGCCCTTGGCCTCCAAGGTGATGTCGATGAGGCTGTGGCGGGAGAGCTGCTCCAACATATGGTCGAGGAAGCCGATTCCGGTCGCGATCCGGGATACGCCCGTCCCGTCCAGATTCACGGTGGCGGTGATTTGCGTTTCGCGCGTCTTGCGCTCGACCGTCGCCTGTCGCATGGCCTCTCTCCGCGGCGGAAACCGCCGGCCGCGGGGTTTTAACAGCCCTATGGAAACCGCGCCAGTGCGCGCGGCAGGCCACATTTAGCTGGGAACGCCTCGGAAACCGCCAGATAGAGGTTTTCATTCCGGCGGCCCGCCATTTATGGCACAACCGTTGCCTATACGGTTCTCGGGGGAGGGCCGGACCGGCCCTTTGGGGCGGTTTGGGGGACCGAATTAACACGCCATGAAACACCGACGGTTTGCACCGGATGAAATCCTGTGCCGGCTGGGCGATCCGCCCACGGCCGCTTTCGTCATCATCGAAGGCGAAGTAGAGGTCACAGGCGGCGCGCGCGGAGACGACGAAAGCCGCCTTCGCCGCGGCGAGATCATCGGCGACGTCTGCCTGGCGCTTGGCCGGCCCATGACCATGACCGCCCGCGCGGTCACGGAAACCACCGTCGCCATCATCTCGCGCGAAGAGTTCCTGGAGCGGACCGAGAAGAAACGCGTCACGCTGGAGCCGGTCGTCCGGCAGTTGTTCCATTCGCTGCACGACGTGACGGGTATCCTGACCAAGGGCGTGCCGCGCGCCGTGATCGTGGCGGAGCGCCCCGTTCACAACATCCGCATCCTGCCGTCCAGCCGCGAATTGCAGGACCAGATGGACGAAGCGGGCTACGCCGTGCCCGAGCTGCCGTTCCACGTCGGCCGCCTCGTGATCGAGGGCGAGAAGGCGCCGCCGCACGCTGTCGAGCTGACGCTGGACGATGTGCGGCCCTACAACCTGTCGCGCCAGCATTTCGCCATCGAGGGTTCGGAGACCGGACCCATCGTGCGCGACATCTGGAGCCACCTGGGTACGCTCGTGAACGGCGTGCGCATCGGCCGGGCGGAGAACCGCCAGGCCGCGCCGCTGCGTCTCGGCGACAACCAAGTGGTCGCGGGCAAGTCGGGCTCGCCCTTCATCTTCCGGGTTACGGTCCAAAAGGGCTGACCCCGCCCGGTTGACGGGGGCCGTCCCAGCGGCCATATCCAAGCATCATGGAAAATTCCCCCGCCTGGCACGGCACCACCGTCCTGTCCGTGCGCAAAGACGGCAAGGTCGTGATCGCGGCCGACGGCCAAGTCAGCATGGGCAACACCATCATCAAGGCGAACGCCAAGAAGGTGCGCCGCCTGGCCGATGGACGCGTGATCGCGGGCTTCGCCGGCGCCACCGCCGATGCCTTCACCCTGTTCGAGCGGCTGGAAGGTAAGCTGGAGAAGCATCCGGGCCAACTGATGCGCGCCTGCGTCGAACTGGCCAAGGATTGGCGCACCGACCGCTATCTGCGCCGGCTGGAAGCCATGATGGCCGTGGCCGACAAGGGCGTCTCGCTGATCCTCTCCGGCACGGGCGATGTGCTGGAGCCCGAGGATGGCCTCATCGGCATCGGCTCGGGCGGACCTTATGCGCTGGCCGCCGGCCGCGCCTTGATCGACCAACCAGGCCTCGACGCCGAGGCCATCGCGCGCAAGGCGCTGAACATCGCCGCCGATATCTGCGTCTTCACCAACCGCAACGTGACCCTGGAAAGCCTGTGACCGCTGCCTTTTCTCCGCGTGAGATCGTCTCCGAACTCGACCGTTTCATTGTCGGCCAGGCCGACGCCAAGCGCGCCGTCGCCATCGCGCTGCGCAACCGCTGGCGCCGGCAGCAGCTTCCGGCCGAACTGCGCGAAGAGGTTCTGCCCAAGAACATCCTGATGATCGGCCCCACGGGCGTGGGCAAGACCGAGATCGCGCGCCGCCTGGCGAAATTGGCCCAGGCGCCGTTCCTCAAGGTCGAGGCCACCAAGTTCACCGAGGTCGGCTATGTCGGGCGCGACGTCGAGCAGATCATCCGCGACCTGGTCGAGGTTTCGATCGGCATGACACGCGCGCGGCTGCGCAAGGCCGTCGAAGCCAAGGCTGAGCTGGCGGCCGAAGACCGCGTGCTGGACGCGCTGGTCGGCCAGGGCGCCGCGCCCGATACGCGGCAGAAGTTCCGCAAGATGCTGCGCGAAGGCCAGTTGAACGATAAGGAAATCGAGCTTCAGGTCAGCGAGAGCGGCGCGGGTGCCTTGCCGACCTTCGAGATCCCCGGCATGCCGGGCGCCCAGATGGGCATGCTGAATCTGAACGACATCTTCGGCAAGGCGCTGGGCGGCGGGCGCACCAAGCCCAAGAAGATGACCGTCGCGGATTCCCACCCGCTATTGATCGCCGAGGAAAGCGACAAGCTGCTCGACCAGGACAAGATCGTGGCCGAGGCCATCCGCACGGTCGAGGATAACGGCATCGTCTTCCTGGACGAGATCGACAAGATCGCCTCGCGCAGCGAGCGCGCAGGCGCGGATGTCAGCCGCGAGGGCGTTCAGCGCGACCTCCTGCCGCTGATCGAGGGCACCA
>CAYZFH010000033.1:0-11645 GCA_964477375.1 uncultured Rhizobiaceae bacterium | reverse complement strand
ACCATGTGTTGTTCATCGCCTCTGGCGCATTCCATCTGTCGAAGCCTTCGGACCTTCTGCCCGAGCTGCAGGGCCGCCTGCCCATCCGGGTCGAGCTGAAGGCGCTGACCCGCGACGATTTCTCGCGCATCCTGACCGAGCCCGAGAACAGCCTGATCAAGCAATACACGGCCCTGATGAAGACCGAGGACGTCACCCTCGATTTCACCGACGACGCCATCGCGCGCATCGCGGGCCTGGCCGCCGAGATCAACGAAGGGGTCGAGAATATCGGTGCGCGGCGGCTGCACACGGTTCTGGAGCGGCTGGTCGAGGAGATCAGCTTCAACGCGCCCGACCGGCCGGGCACGGCGGTCAAGATCGACGCTGCCTATGTCGACGAAAAAGTCGCCAGCCTGGCGCGCGACACGGACCTGTCCCGCTTCATTCTTTGACGCGCAGTGCGGTTGCGTTCACCGCAGCGTCATTCGAGACAACGCGCGCAACCCTTTTGAATTGCGGACGACCGCGCCGCATGCGGTTTGGATTGTCACCGAAGCTTTTTCTGAAGAGAGCGTCTTAAGCGTTAGCGCTTCGCTTTTGGATTGGGCGCGGAGGTCTTCAGCACTTCCATCAGCCGGTCCAGCTCGGCATCCGACAGGCGTCCTATGTCCACGGCCAGCCGGTTGGCGACTTCGGTCGCCTTGGCCGACAGGCCGGACGTGTCGACGCGCGGCCGCGGATCGGAGAGCGCCGCCAGACGCGCCAGCTCCTCCGCATCGTCCCAGATGATGCCGAGCGCCGCCGAGACCTGATGCACCAGCCCCTTGCTCGGCTTGCCGCGCTTGCCGTTCTCAAGCGCCGAGAGATAGGCCGGCGTCACGTGCAGCGCCTTGGCCAAATCCTTGAGCGTCATTTTCCGCACCGCGCGCAGTTGGCGCAGCTTCTGGCCGAAGGGCGTCATGACATCCGCCTACGGCGCAGCAGCACATAGAGCGCGCCGTCGCCGCCATCCTTGGGCCGCGCCGCGCCGAACGACAGGATGCGCGACCGGTGCGGCGCGAGGTTGAGCCAGCGCGGCACCGCCGCGCGCAAGACGCCGCCGCCGCGCGTACCCTTGCCGGTGATGACCAGCACGCAGCGCCAGCCGCGTGCTTCGGCTTTGTCCATGAACGCGGCCAAGGAATCATGCGCCTCGGCCTGGGTCATGCCGTGAAGATCGATCCGGCCGTCGATGTCCATTTGACCGCGATGGAGACGCTCCGCCGTGCGCCGGTCGACACCGGGCGATGCGCCATGCGACAGCTCGGGCAGGCCGGATCTCGGCGGCGGCGAAGGCAAGACGGAGCGGGGCGTGGGTTTCGCCTCGGGCTGCGGTGCCGGCGCGGAGGCACGCGGCTTACGCGCCCGCAACGGCTTCGCGTCGCGCGTGGCCCACTGCCATAACTCCGTCTCATCGGCGCGCGGGCGCTTGGCGCTCATTCGTCGACCAGAACAATATGAAGACGGCGCGGCCCGTGCGCGCCCATCTGGAGTTGCTGCTCGATATCCGCGCTGCGCGACGGGCCGGTGATGAAGTTGACCGTGCGCGGCATGGCGACTGCGCCGTCCTCGCCGCCGCGTGCCTGGCGCAACCGGGCCCACGCCTCTTCATAGGCGCCGACCACCTGCGAGGTGCGCAGCACGACGATGCTGGTCTCGGGCAGGAGATTGAGCGTCGTCGGCGTGGCGGGCCCCGACAGCAGCATCAACGTGCCCGTCTCGGCGACGGCCGCGAAGGCCGCCGTCACGCCGACATCGTCGCTGGGCTCAGCACGGCCGCGGCGGATGGAAAGAAGCGGCTGCTTCTCCCAGCCCAAACCGCCGAGCCAGGTATCGGGCGCCATGGCGACGCGGCTCGGGAGATTCTCTTGCTTGAGGAACTGGGCGATGGCGTCCGGCACATCGGACGCCGCGCCGACGCGCGTCAGCGTGGCCGAGGCCTCGCGCGCCATCGACTCGAACAACGCGACCTTGGCGTCTGGCGCCAACTGTCCGCGCGCAGGGATCAGGTTCGTTTGATGCGCCGCCAAGTGCGCATCGACCGCACGCGCCGCATCGGAAGCGCGGCCTTTGCCGACCGCGCCGCGGATGCGCCCGAGCATTTCTTCGCGCGCGCTCATTTCCGCTCGGCCCACAAGCTTTGAAAGCTGCGGCCTTGCGGCGCAGGAAAATCGCGACCGGCGGTCCAGCCACCCGCGAGCGGCAACGTGCGGAAACGGCCCGCGCGTTTTCCGAGCGCGCCGAGAATCCGCGCCGCGAACGACGCGCCCAGGCGATAGAGCGCCGGATGCCGCGCGGCGAAGGCCCAAAGCGAGATCGCCCAGCGCGCAGCCGGCGGCGACAGTTTCTGCTCGTATTCCTTCTCGCGCAACTTGCGCATCAGCTTCGGCAGCGGGATGCGCATGGGACAGACGCTTTCGCATTTGCCGCAGAAGGTCGACGCATTCGGCAGGTCGCGCGCTTGCTCAAGTCCTACAAGCCAAGGCGTCAGCACCGCACCCATCGGCCCCGGATAGACCCAGCCATAGGCATGGCCGCCGATCGCGCCATAGACCGGACAATGGTTGAGGCATGCACCACAGCGGATACAGCGCAGCATCTCCTGGAACTCCGTGCCCAGCATCCCGCTGCGGCCGTTGTCCAGGATCACGACATGAAAGTCGCCCGGCCCATCGGCATCCTCCGCGCGGCGCGGGCCGGTCGAGAAGGTCGTGTAGACCGAGAATTCCTGGCCCGTGGCCGAGCGCGCGAGGAGACGCAGGATCGTCGCCGCGTCCTCCAAGGTCGGCACCACCTTCTCGATGCTGCCCAACACGATATGCGCCTTGGGCAGCGTCTGGGTCAGGTCGCCGTTGCCTTCGTTGGTGACGATGACGGTCGAGCCCGTCTCCGCGATCATGAAGTTGGCGCCGGTGATGCCAACATCGGCGGCGACGAATTTCTCGCGCAGGATCTTGCGCGCCTCGGCCAGCAAGGTCGGCGCCTCTTCCAGCGGGCGCCCCGCCGGCAGATGCGTGTGCGCGGCGCGGAAGGCGTCCGCCACCTCTTCTTTATTCACATGGATCGCAGGCGCGATGATGTGGCTGGGCGGTTCGTGGCGGAGCTGGATGATGTATTCGCCGAGATCGGTTTCGACCGGCTCGACGCCGTTGGCTTCGAGATAGTCGTTAAGGCCGATCTCCTCGGCGACCATGGACTTGCCCTTGGTGACCGTACGCGCGTCATGCGCGCGGCAGATCTCCAGGATCGTCGCGCGCGCTTCGGCCGCGTCGCGGCACCAATGCACCTGGCCGCCCGTCGCGATCACCTTGGCCTCGAAGCGCTCGAGATAGAGATCGAGATGGGCGAGCGTGTGATCCTTGATCGCCTTGGCCGCGTCGCGCAGCGTCTCGAATTCGGGCAGCCGCTCGGCCGCCTTGCGCCGCCGTTCGATAAAACCGGTCTTGATGTGGCCGAGCGCCTTCTGGAGCTTGGCATCGGCCAGGGCGTCGGTCGCGTTGCCTTTGAAGGTGGCGCTGGTCGGCTGCATGTCAGTCCGCCGCTTCGCCGATGGCGGGACCGTCGGCCATGTCGGCCAACACCTCGGCGACATGGCGCACACGCACGGATGCGCCTTCACGCGAGAGCTTGCCCGCCATGTTGAGGAGGCAGCCCATGTCGCCCGCGAGCAGCGTGCCGGCGCCCGTCGCGGTCACGGCCTTCGTCTTGTCCGTGACCATGCGGTCCGAGATCGCCGGATACTTCACGCAGAACGCGCCGCCGAAGCCGCAGCACACTTCGGCGTCGGTCAATTCTTTCAACGAAAGCCCCGCGACGGATCGGAGAAGCCGGCGGGGCTGCGTCTTCACGCCCAGCTCGCGCAGGCCCGAACAGGAATCGTGATAGGTCACGCTGCCCTCGAAGCGCGCGGCGACCGACGCCATCTTCCGCACGTCGACCAGGAACGAGATCAGCTCATGCGTGCGCGCGGACAAAGCCGCCGCGCGGGCGTGCATGGTCGGATCGTTCTCGAACAATTCGGGATAGTGAGTCTTGATCATGCCGCTGCACGAGCCCGAGGGCGCGACGACATAGTCGTAGCCTTCGAACGCCTCGATCACCTGGCGCGCGATGGCGACGGCGGACGCATGATCGCCAGAGTTGTAACCGGGCTGGCCGCAGCAGGTCTGGGCGCGCGGCACTTCGACCGAGCAGCCCGCCTGCTCCAACAGCTTGACCGCGGCGAAGCCCACGCTCGGCCGGAACAGGTCGACCAGGCAGGTGACGAACAGCGCGACCCTCGGCTTTGGTTCCACCGGCCAACCCTATGATTTTCCGCGCCGATTCCGCCCATCCGGCGGCGCGCCCCGGCCCGCAACAATGCGCGAGGCCGCCGGGCGCGGCAAGCGGATCAAGAGGCCGGCGCGTTCACCGCTTTGGGCAGGAGCAGGAAATAGGTGCCCGGCTGGCGCATTTGCCCGGCGTGGCGCTCGGCCTCCTCGCCCGGCCCCCAGAACACATCGCCCCGGATAGGCCCCTTGATGGCGCTGCCCGTGTCCTGCGCCACGACCAGGCGGCGCATGGGCTTGGCCTCGGTCCCGGGCCAGGTCGTGTCGAGCCAGAGCGGCGCACCCATCGGCATGAAAGTGGGATCGATGGCCAGGCTGCGGCCCGCGACCAGCGGGACACCACCCGCGCCGATCGGCCCATCGGCATCCAACACCCGGAAGAAGATGTAGCGCGGATTTTCTCGCATGAGCGCGGGCGCCTGTTTCGGATTCGCGTCCATCCAGGCCCGGATGCTCTGCAGCGAAACCTCATCGGGTTTGTAGACGCCGCGCTCGATCAGGATCTTGCCGATGGCGACATACTTGCGGCCGTTATCGCCGGCATAGCCGACCTGCATCATCTGGCCGCCGGGCAGCTCGATGCGGCCCGAGCCCTGGACCTGGAGGAAGAACACGTCGATGGCGCTCTCGGCCCACGCGATCTCCAGCTTCTTGCCGGCCAAGGCGCCCGCATCGATCGCGGCGCGGTCGGGATAGGGACCGCCCTTTGCGTTCCAGTCGGGCGGATAGCGGTAGATCGGAACGGTGAAGCGGGCGTCCTTCGTTTTCGAACCGCGCAGGCTGGGTTCATAATAGCCGGTGAAGAGACCTTCCTTGCCGTCCGCCGCCTGCACGCGATAGGCGCGGAACTCGCGCTCGAAATAGCCGCGCGCGTCGTCGTCTTTCGCGGTGTGCACAGCGGCACAGGCCGCACGCCATTGCCCGGCGTTGCCGCCGACATTGTTGGCGCCCACGGGACGGTCCGCCGGTTGCGCCGCGATCTTGGCGCAGGAGCGGCGCAACGCGACAAGCGCGTCGGATTGTTTGTCGGCTTGCCAACCGGGCAGGTCGGCGAAGGACACGGCGGTGAGGGAGAAGCCCGGGAAGGTCATCGGCTGCGCCGCTTGCGGCGCGGATGCTGTGGGCGATGGCGGAACCGGTTGGGCCGAAACTTGCGGCGGCGGAGACGTCTTTTCGGCGCAGGCCGCGAGCGCGATCAGCGCCACCGCCCCGGCCAATCGGCCCATCACATCAGTTCGGGCTGCGAGTCTCGACAAGCGTCCAGTTGGGATCTGATGCGCGGGTGTCGCGCGAGAAGCTCCAGATGTCCGTCACTTCTGCGGTGTGCGACGGATCGCCGTCGACCACTTCGCCGCCTTTGTCGCGTGTGACGTTCACCTGCTCGGAAACGATCTTCACCGTCACGATCGCCGTGCTGCCGCGCATCTCGGCCTCGTCGATCGAGAGGCTTTTGATGCCGACCAGGGTCGTCTGCAGCGTTTCGCCGTTCTTCGTGCGCGCGTCGATGGCGTCGGCGAAGTTGCGATAGACCTCGTCCGACAGAAGCGAGCGAAGCTGATCCTTATTCCCCGCGGCGAAGGCCGCGACGATCATCTCGAACGCGCCGCGCGCGCCGGTGAGGAATCCTTCGGGTTCGAAGGACCGGTCTGCCAATTGGATCTGGGTCAGGCCGGCCTGGGCCGCGCTGCCGGTCGCCATCGGCGGTTCGCCGTGGACGGGACGGCGCGGCAACTCGATGACCCGGTCCGAATTGGGCTGGTTCGGGGCGGGACGATCGCGCCGCAACGGGTCGGGCTGTTGCTTTTCCGTTCCATTCCGGCGGCCAAGGACGCTGCGCAGGCGCAGCACGAGGAAAACGGCCACCGCCGCGAAAAATACAATGTCGAGAAACTGGATGTTGCCGCCGTCGCCCATGTCCTGATCGCCCGATCTCGGCACACTCGACCCGCCTGAGAGGCAGGCTGGACCACCCCCCGCGCTTGGGATAAACCCAGTCGCGGAGCCGGTCCCGGCCGCGTCACCCCGTTAGATAATGGCTGGTTTGGCAAAGAACAAGGCAAAGCGGCGGCCGACGGCACGATGATCCTGCTTCGCCACGCACAGTCCCTTTTCAACGTTACCTTCTCGGTCACCCGCGTCGATCCGGGGATCGAAGACCCCGCCCTGACCGAATTGGGCCGGGAGCAGGCGCGCCAGGCAGCCGAGACGCTGCGCGACCATCCGGTCCAGCGCATCATCACCAGCCCCTATACCCGCGCGCTCGAGACGACCGCGATCGTCAACGACATCCTGAAGCGGCCCGTGACCGTCGAATCGCTGGTCGGCGAACGCGCCGGCTTCATCTGCGACATCGGCACGGCGCGCGAGCATCTGGAGCCGCGCTGGCCGCAATTCATCCTCGACCACCTGCCCAGCCGCTGGTGGCCGGAGAGTGAGACCGAGGCCGACATCGTCGTGCGCTGCCACCGGTTCCGCGAGCGCATGCGCGACGAACATGATTGGCCCCACGTCCTGGTAATTACTCACTGGGGTTTCATCCGCGGCCTGACCGGCCGCACCGTCGCCAATGCCGAGATCACCACGTTCGATCCCACGGGCGAACCGCATCCCGATCCGTTCGGCGACGTTTAGACGCTCTCCGCGATAATTTCCGCGTATCACCCTAACTTGCCGTGACGGTCCCCCTTGCCCTAGGCTTTCGCCGTTCGGGCGATATTTCGATGGCTTACCGGACGGCGGAATGAGCAATCGCCCGCAGTCTTAGGGAGGGGATGTTGAGAAAATCGCTGTGGGTGGCGGCTGCCGTGGGCGCCGTTGTCGCGTGGAGCGGGATGACCGCTTCCGCGCAGGAGACCGTGACCTTTTCGTCTTGGGGCGGCGCCTATCAGGACGCCGAAACGAAAGCGTTCATCGAACCGGCTGAAAAGAAACTCGGCATCAAGGTCAAACAGGACAACCTCACGGGCCTCGCGCCGGTGAAGAGCCAAGTCTTGAGCGGCAAAACATTCTGGGACGTCGTGGACTTGGGCGTCACCGACTGCCAACGCGGCGCGAACGACGGCATCTTCATGGAGCTGGATTACAGCGCGATCCCCGCGGCCAAGGATCTGCCGAAGATCAGCGTGAACAAGCACTGGGTCGGCCTTCTCTCGTTCTCGACCGTGATCGCGTGGAACGCGGACATCGTCAAAGGCGAAGGGCCGAAAAATTGGGCCGAGTTCTGGGACGTGAAGAAATTTCCCGGCAAGCGCGCGATGCGCAACCTGGCCCGTGAGTCGCTGGAAGAAGCGCTGATGGCGGACGGCGTTGCGCCGGACAAGCTGTATCCGCTCGACGTCGATCGCGCCTATAAGAAGCTCGAGGAGCTGAAGCCGCATCTGGTGTTCTGGACCTCGGGCGGCCAGTCGGCGCAGATGCTGAAGGATGGCGAAGCGGAATATGTCGCGATCTGGAACGGCCGTGCGCAGGCGCTCGTCAAAGAGAACGTGAAGGTCAAAATGCACTTCAATCAGGCCCTGTTCCTGACCGAGTGCCTGGCCGTGCCGAAGGGCGCCCCCAATCCGAAGGGTGCCATGAAGCTGATCAACGAGATGCTGCAACCCGAGCCGCAGGCGAACCTGACCAAGTATATCGACTACGGTCCGATCAACCCGAAGGCGTACCAGACCGGCATCATTACGCCCGAGGTCGCCAAGACGTTGAATTCCTATCCCGAGAACATGAAGACGCAGGCCGTCATCGATCCTGATTGGTGGTCGACGCCGGCCGGTGAGGCGGCGCTTGCCCGCTGGGCCAGCTTCGTCCAGAAGTGAGACACGGGGAGCGGGGGCATCAGCCTCCGCTCCCTTCATTTTCCTAGAGAAGCAACCGGAGACCGGCGTGGCAGTTGCGGCCCAATCCCTGCCCATCTCGATTCGTGGCGTGAGCAAGCATTACGGCTCGGTCGCCGCGTTGGATGACGTCAGCCTGGAAATCGCCGCGGGCGAGTTCGTGACGCTGTTGGGGCCGTCAGGTTCTGGCAAGACCACCCTTCTCAACATCCTGTCGGGTTTCATTCGCCTGGGCCGGGGCGAGGTTTTCTTCGGCAGCGAGAATGTGACCTTGGTGCCGCCGCACAAGCGCAACATCGGCTTGGTGTTCCAGAACTACGCGCTGTTTCCCCACATGACTGTGGCCGAGAACGTCGCGTTCCCGCTCAACGCCCGCAAGGTGCCGAAGGCGAAGATCGCCGAGCGCGTGAAATGGGCGCTGAACCTGGTCAAGCTGGACGGCTTCGGCGAGCGCGGCGCGCATCAGCTTTCGGGCGGGCAGCGCCAGCGCGTGGCCTTGGCCCGCGCGGTCGTGTTCGAACCCAAGATCATCCTGATGGACGAGCCGCTCTCGGCGCTCGACAAACAACTCCGCGAGCATATGCAGATCGAGCTGCGCCATCTGCACGAGACGCTGGGTGCGACGACCGTTTACGTGACGCACGACCAACGTGAGGCGCTGACCATGAGCGACCGTGTGGCCGTGTTGAATCACGGGCGCCTGGTCCAGTTGGACAAGCCGAGGGCGCTGTACGACAGCCCGAACGACGCGTTCGTCGCCGATTTCGTCGGCGAATCGACCCTTCTGCCCGTACGGCGCCACGACAACGAAAGCGTGATGCTGAACGGCAACCGGTTGCGGACAAGCAGGCCGCTGCCGTCCGGCGACGATTTGCTCTTGGTCGTCCGCGCGGAAAAGCTTCTGCCTGCCGCGCGCAGCACGAGCGACGTGAACCTGTTGTCGGGCCGCGTCCGTGAGGTCGTTTTCCAAGGCGAAAGCGTGGCGGTCTTCGTTGACCTGGGCCAGGGCCAGACAGTCATGATGCGTCACCCGACGAATCACGAGAGCCTGGCGGCACTGCCCGCGGCCGGCCAAGAAACGACCCTGAGCCTCCATCCCGAAAGCACCATCGTCGTTCCCGCCGCGCGCTGAGGCGTCTGTCTTAAGTCTTACGCTGTCCTGATTTTCGGCCGGACAGAAGCGACGCCGTCAGCACGATCGACAGGCTGACGAGAATGAGCATCGAGCTGATCGCGGCGATGGTCGGGTCGATCTCGTCGCGCAGCGCGTTGAACATGCGCTTGGTCAGGGTCGAGTTCTCGCCGCCGGAAATGAACAACGCAATCACGACCTCGTCCAGCGAGGTGATGAACGCGAACAGGGCGCCCGAGATCACGCTGGGCTTGATCTGCGGCAATGTAACCTTGATGAAGGCCGCGAAGCGCGGGGAGCCAAGACTGCGCGCGACATTCTCCTGATTCATGTCGAAGCCGCGCAGGCCGGCCAAGGTCGTGACCACGACGAACGGTGTCGCCATCAGCGTGTGGGCCAAGACCAGACCCAACAGGGTGCCGACCAGGTTCATCTTGGCGAACACGAAGAAGACGCCGATGGCGATGATGATGATGGGCACCATGAGCGGCATCAGGAGAACGAGCTGGATGGCGCGCAGGAATTTCGCTTCGGCCACGCGCAGCGCGTAGGCCGCGGCAACGCCAAGCGGCGTCGCCAAGAGCGTGGTGCAGATGGCCACGGTAAAGCTGACGCGGGTCGCGTCCATCCATTCGGGGCTGCCGAGATAGGCCTGATACCAACGCAACGACAGGCTGGGCGGCGGGAACGTGAGGAACCGCGAGTCGGAGAACGACATCGGGATCACGATCAGGACCGGCAGGATGAGGAACAGCAGCACCAGGCTTCCCACCACCCACAGCCACAGACGCTGCCGGCGGGAGACGAGGGTTTCGTTCAGGGCTTGCTGTGCCATCAGCGCGCTCCGAACACGCGTTCGACCGCGAGGAAGCGGTTCAAGAACGCGAAGGCGGCAAAGACGATGATCAACAGGATTACCGCGACCGAGCTGGCGGCGCCCCACTGGAAATAAAGCTCCACGTTGCGCTGGACCAGCATCGAAACCATCACGACGCGGCCGCCACCCAGGAGCTCGGGCGTCACGTAGAACCCAAGGCAGATGACGAAAACCAGGGTCGTGCCGGCCAGAAGGCCCGGGCGCGAAAGCGGAAAGAACACGCGCCAGAACGCATAGCGCGGGTTGCCGCCCAGATTGGCCGCCGCGCGCATCAACTCGGGATCGATCGCGCGCATCGTGGCGTAAAGCGGCAGGACCATGAACGGCAGCATGATATGCAGCATGCCGATCGTCGTGCCGGTGACGTTGTGGACGAAGGCCAGGGGCTGGTCGATGACGCCCAGATCGAGCAGCGTCTTATTAATGAGGCCGCGACGCTGCAGAAGCACCATCCAGGCATAGGTGCGGACCAAAAGACTGGTCCAGAACGGCACGATGACCAGGGCCAGGCCGAACGCCGCCCAGCGAGGCGACAACTGGCACAACATATAGCTCAAGGGATAGCCGAGCAGGATCGCCAGCCCCGTGACCAGTGCGCTGATTTCAAAGGTGAGCAGGAAGCTTTTCGAGTAGGTCGAATCCTCGATCAGCCGGGCATAGTGTTCGAGCGTCAGGCCCGAATCGCCGATGAAGGATTGCCAGGTCAGCCAGCCGAGCGGCAGGAGCAGAAGGATCGCCACCAGCGTCAGCGCGGGCAGCATGAGGGCGAGGAGCCGGTCGCGCTCCCGGCGCGCATCGCGCGCGATCAATCGCTCTTGTTCGGCCACCACGGACATCGGTCGCCCCTTATCGTCGGTCTTGGATTATTGACCAGGACCAGCCCCTACCGGAAACCTAGCAGGTGAAAGATCGGGCCGGAAGCCGCCCACGGTTGCCCGATCGGGCACCCCGTGTTAGCCATCGCCCGACCGCATTCGAGAAAGGCAGATTCCATGGCCGACGCCCCCCAAGCTGCGCCCGCGCAGATGAGTTTTTCCGTCAAGGCGCAGTATGTGAAGGATCTCAGCTTCGAGATTCCGCATGCGCCGGACATTTTCCGCCGCCTGACGCAATCGCCGGCCGTGACGGTCAACATCGACGTCAACGCGCGGCCTTTGCCCACGGCCAACGAGTACGAGATCGTTCTGTCGATCAACGTGAAGGCCGAGCGCGACGGGGAAGAAATCTTCGTGGTCGAGCTGTCCTACGGCGCCGTGTTCGAGGCCATCAATATTCCGAAGGAAGCGCTGCAGCCCGCGCTTCTCATCGAAGCGCCGCGCCTGATCTTCCCCTTCGCGCGCGCGATCGTGGCCGACCTGACGCGTGAGAGCAGCCTGCCGCCGCTTTTGATCCAGCCGATCGATTTCGTGCAGCTTTACCAGCAGAAGCTGGGCGCGCAGACGCAAGGCCAAGCCTGA
>CAYZFH010000032.1:0-18648 GCA_964477375.1 uncultured Rhizobiaceae bacterium | reverse complement strand
GAGGGGCCACCGATACGCTGGTGGGAAGCGTGGGGGATGACCTTTATCTGATCACGTCCAGCGACGGCAGCGATGTGATCATCGAAAATTCGGACGAAGGCATCGATACGGTTAGATCCGCTCTTGGCGCTGTCCTTGGCGCCAATCTTGAAAATCTGACGCTTACCGGCGGGAGCGCCGGCTTGATCGCGACAGGAAACGCTCTCGCCAACATCATCACCGCAAATGATGCAGGTGCTACGCTTGATGGTGCAGGCGGCGCGGATATGCTAGTCGGCGGCAGTGGCAATGATACGTTCATCGTTGATGACGCAGGTGACGTCATTGTCGAGGTTGGTCTAGGCACCGATACGGTTAGAGCGGGCGCTACATGGACGCTTGGGGCGAACCTCGAGAATCTGATTCTGACCGAAGCCAGCGCGGCGATCGGCGCCACGGGTAACGCTCTCAACAACACGATCACTGGCAACTCGGCCGATAATATTCTCGACGGTGCCGCGGGTGACGACTCGCTGATCGGCGGCGTTGGGAACGATACCCTGATCGGTGGTATCGGCAATGATGTCTACGTTATCACGGAATCAGACGATTTCATTGTCGAATATACCGGCGAAGGCACGGATACGGTCAATTCGTCGGTTAGCTTCGCGCTCGGCGGCAATATCGAAAATCTATTTCTCACCGGATCTCTCGATATCAATGGCACGGGCGATTCGAGCAACAACTCGATTACCGGCAATTCTGGTGCCAACACAATCGGCGGCGGTGCTGGCGACGACACGATGACCGGCGGTGGCGGGGTCGACACGCTGGCGGGCGGTGACGGCAACGACACATACACCATAAACCTAGGCGATGCTGACGATGTTGTTCTCGAGGATGCGGATGGCGGCATCGATACCGTTCGCTCCGTTGGCAACTATGCGTTGGGCGAGAACATAGAGGTTCTGACGCTGGTTGGCGGAATCAGCAACCTCCGTGCGATCGGCAATTCGGGCGTGAATATCATCACGGCGAACGATTTCGGCAATACGCTCGATGGCGCGGGTGGCGCGGACACTCTGATCGGCGGTGTCGGAAACGACACGTTCATTGTCGATGACGTGGGCGACATCATCACGGGAAGCGGCTCTGGCACAGATACAGTGCGGGCCGGTGTGTCTTGGGTGTTGGGCACAAGTCTGGAGCACTTGTTCCTGACCGGTGGGGCCATCATAGGAACGGGCAATAGCATCAACAACACCATCACCGGAAACGCGACCGACAACACGCTGGATGGCGGAGGGGGCAACGACATCGTCATCGGCGGTGATGGTGGCGACTTGTTATATGGCGGTGCCGGGTTAGACACGCTGTATGGCGGCGAAGGTGACGACACGTTGGACGGGGGTAACGGCAACGAGTTTCTGGACGGCGGGAATGGCCGCGACTTGGCGAGTTTCGCAACGTCAGTCACTGGCGCGTCCTACGATCTAATGTACACGATGACGTTCGGTGTTGAGGACATCTACGGCTCGCTGCAAATCGATACGTTGACGGGTGACAATGCCGGAAACCTGATCTGGGGTTCCGGCGGGGACGACTGGCTGAATGGCCGGGGCGGGAATGACACGCTTTATGGCGGCCTGGGCAATGACATTTTGGTCGGTGGCAATGGGAATGATTTGTTTTTCGTCGAGCAAGCAGGCGACGAGGTTCGGGAGAATGCTGGTGAGGGCGTCGATACGGTCCAGAGTAGTGTTTCTTGGACACTGGGGAACAATGTCGAGAACTTGTTCCTCATCGGCGGTGGGATTATTGGCTTGGGCAACGCGCTCGACAATGCGATCACGGGTAATGCGCTTGATAATACCCTCGCCGGTGGTTTGGGTGCCGACGCACTGTATGGTGGAGATGGTGCGGATGCGCTGAGCGGCGAGGGCGGGATCGACACGCTGTATGGCGATGATGGCTCGGATAGTTTGTATGGCGGCGAAGGTTTCGACACGCTTTACGGCGGCGAAGGCAACGACACGTTGGATGGCGGTTTGGATGGCGCATTCCTAGACGGCGGGAATGGTCGCGACCTAGCGAGTTTCATAACGTCAGGCACGGGCACTTCTTACGACTTAATTTACACACTGTCGTTCGGGATCGAGGATATCTATGGCTCGCTGCAAACGGATACGCTGACGGGCGATGACGCCGGCAATTTGATTTGGGGTTCCGACGGGAACGATTGGCTGAATGGTCGAGCTGGGAGCGACACGCTGGATGGTGGTGCGGGCAACGATACCGTTGTCGGCGGTGACGGCGCTGACGAGCTATACGGCGGAATTGGGCTGGACACGCTGTATGGTGGCGATGGCGATGACACACTGGACGGTGGTAACGGCAATGAGTTCCTGGACGGCGGAAACGGCCGCGATCGGGTGAGCTTCGCGACATCGGTCACAGGCGCGTCTTACGATCTAATATACACGCTGTCGTTCGGGATCGAGGACATCTATGGCTCGCTGCAGACCGATACGTTGACGGGCAACGATGCCGGAAACCTGATCTGGGGTTCAAGTGGGAACGACTGGCTGAATGGTCGGGGCGGGGACGACACGCTGGATGGTGGCGTCGGTGCCGACACTATGGTCGGTGGCGCCGGCAACGACCTATTTTTTGCCGACAATCCTGATGACGCCATATGGGAAAGCCCCGGGCAAGGCATAGACACGGTTCAATCCGCGCTTTCGTGGGTGCTCGCCGCAAATGTCGAAAACTTATTTCTGACCGGCACTGCCGCGAATGGCACGGGCAACGATCTCGCCAACTCGATCATGGGTACGGCGACTGCGAATATCCTCGACGGCGGAGCTGGCGCAGACGTACTGATGGGTGGCGACAATGCTGATACGCTGTATGGCGGAGCCGGGCTGGACACGCTGTATGGCGGTGAAGGCGACGACACACTGGACGGTGGAAACGGCGATGAGTTCCTGGACGGAGGAAATGGCCGCGATCTAGCGAGCTTCGCAACATCGGTCACGGGCGTGTCATACGACCTGATGTACACGCTGTCGTTCGGCATTGAGGATATCTATGGTACGCAGCAGATCGACACGCTGACTGGCGATGATGGTCGCAATTTGATCTGGGGTATAGACGGGAATGACTGGCTGAACGGACGCGACGGAGACGATACGCTGGATGGCGGAGCCGGCAACGACGCCGTGGTCGGCGGTGATGGCGCCGACGTGCTGTTTGGCGGAGCCGGACTGGATACGCTGTATGGTGGCGAGGGTAACGACACACTGGACGGCGGTAACGGAAACGAGTTCCTGGACGGGGGAAATGGTCGTGACCTAGCGAGCTTCGCAACATCGGTCACGGGCGTGTCATACGACCTGATGTACACGCTATCGTTCGGAGTCGAAGATATCTCTGGGTCGTTGCAGACGGATACGCTGACAGGTAATGACGCCGGAAACCTGATCTGGGGCGTGGATGGGAATGACTGGCTTAATGGCCGGGGTGGGGACGACACACTATACGGCGGCCGGGGTGCCGATAGCCTGGTTGGCGGCGCCGGCAACGACGTTTTCGTGTACGGCGATGGTGATGGCCAGGATGTAATCTACGATTTTCAAGGCGGTACCGGCGCCGGCGACGTCATCGATCTGACCGGCGTCTCCGGCCTCGCGTCTTTCGCCGACCTGCAAGCCAGTTTGGTCCAGGTGGGCAACAACACTGCAATCATGCTTCAGGGTGCGGGCCCGGTCGTCTTGCTTAACGTCCAGGCCAACATGCTTGCCGCGGACGACTTCCTGTTGTGACGCGTTGGGCGCGGTGTCCCACTGCCGCTTTTCTTAGACTTCAGGGTCCGGCAAACGCCGACATTGGCGCGGCATGACGTGTTATCATGCCGGGTCTGCTCTGAAGCGGTTCCCCCATGCCCGTATTCCACGTTGTCGTCGTCAACTACAACTCGGGGTCTCACCTCGCACGGTGTGTGAACGCGCTTGTTTGCCAGACATTCGCGGACTTTCGCGCGACCGTTGTGGACAATGCATCGCATGACGATTCGTTCGCTTCTGCCCGGGTGGCGATCTCAGATCCGCGTATCGAATTTCTGCCGCTCGACCGGAATATCGGGTTTGCCGCAGCGAACAATATCGCGGCGGCCCGTGCCGACGCTCCTTGGATCGTCACGCTAAACCCAGACGCGTTCGCGGAGCCCGAGTGGCTGGAATCGCTGGCCGTTGCCGTTGGCCGTTATCCGGACGCCGACATGCTGAGCGCGATGCTCCTCGACGCCGCAGACCCAACGCGCCTCGATGGCGCTGGCGACTGCTATGCGCCGTTCGGCGTGTCCTGGCGCGGTGGTCACGGGCAACTATTTCCTGCGGATTTTCAGGATCGCGAAGTGTTCGGTCCATGCGCGGCGGCAGGCGCCTATAGGCATAGCGCGTTCCAAGCCTTGGGCGGTTTCGACGAAAGGTTCTTCTGCTACATGGAGGATGTCGACTTGGCATTCCGTATGCGCCTGTCTGGCGGGCGGTGCATGCAGGTCGTATCGGCCCGGGTCCGCCACGTCGGCGGCGGCAGCGGCGGGCGCGGCAATCCGATGAGCCATTATTGGGGCACGCGCAATCGAATATGGACTTTCGTCAAGGACATGCCCGGACCGCTCTTTTGGCCGCTGCTGCCTGTCCATATCGCGGCCAATCTGGCGCTTCTCATCTATGCCCTGCCGCGTGGACGCTTCCAGCCCGTTCTGCGCGGCATTGGTGCATCGATATGCGGCCTGGGTGCGATTTGGCGCGCGCGCGCGGAAGTGCAGGCTGCGGCCCGTGCCAGCACGGGCAATATCGCGCGGGCTTTCACGTGGTCGCCGTCCTCGATTTTGACGCGGGGAATACCGCGGATATAGGGCTCGGCCGTCAGACGGCTCCTAGCCACCGTTCAGGCGCCGTTGCAGAAGCATCGCGATGTCGAACGGCTTGACGACCGCCGCCAGTCCGACCCGGATGGTGAGAAACAGCGCCGCCCGGAAGGACGTTTGCCAAGTGGGTGTATTCGCGGGCAGTAGGCGTTGCTGTAAGCGATAGCGTCGTCCGTTAAAGCGCCAGCGGCGTTCCAGACGGGCTAGCAGCGGCGGGTCAAATCCGGAGCCAAACTCGTCTGAGAATTTCTCTCGTGCGTGTCGCCAAATGGCTTCGGATCTAGTCACATCGGCATGTAGTGATGAGCCCATTCCGGCGTAAATATCCCGCTTCGCGCCTAGAAAGGCAGGATCAAAGCAGGCGCCGTGGCGCAGCGCTAGGCTCCAGCAGACGAAAGCATCGCTGAAGCCCTCCAGCAAAGGGTCGAAGCCGCCCATGTGGTGAAGCGCATCGCGACGGAAGATCGCAGTGTTGCCCATGAACCAGCTGTCCAGCGTGTAGAGCGCATCCCGGCAAATGGCGGGCGGGAGATAGCCGCTCTCGCGGCGTGGGCAGGGGGTCGTGAAGGGCCCCAGATCCCGTCCCGCTTTGTCGAGCAAGCGCGACCGAGTTGAGCACAGCCCAGCGTCCAGATGCGTCGAGAGGAGCGTAAGCGACCGTTCGAAGAAACCTGGCAGGGTGATGTCGTCGGCGGCGGCGAAGTGGATATGACTTCCTCGCGCCGCATCGAGTGCCGCATTCATGGCGGCGACCGTACCCGCCCGGATCGGCTGCACGATCTCGCGGATCGGCGGCAGGTCGCCGGCGTGTGCGCGGACGACTTCGAGGCTGCGGTCAGTCGATGCGTCGTCCACGACGATGAGTTCCAAGATATGCGCACGCGCCGCCGTGATCGCGGCCAGCGATGCAGGCAAGGTCTCGCGCTCGTTGCGGAACAGGAGCGCGACGGTGAGCGACAGCGGCTTGGCTTCATTCGGTTTCGTGGTTCCGTTCACGCGCCGCTCTCCCTGCAGGCCAGAGTGCGCCGGGCTCGCCTTCAGAATGGACCCTTAAAGCTGTTGTCCGGCACGTCGAGGAAATCACTGGGGCGGATATGATCACTGGGTTCGGGCGCCGGTCGTCCCAACATGTGCAAGGCAGCGGCCTCGATGTGTTTGGCCGTGGGATAATAGTAGTTGGACAGAGCGCGCGTCGTGGGCGTCGGCCCGTCGGGCAACGTGATGCGGATTGGCGGCGCCTTGAGACGGTCCAAGGCCTTCTCGGCGACGCGTGCCACGACCTCGCCCGCGAAGCCGGCGTTCAGCGTCGCATGGTCGCATACGATCAGACGGCCGGTTCGGCCGACAGAGCCGATCAGGAGCTGGTCGTCGAACGGATTGATCGCGCGCAGGTCGACGATTTCCGCCTCGATGCCTTGGCGCGCCAGGGCTTCCGCCGCGCGGGCGGCTTCCAGCGTCATGTACGACAGGGTCGCCAGCGTGATGTCGCGCCCTTTGCGCAGGATCTTGGGTTCTAGGGGAGTGGTGTAGTGACCCTCCGGCACTTGCCCGTGAACGCCGTGAAGCCAGCGGTGTTCCACGAAGATGACCGGGGAGTCGTCTTCGATGCTGGAAATCAGCATACCCTTTGCGTCGGCGGGCGTTGCGGGCATCACAACCTTGAGCCCGGGAATATGCGCGAACCAGCTGTGCAGGCTTTGGGAATGCTGGGGGCCTTGTCCCCAGCCACGGCCGACGATCATGCGAATGACCATGGGCGCGACCGCCTGGCCGCCGAACATATAGTGCCATTTCGCGGCTTGGTTGACGATCGGGTCGATGGCCAGCATTGAAAACTCGACTCGAAGATGCGTCATGACCGGCCGCATTCCGGCCAGCGCCGCGCCCAGCGCCACGCCCGTCATGCCGTTCTCGGCGACCGGCATATCGACCACCCGGTTGGCGCCGTGACGCTCCGCCAATCCTTTCGTGGTTCCGAACACACCGACGGGGTCGGAGACGCCCAGCCCCAGCACGAAGACGCGAGGATCGCGCGCCAAACAAATGTCGAGCGCTTCGTTGACGGCTTCCGCGTACTTGAGCTGACGATTTGTCACGGTGGGGTTCGCCGTCACGAGGGATAGACGCCGGCAAGCATCTCGGAGCGCTCGGGGAATGGGCTCGCCTTGGCGTATGCCACGGCTTCGTCGACCTCGGCGCGGATCTTGGATTTAAGCGCACCGATATCCGCGTCCGTCAGGGCTCCAGCCTCACGCAGCCGCGTCTCCAGGGCCACGACAGGGCAGCGTTTGCGCCATTCGTCATATTCGCCGTCGGGCCGGAACGCCAAATGGGTGTCGCTGAGCGGCCCGCAATGCTCGAGCCATCGGTACGTCTTCAGCTCGAGGAAGACCGGCCCCTCGCCGGCGCGCGCCTTCCGGATCAGGCGGCCAGCCATTTCGTGAACGGCGGTCACGTCCTGTCCATCGCCCTGTTCGGACGGAAGGCCGTGCGACCGGGCCAGGTCCACGATCTGGCGCCCATCCGGCTGGCGCGGCGCGAGGGGACTGAGGACCGAGTAGAGGTTGTTCTCGCAAACGAAGACGACCGCCAGTTTGTGGACGGCCGCGAAATTCAGGCTTTCGTGGAAGACGCCCGTCTCGGTCGCGCCGTCTCCGAAAAAGACGACCGTGACCTGCGGCTCTCCCCTCAGCTTGGCGCCGTAGGCCGCGCCGACGCCGATGGAGATGGTGCTGCCCACGATGGGCACGCAACCCAGGAAGCCCACGCTGCGGTCGATCAGATGCATGGAGCCGCCCTTGCCGCGCGCGCAACCCGCTGCCTTGCCATACAGCTCGGCGACCATGGCTTTGAGCGCCCCCCCCTTCGCCAGGTAGTGGGCGTGGGAGCGATGGGCGCTGAGCACGTATTCGTGGATGGCCAAATGGTCGCATACGCCCACGGCGACGGCTTCTTGCCCGATGCTGAAATGTGTGGGGCAGCGCATCTCCTGGTCGGCGTAACGCGCGGCGATCTGCTCCTCTACCACGCGTATGCGTTGCATGGTGCGGTACAGGCGCAGCAAATCCGCGTTTGGTAAGGGGAGCATTTCCCGATGGTCTTGTGGGGGTGCAATGAAGGGCGCATTAAAACAAGGCATGATTTCCAGCGCAATGAGGAACGTCCCTAAAGGCCGAATAAATCGGCAATAGATGGCCTTTCCCTCTTGATAGGTCCTGACGAAGGCAAGAATATCCGTGCTCCCGAGGCATGGCGTGTGGGCCTTGCGAGCCGTTTCCCGCCTCTAGGCCGTTGCATCATTCGAAAGTTCCCGATGTCCTTCGCCGAGTCATTCTTTAACGAGGTCTCTGTCATCGCGCGCGAGATCGACCGCGCGGCGATCGACCGGCTTGCCGGAGCCTTGGCCGAAATCCGAGAGGGCGGGGGCCGCCTCTTTCTTCTGGGCGTGGGCGGCAGTGCGGGCAATTGCAGCCATGCGGTCAACGACTTCAGGAAGCTGTGCGGTATCGAGGCCTACACGCCGGTGGACAACGTGTCCGAACTGACCGCGCGGACGAATGACGAAGGCTGGGACACCGTGTTTTCGGGCTGGCTGGGCGTCAGCCGCATTTCCGCGCGCGACGCGATCCTGATTTTCTCCGTGGGCGGTGGCGATGCCGAGCGCAACGTGAGCCCCAACCTCGTCAAGGCGATCGACGTTGCCAAGGGATGTGGGGCTAAGGTCTTCGGCATCGTCGGGCGCGCGACGGGCTACACGGCCCAGAAGGGCGACATCGTCGTCATCATCCCGGCGCCCAGCCCGGCGCGCGTGACGCCCCACAGCGAAGCGTTCCAGGCCGTCGTTTGGCACTGCCTCGTAAGCCATCCCGCGCTTCAGCGGACGGCCACGAAGTGGGAAGGGCTGATGGGAGACGCCGCGCGGCGATGAGGCGCGCGGTTTTTCTTGATCGGGACGGCACGCTCAACCGGGCGCCCGTGCGCGATGGAAGGCCATACTCTCCCGCGACGCTAGAAGAATTCGAGATTTTGGCGGATGTCCCTGACGCCTTGCGGCGCCTCCGGGAGGCCGGATTTCTGCTGATCGTCGTGACCAATCAGCCCGATGTGGCCACCGGTCGACAGGATCGGGCCGTGGTCGAAGCCATGCACGATCGTTTGCGCAAGGACCTGTTGATAGACGATTTTAAGGTCTGTTATGAGACAGAGGCGCAGGCACCCGACCGTTACAAGCCGGCTCCCGGAATGATCCATGAGGCCGCGAGAGAAAACGGGATCGATCTTGCGGCAAGCTTTATGATTGGCGATCGTTGGCGTGACGTGGGGGCGGGACAGGCGGCGGGCTGTAAGACTATATTCATAGATCGCGGCTATCGGGAATGGCAGCCGATGGTGGCCGACTGGACGGTATGCTCGCTTGGCGAGGCCGCCGATATCGTGATTCGGCAGATCGGAAAACTGGGGGCTTAGATGGCGGCACAGAGCGCAATAGACCGGCTCAAGATCAAGATTTTCGCCGATGGCGCCGATCTCGCCGGAATTCGGGAAATGTATGCTTTGCCCCATATCAAGGGCTTCACCACGAATCCCACACTCATGCGCAAGGCGGGTGTCAGCAACTACAAGGCCTTTGCCCTCGAGGTCTTGAAGATCGTTCCGGACCGGCCGGTTTCCTTCGAAGTCTTCGCTGACGATTTTGGCGCGATGGAGCTGCAGGCGCGCCAGATCGCATCGTGGGGCAAGAACGTCTATGTGAAGATTCCTGTCACCAACACCAAAAGCCAATCTGCGGCCGATACCGTGGCGCGCCTGTCGAAAGTGGGCGTCAAGCTCAACGTCACTGCGATGATGACGCTCGACCAAGTACGCGAAATCACCGCGGCCTTGGCGCCGGACGCGCCCGCCATCCTTTCCGTTTTTGCCGGCCGCATCGCCGACACCGGTGTCGATCCCGTGCCGGTCATGCAGGAAGCGCTGTCGATCATGAAGGTCAAACCCAACGCGGAGCTTCTCTGGGCGAGCCCCCGCGAGTTGCTCAACATCTTCCATGCCGACGGCATCGGCTGCCACGTCATCACGGTGACGAACGACGTTCTGAAGAAGCTTTCGCTCGTGGGCAAGGATTTGACCGCCTATTCGCTCGAAACGGTCGAGATGTTCTACAAGGACGCGCAAGCCGCCGGTTATGCCATCGACACCAGCCGGCGGGCGGCGGAATAAGGCGACGGCCGAATCACTGGGGATATCGGATTGTGAAGAATGTTTTGATCACCGGCGGTGCCGGTTACGTCGGCACCGTGCTGGTGCCGCAACTCCTGGACGCCGGGTACAACGTCAGCGTCTACGACACCATGTACTATGGTTGTTACCTGGAGCCGCGGAACCGCCTCAAGCTTATCCAGGGCGACATCCGCGACGCGGCCAAGTTCAAGGAGGCGTGCTGGGGGGTGGACGCTGTCATCCACCTGGCCTGCATCTCCAACGATGCCGGCTTCGAGCTCGACGAAAATCTCAGCACTACGATCAATTACGATTGCTTCGAGCCGTTGGTGGTCGCAGCCAAGGAACAAGGCGTCCGTCGCTTCATCTACGCCTCATCTAGCTCCGTCTACGGGGTTTCCGATCAGCCCGACGTCACCGAGGAACACCCCCTGGTTCCATTGACGCTCTACAACAAGTTCAAAGGGCTGTGCGAACCGCTGCTGTTCAAGCATCAATCCAAGGACTTCGTTTGCGTCACCATCCGGCCGGCGACGATTTGCGGCTATTCGCCGCGGATGCGATTGGACCTCTCAGTCAACATCCTAACGAACCACGCGGTGAACGCGGGTAAGATCACGGTGTTTGGTGGCGAGCAACTTCGCCCCAATCTGCATATTCAGGACATGTGCCGGCTATATAAACTCCTTCTCGAAATCGAAGACAGCAAGATCGCCGGCGAGACCTTCAACGCTGGCTTCCAGAATCTCTCGATCGCGAAGATCGCCGAACTGGTGCGCAAGGTGACGGGGGAGGAGATGCCAGGCAGGGAAGCCGTCGAGATCGTGTCGACGCCCACCAACGACATTCGCTCCTATCACATCAACTCGGACAAGATTCGGCGCAAGCTGGGTTTTGTACCCACCCACACGATCGAGGACGCCGTGCGCGATCTGTGCCGTGCCTTCAAGGCCGGCAAGCTGCCGGAAAGCATGTCGGATGAGCGTTACTTCAACGTCAAGGTGCTGAAGACTAAGCGGGCCGCGTGATGGCAGGCGCTCCTCTCGCCGTTGTTACCGGAGGTGCTGGTTTCATCGGAAGCCATGTCGTCGATCTTCTGGTCGCGCGCGGCTTTCACGTGCGCGTGATCGACAACATGGTTGGCGGACGGGCGGCGAATCTCGCGCGCCACGCGGGAAATCCCGGCGTCGCGCTCGATGAGCGCGACATTCGTGCCCTCGCGCCGGAGGATTCCGTCTTCAAGGGCGCCCGCTACGTTTTTCACTTTGCCGGGATCGGGGACATCGTGCCTTCGATCGAGCGGCCACTCGACTATATGTCGACCAACGTGCAGGGAACCGTGCATGTGCTGGAGGCCGCCCGCGCGGCCGGCGTGGCCAAGCTGGTCTATGCCGCGTCGTCGTCGTGTTACGGTCTCGCCGACGTGCCCACCAAGGAAGACCATCCGATCCGTCCCCAATATCCTTATGCACTTAGCAAGTTTCAGGGTGAGCAGGCGGTTTTTCACTGGAACCAGGTTTATCGGTTGCCGGCGAACTCGGTTCGCATTTTCAATGCCTACGGCACCCGTTCGCGCACTTCGGGTGCCTATGGCGCCGTGTTTGGCGTGTTCCTTCGCCAGAAGCTGGCGGGCAAGCCCTTCACCGTCGTCGGCGACGGTATGCAGCGGCGCGATTTCCTCTATGTCACCGACGTAGCCGCGGCTTTTTTGGCGGCCGCCGAGACCGACCGTGACGGGCAAATCTGGAATCTCGGCGCGGGCAACCCGCAATCGGTGAACCGGCTGGTCGAGCTTCTGGGCGGCGACGTGATCCGTATTCCCAAGCGTCCGGGAGAGCCCGATTGCACATGGGCGGATATCGGCAAGATCACGCGCGAGTTGAACTGGCGACCCCAGGTCAGCTTCGAGGCGGGCGTCGCCAAGATTTTGGCCGAGATCGACTACTGGCGCGAAGCGCCATTGTGGGATCCCGATTCGATCGCCGATGCGACCAAGACCTGGTTTCGGATGCTTTCCAACGAGCAGCGATAATGGACGCGAAGAATATCCTTCTCTATCGCCGCAAGGTAAAAACCCCGGAGGAAATCCGGGCGATCATTGGCGCGCCGCCGCGCGACAAGAAAGTCATTATGTGCCATGGCGTGTTCGACATCGTGCACCCGGGACATGTGCGTCACCTGATCTACGCTAAGTCGAAGGGCGATATCCTCGTCATCAGCGTTACGGCCGACGAGCACATCATGAAGGCCGCCGTGCGGCCCTATGTGCCAGAGGAGTTGCGCGCGATCAACTTGGCTGCGTTTGAGATGGTTGATTACGTCGTGATCGACCGTCAGGCCACGCCGCTGGCGAACCTCAAGCTCATCCAGCCGGACTATTTCGCCAAGGGTTACGAATACGTCGACGGTGGCCTGCATCCCAAGACGCAGGAAGAGGTCAAGGTCTTGGAGAGCTATGGCGGCGAAGTGATCTTCACGCCCGGTGATATCGTCTATTCGTCTTCGCACTTGATTGAGTTGGCTCCTCCCACCATCGCGGCGGACAAGCTGATGATGCTGATGGACGGAGAGGGGTTGAGCTTCAACGATCTGCGCCAAACCGTAATGTCGCTGGCGGGGATGAAGGCGCACGTGGTCGGTGACACCATTGTCGACAGCTATACGCAGTGCAGCATGATCGGAGGAATGACGAAGACGCCGACGATCAGCGTTCGCTTTGAAGAGCGGCAGGACTACACGGGTGGGGCCGCCGTCGTGGCCAAGCACCTGCGGGCAGCGGGCGCGGATGTCACCTTCTCCACGGTCCTAGGCGAAGACGCTTTGAAGGAACAGGTCCTGAAGGATCTGGAGCAGTCTGGCATCCGCACGCTACCGATCATCGATGCGACCCGGCCGACGACCAATAAGAACGCTATCGTCGTCGGCGGGTACCGCCTGCTTAAGGTGGATACGCTCGATAACCGCTCTATCTCGGACAAGATTTTGGACCAGATTTGCGCCCAAGTCAGCGGCACGGCGGTAGATGCCGTGGTCTACAGCGATTTTCGTCACGGGATGTTCAACCGTCACACCATCCCCGACCTGATCAAGGCCATCCCCGCAGGCGCCTTTCGCGTCGCCGACAGTCAGGTGGCGAGCCGCTGGGGCAATATCCTCGAGTTCAAGGGGTTCGATCTCGTCACGCCGAACGAGCGCGAGGCGCGTTTCGCCTTGGGCGATCAGGATTCGGTCGTGCGGCCGTTGGGGGTGGAACTCGTACGGCGCGCGGAATGCAAGACGCTCATGCTCAAGCTCGGCGACCGCGGCATGATCGTATTCCGCGATAGGCCGCAGACGGAGGCGCGCAGCTTTTTCACCATCGACAGTTTCGCCGAACGCGTCGTCGATGCAGTGGGAGCGGGCGACGCGCTTCTGGCTTATGCGACGCTTGCCCTCGCCAAGACCAAGAACGAAGTCCTTGCCGGCATTCTGGGCGCTTTTGCCGCCGGCCTTGAGTGCGAGCGCGATGGCAATATCCCGATCGGCCAGCAGGATCTGTTGGCCAAGATCGAGAGGGTCGAGCGCCAGGTCCTGTACGGCTGAGCATGCAGTAGATGCGCTGCATCGTTGTCGGGCTCGGAATCCAAGGCAGGAAGCGGCTGGCCATCGCCGGCGCGGATGCGGTCGCCACGGTGGATCCGGCGCGGCCGGAGGCGGATGTCCGGACGATCGGCGACATCCCCGCCGACCGGTACGACGCCGCCCTGGTCTGCACACCCGACGAGGCAAAGCTCGATCTTCTCGAGTTTCTACTGTCGCGGGGCAAGCATGTGCTGGTGGAGAAGCCGATCTTGGCTCGAGACTCGCGCGCGATCGAAATGCTGGCCGCCCTTGCCACTGAAAACCGCGTGGTCTGCTATACCGCCTATAACCATCGATTCGAGCCGCATTTCGTCCGCATGAAGGCCCTGATCGACAGCGGCGTCTTGGGCAAGATCTATCGCTGCCGGATTTTCTATGGGAACGGAACGGCGCGTGACGTGCGCAACTCGCCGTGGCGGGACAAGGGGGCGGGCGTTCTTCCTGATCTTGGTTCCCATCTGCTCGACACCGCCTTGTTCTGGTTCGGCCGGCGCGACCATGCCTATCGCGTGATCTCATGCCAGCGGTTTGAGAACGTGGCTTTCGACAACGTGGTGGTCGGCGGTAGCGGCACGCCGGAACTCGAATTCGAGATGACACTTCTATCCTGGCGCAACCACTTTACCTGCGATGTCTTCGCCGAGCATGGATCCGCCCACATCACTTCGCTGTGCAAGTGGGGTCCCAGCGTCTTCATGCATCGCAAGCGGAAGCTGCCCAGTGGCCGGCCGGACGAGGATAAGGTCACCCTGATCCAGCCCGATCCCACCTGGGCGGCTGAATATGCCCACTTCAAGTCGCTGTGCGCGCATGGAGGAGGAAACCTCGATAACGACTTGTGGATCAACGACACGCTGGGGCGGCTGAGCGCCGACGCGCTGGAGAAGTCGCTATGACGACCCGCCCCGTCGTCGCCTACGCCGGCATGACGCACCTTGGGCTCAACTACGCCGCCGCGGCGGCGGAGAAGGGCTTCGACGTCGTTTGTTACGACCCCGATCAAGCACGCATCGCTGAGTTGAACGCCGGTGCGCTGCCGGTCGTGGAGCCGGGGCTGCCGGAGTTGGTCGAACGCAACCGCGCGCGCCTTACCTTCACGTCCTCGGCGGCCGCGCTCCGTGCGGCCGCGCTGGCCTATATCGCGACCGACGTGCCCACCGACGATCAAGGGCGCAGCGATCTTGGCCCGATCCGGACGTTGATCGAAACTGTCGACGGTGCGCTGGGCGCGGACGCGATTATGATCGTGCTCAGTCAGGTGCCGCCTGGCTTTACTCGCCGCCTGGCACGCATGCCCGCGCGGCTTTATTACCAAGTCGAAACTCTGGTCTTCGGTGCCGCGGTCGAGCGCGCGTTGAAACCCGAGCGTTTCATCGTCGGAGCGGCCGAGCCGCGCGCGCCGCTGCCTTCGGTGCTGCAGACGTTTCTCGGTGCATTCGACTGTCCGGTCCTGCCGATGCGCTACGAAAGCGCGGAACTGGCCAAGATCTCGATCAATCTTTGCCTCGTGGGTTCTATTGGGATCGCGAACACCCTTGCCGAGCTGTGTGAAGGCGTGGGGGCGGATTGGGGAGAGATCGTGCCCTCCTTGCGCCTAGATCGGCGAATCGGCCCTTACGCCTATTTGGCGCCGGGCCTTGGCATCGCCGGCGGCAATCTGGAACGCGATCTTGCGACCGTGTGCCATCTCGCGGACAAATACGGCACGGATGCCGGCATCATCCGGGCCTCACTGGCGAACAGTGCCCATCGCCGCGATTGGGCGTTCCGGGAGCTTCAAGACCTGGCGCTGGCCGGTGCGGACGATCCGCTGATCGCGATCCTGGGCTTGGCCTATAAGGAAAACACCCATTCGATCAAGAATTCAGCCTCGCTTGCCCTTATCGAGGCATTGCGGGCCTATCGCATCCGATGTTTCGACCCGGTGGTGCCGCCATCCGTCGTGACGTTCCATCCCCGGGCACAGGGCGCGAAGGATGCGTTGGAGGCTTGCGCTGGGGCTGACGCGCTGGCGGTGATGACGCCTTGGCCCGCCTTCCGGGGGCTCGATCCGGCCGCCTTGGCAAAGGCGATGGCAGGCCGCGTTGTCATCGATCCCTACGGCGTTCTGGACGCTGCGGCTTGCCGCGGGGCTGGGCTCGTCTATAGACGGCTTGGCGCGCCGAATACTTTTTAGGAGAAGCCATGGTACGGCATGAAAACGACAAGCCACAGGCGCCGGCGCGCGTGGTGGTCTTAGGAGCGGGGGGCTTCATCGGCCGCACGCTCGTGGCGGCGCTCGAAGCCCGCGGCACGGCTTGCCTTGCCCTCGGTAGCCGCGATCTGGATTTGTCGGCCGAGGGCGCCGGGGAGGCGTTAGCGGGCCGCCTTAAGCAAGACGATGCGGTGGTGCTGCTGTCGGCGCTGACGCCGGACAAGGGGCGCGGTCTCGATCCCTTCATGAAGAATATCGCGATGGGGGCCGCGTTGTGCGGTGCGTTGGCCAAAGTCTCGCCCCAGCACGTCGTCTACTTCAGTTCGGATGCCGTCTATCCGATGGAGGTGGGAACCGTCAGCGAGCGTTCTTGCGCGCAGCCCCCCGATCTTTACGGTATGATGCATTTGGCGCGCGAGGTGATGATCAAGTCCGCCACGCAAGCGCCGGTGCTAGTCCTGCGTCCGACGCTGGTTTTCGGCGCGGCCGATACGCACAATTCCTATGGTCCGAACCGCCTGCGCCGCGCCGCCCACCGCGAGGGCAAGATCGCACTATTCGGGGAAGGAGAGGAGACCAGGGATCATCTGTACGTGGGGGACGTGGTGGCGCTGACGATTCGCGCTCTCGAGCGCCGTAGCGCCGGAACCCTCAACCTGGCGACCGGACAGTCGATTTCCTATGCCGATCTGGCCCGGGCGGTCGTCAAGCCGTTCGGCCGCGCCATTCCCATCGCGGGTACGCCCCGGCAGAATCCGATCACCCATCGTTCGTTCGACGTCACGGCTTTGGTCAAGGCGTTTCCGGATTTCCGTTTCACGCCACTGGACGATGCGTTGGCCGAAGCGCATCGGGAAATGCTGACCGCGGAGCCGAAGTGATGGCCGAGGTCGACCTTCTGCGCCATTACCCGCGCGCGAAGCGTCGTCTGGACAAGCCACGCTCCGGAGACCCGGAGAACGTGACGGTCGCGCGCCGTTTCGGCGCAGAATATTTCGACGGCCGCCGCGAACAGGGCTATGGCGGCTATCGCTATGACGGGCGATGGGTTCCGATCGCCAAGGATATCGTGCGCCATTTCGGATTGCGGCCGGGCATGCGCGTGCTCGACGTCGGTTGTGCCAAAGGCTTTCTGGCCAAAGACCTGATGTCTGTTTGCCCAGGCCTGAATGTCTATGGCCTGGATGTGTCGGATTACGCCCTTCGTCATGCGGAACCAGAGGCGCGTGGTCGCCTAGTGCGAGGGACGGCGGATTGCCTGCCATTCGCCGACGGCGCGTTTGATGTCGTTCTATCGATCAACACCCTTCACAACCTGGCTCGTCCGAATCTGATCCGCGCACTACGGGAGATGGAGCGCCTCGCGCCTGGGCGGTGTTATGTCCAGATCGACGCCTATCGCAACGAGGCAGAGCGGGAGATTTTCTTGGGTTGGGTTCTGACGGCCCTGACCTTCCTCAGACCCGAGGAATGGGTGGCGCTGTTTCGCGAGGCCGGGTACACGGGAGACTATCATTGGACCATTCTGGATCCCGATCCGGAATGGAATGATTTTGGCGAGTCGCCGACGATGGGTCGGAAGGCCGGAGGAGACAAGGAATGATCAAGCGTTACGCGGTCTTAGGCGGTGGTGGCTCATTCGGCATCCACACCTCGAAATACCTGCTCGATCAGAAAGGCGTCGAGCGCGTTGTCTCGGTGGGCCGCAATCCCGCGAAGCCTGCGCCGTTCGCTTTGGGTGTCGGGGACGGCGACAAGCGCTATTCCTACCATGCCTATCACGTGACTCATGAGCTGGATCTTCTGCTCGAACTGCTCGACCGGGAAAAGCCGCAAGTCATCGTGAATTATGCGGCCCAGGGCGAGGGCGCCGTATCGTGGAAGCACTCGTGGCGTTTCTTCGAGACGAACTCCATGGCGCTGGCGCGCCTGACAGAAGAAATGGCCAAGCGCGACTATATGGAGCGTTTCATCCAGATCGGCACTTCCGAGCTTTACGGCTCGGTCGACTTCGCTGCCCATGAGGACACGCCGATCCGTCCCTCCAGCCCGTACGCGGCGTCCAAGGCCGCGTTCGATCTGCACCTCATGGCGATCCATCGCGTGCTCAAGTTCCCCATGAACGTCATCCGTCCGTCGAACGCCTATTGTCCGGGGCAACTTCTACATCGCGTGATCCCCAAGGCCGTCGTGTGCGGTCTGACGGGGCGCAAGCTGCCGCTGCAAGGCGGCGGACGGGCCGAGAAGTCCTATATCCATGCCCGCGACCTGGCGCGCGCAATCCATCTGGTCGCCGAAAAGGCGCCGATGGGCACGATCTACAACGCGGGCCCGCCGGAGCCGGTCGCGATCCGAACGTTGGTTGAAACCGTCGCCAAGGTAATGGGGATCCCCTTCGAGCAGCTTTGCGAGATCGTCGCGGACCGACCGGGCCAGGATTCCCGTTATTGGCTCGATTCCAGCGCGATCAAGCGCGACGTGGGTTGGGAGGCCGAGATTGGTCTCGAGGAAGGCATCCGCGAGATGGTGGAGTGGGGCCGGACATATCTCGATCAGCTGAAGGCTTGGCCGACCGACTACGTCCTCAGGGCCTAGCCGCGCCGGGCGTCGGGTCCGCTCGCAACCAGCGCGCCAGATCTGGCGCTTCGGGATGGCCATGGTCCAGCAGGCCGTAGCGCATGAGGAAATCGATCGCAACCAAGGC
>CAYZFH010000031.1:15587-18916 GCA_964477375.1 uncultured Rhizobiaceae bacterium | reverse complement strand
GCCCATGGCGATCCGGCGGGCTTGCCCGAACTGCGCACGGCCATCGCATCGCACCTGTCCGCCATGCGTGGGGTACGCTGCGCGGCCGAACAAGTGTTGATCGTCTCGGGCTCGCAGGCCGCCATCGCGCTGGCCGCGCGCGTGCTGCTCGATCCCGGCGATACGGCGCTGATCGAAGATCCCGTCTATCCGGGTCTGGCGCGGGCGCTGGCGTCCGAGGGGATCGAGGCGGCCTCAGCGCCCGTCGACGGCGAGGGGCTCGACATCGCCGCCGCCGCGAAGCTCGCGCCCAAGGCGCGCATGGCCTGCGTCACGCCTTCGCACCAATACCCGCTCGGCCACACGATGAGCCTCGCGCGCCGCATCGCGCTGCTCGACTGGGCCGCGCGCCGCAGCGCCTTCGTGCTGGAGGACGATTACGACAGCGAGTTCCGCTATCGCGGCCGTCCGCTGGCGGCCCTTCAGGGCTTGGACCAGGACGGCCGCGTCGTCTATGTCGGCTCATTCTCCAAGGTGATGTTCCCCGCATTGCGCATGGCCTATCTGGTCGTGCCGCCGCACCTGGTCGATGCCTTCCGCCGCGCCCGCGCGGCGCTCGAAGACCATCCTTCGACCATGGCCCAGCCCGCGCTGGCCCGCTTCATCGAGGAAGGCCACTTCGTCACCCATCTCGGCCGCATGCGCCGCCTCTACGCCGCGCGCCAGGCCGCGCTGCTCGATGCCGGCGCGCGGCATCTCGGCGGGTTGCTCGACATCGCGCCCGATCCCGCGGGCATGCATCTCGTCGGCTACGCGACCAAGGATCTGCAACGGCGTATGACCGACTGCGAAGGCTCGGTGCGCGCTGCCGCGCGCGGTGTCACCGCGCAGCCGCTTTCGTCCTACTATCGTGGCCGTACCAGGAAGCAGGGATTCCTGCTCGGCTATGCGGCTCACTCGGAACGCGAGATCGAGCGAGCGGTAGCCACGCTGACGGGTGTGTTGCGCCATAGCGCGATACAAAAATAAGGTGGAGCTTGCGGCTGGGAGCCCAGGTTCCTTATCGTTCCAAACTGCCGGCCGATTTAGACCGCGCTTTAATTCCTGCTTTCGGGATAGATCCGGAGATGAAAAAGCTGTCCAAGCATATGGTGAGGCGGTGCTTGGGATGGGGCCTTTGCTTCGCCGTTCTCGCCTTCGCCGTGGTTTCTTTAACCGTCGTCACCGGGCACGAGACGGAAGCGGATGCGTATGTCGGCATAGTCCATCCGTGGCTGGAACGGCTGGCGTGGGCTTCCGACCTGGCGATCGCGGCAGCGGCTGTCTGGGCGCTTTATCACACATCGCATCAAATCGGTGAGCTTCAGAAGGCGAACGAGGCCAGTGCTCACCAGGCCAGGGCCAGCTTTCTCCTCAATCTGGACGAGCGGTTCGAAAGCAAAGAGCCCGCGGAAGCGCAGGCGGAGCTTCACAGACTGCACAATCGTTTTCGAAAGGAGGCTGCCGAACAAATGCCGTCAGCCGACCGGTCCGCGAGAGAATTCGAGGTGCGGAAAAAGTTCGCCCTCGAACTGCGGCGTCTGTGCGACGGTGCGCCGGACGAGTACGGGCTGTACCGGAAGTTGATGGGCCTTATCGGCTTTTTCGACACCGTCGGCCTCATGGTCCAGAAGGGCTACGTCAAATACGAAGATATCGACAACCTGTTGGGTGGCGATGTCTTCGTCGTCGACATCGCTTTTACGACCCACATCGAAGAACGGCAAAACGAAGAGGGCATCCTGCCTGGTACATATAAAAATTCCCTCTATCTCATCTATCGCGCACGGAAAGCCGCCGCGTAACGCGGCGGCAGTTATGGCCGCCATCGACATTCGCGCGCTTCCGGCGATCACCCCTTGTAGGCCCAGGCCAGGATATTCGTAACGTACTCGGGGCTGCCTTTGACGGTGACGCTGTGCTTGTCGCTGAAGTTGATTTTCGTGTTCTTGTGGTTGGCGCCGGCTTGCGTGATGTAGGTGACCTGAAGCGGATTGACGAACACGGGGATTTTTTCGTCGCGGGACGATTTGAGGCGGACGATGCGAGCCATTGTTTTCTCCGGTTAAGACATCGGAAGATTGTATAGAAAGCCATGACCGACAGCCGCAGTCTTCGAGATCGCACCGCGCTCATTACCGGCGCGGGCGCCGGGTTGGGCCGGGCCTATGTGCTGCTGCTGGCCGCGCGTGGCGCGTCGGTGGTGGTGCAGGATATCGACGGCGCGACGGCGAATGAAACCGCGTCCGCGATTCGCGCTTTGGGCGGCCGCGCGTGTGCGTGTGTCTGCGACATCGCCGATCCGCCGGCGCTGGCGCCCGCCTTGCGCGCGGCGGGCATCGCGCCCGACGGCATCGACATCCTGGTCAACAACGCGGGCATCGACGCGGCGCGCACAATCGAGCAGGTCACAGTGGCCGAGTTCGACCGCATGTTCGGCGTCCATGTGAAAGGCACGTTCTTCGCGACGCAGACCGTGATCGCGGGCATGAAGGCGCGGCGCGCGGGCAAGATCGTCAACATCTCCTCGATCAACGGCATGATCGCGGATTCGACCGACTCGCATTACAACGGCGCCAAGGCCGCGATCCTGGGACTGACCAAAGCCTGGGCCAAGGAGTTCGCGCCCTGGCGCATCACCGTGAACGCGGTGGCGCCGGGCCACGTCGTCACGGCGGCGACGATCGCGCGCGGCTCCGAGCGCATGGAGCGCATCTCGAAGGAGCGGATTCCGCTCGGCCGCTATGCCACGCCGGAGGAGATCGCCCACACGGTGGCATTCCTGGCCTCGGCCGAATCCGACTTCATCACCGGGCAGGTGGTTTCACCTAACGGCGGCGAAGCCATCGTGGGAATCTAGCGGCGGTTTAAAGATCCATCAGCGAAGGCGCGTCGCGCATGCGCTCGTAATCGGCGATGCGGTTGCGCGCGCCCTGGCCGAGCCGTGCGGTGACGGCGGCGATCAGGGCTTCCACCAGCGCCAGCATGGCGACGTTGGAGCGCCAGTTGCACGGCCCCTCCGTCCGCGCGGACAGGACATGCGCGGCCAGGCGTGCGATGGGCGAGCGCGCCTCGTCGGTGATCAACACAACCGTGGCGCCGCGCCGCGTGGCGGCCTTGGCGACGCCGATCACCGGCTCCTGATAGACGCGCACGTCGAAAGCCACCAGCACGCCGTCGCGCCGGATATCCAGCAACTGGTCGCACCAGGCGCCCGTGTTGCTGGGCGAATGCTTCACGCCGCCGCGCAGGATGGCCAGATGGGTCGCCATATAGCGGGCCAGCGCGTCGGTGAAGCGTCCGCCGATCAG
>CAYZFH010000031.1:0-15487 GCA_964477375.1 uncultured Rhizobiaceae bacterium | reverse complement strand
CCAGATGGGTCGCCATATAGCGGGCCAGCGCGTCGGTGAAGCGTCCGCCGATCAGGTAGACGGGGCGCTTGGTGTCCGCGAGCAACGCGACGGCGGCTTCGAAAGTCTCGGTATCGATGCCGCGCAGGGTCTCGCTCACGTTGCCGGCGGCCAGACCCGCGAAGCCGGACTCGTCTCGCGGAATGCTCGCGGCTTCCAGTTCGCGCCGCAGGCGGCGCTGGAAATCGGCATAGCCGTCATAGCCCAGCTTGGCCACGAAGCGGACCACGCTCGGCGCGCTCACGCCCGCGCGTCCGGCCAGCTCGGCGATGGGCGCCAAGCCCGCGGCGGGGTAATGGGCCAAGAGGGCCTGTGCCACCTTGCGCTCGGCGCCGGTCAGCCCGCCTTCGCGCGCGCGCAGCCGGTCGGCCACGGAGGTTCGATCTGCCGGAAGGGATTTTTTCTGTGCCGGGCGTTTCATGGGCGGAAATGATACTGAAATTGTAATTACAATTTGACTCCTATTTTCGAAAATCTGAAAGTGCAATTACATCGACCGGACGTCCTGCCTTGCCTTCCCGGCGATGGCGCGCGCCCCGCCCTGGAAGGAGCACTCCATGCGTCAGCCGCTCGCCCAACTGAACAACCGTGACTTCGACGTGGCCGTCATCGGCGCGGGCATCAACGGTACCAGCGCCGCGCAGCAATTGGCTTCGCAGGGCTACACGGTGTTGCTGGTGGACAAGGGCGATATCGGCTCGGGCTCGTCCAGCCGCTCGACGCGCCTCCTGCATGTCGGCTTGCGCTACCTGGCCGCTGGCACGTCCATGTGGCAGCAGCTCATGCATCCGGCGAAGCTGGCCGTCTCGCTGCGCATGGCCCAGCAATCGGCCCTGGCGCGCAACGCTTTCGCCACCACCTCGGGCGAGCGCACGCGCAACTTCAAGTTCGGTTTTCCGATCTACCGCGACGGCATGTACCGCCCGTGGCAGATCGACCTGGCCTTCTTCGTGCTGAAGCGGCTGATCGGCTCGCCGGTGCCGCCGGTCGAATACCATCGCATGAGCCAGGCCGAGGCGCGCGCCAACCCGCTCTACAAGAATCTGCGCGACCTCGACAAGCTGGACGGCGTTGCCGTCTTCCGCGAATACCAGTTCGACTGGCCCGAGCGCGTCTCGGTCGACATGGCGCTGGACGCTGAGCGCATGGGCGCCGCGGTTCGCAACTACACGCCGGTCACCAAGATCGCACGCACGCAAGACGGGCGCTGGGCGCTGACGCTGGCCGACGCGCGCGATCCGGCGGCCGCACCCGTCACCGTGAACGCCAAGTCGATCCTCAACATGGCCGGCATCTGGATCGACCAGGTGAACAACCTGTCCGACGCCAAGGTGGGCCGCCGCATCTTCGGCACCAAGGGCGCGCACATCGCCGTGCGCCTGCCGCCGGAATGCGCGGGCTTCGGCGTCACCACCGTGAACCGTCTGGGTTTGGAGCCCGTCTACATCGTGCCGTGGCGCCACGGGCTTCACTATGTCGGCGTGACCGAGACGGTCTATGACGGCAACATCGACGATATCCATGCGACCGAAGAAGACGTCCAGTGGTTGCTGGAGGAAGCCAACCACGCGGCGCCGGGCCTGGCGCTGAAGCGATCCGACGTCCTCTACAGCTGGGCCGGGGTGCGGCCTTTGACCTACGACCCTGCCTTCCCCAAGGGCGCGCGCTTGCGCCTGGCGCATGATTTCGGCGCCGAGGGCATGCCCAATGTCTTCGCGATGACGGCGGGTCCGGTCACCTCGCATCGCTCGGCCGGCATCGAAATGGCCGAACGGGTGCAGAAGGCGATCAAGCCGTCGGGCAAGCCGCAGACGCTCGACTACACACCGCGCCGTTTCCCGGACAGCCCGGCCTCGCCCGCACTGATGAACTCCTATCCCGACATCAAGCTGAGCCATCTGCGCCATGCGGCCGAGCACGAAAAGCCGGAGACGCTGGTCGACCTCCTGTTCCGGCGCGTGGGCGCCGGCTGGACCGACACGCAGGGGCGCGAAGCCGCGCGCAAGGCGGCCGAGACGGTGGCCGACATCATGGGCTGGGACGAAGCGCGCATCCAAAAGGAGGCCGACGCCTACGTCGCGCATCTGAAGCACACGCATCCGCGCCCGGACGAACTCTGAGACCTCGCGCCCGCGTTGAAATCGCGGGCGCGAGGGACCATTTTCCAGTCACGCGCGCCTATCCAACGCGGCCCGGTTGGGCCATTCTCCCGCGCGTTTGATCGGCGACGCCGTTGGGCGGCGCCTGGAACCGGAAGAGGCTTTCTTGTCCGTGACGACCGATCCCGCCGGTTCTGTCGGCGCCGCGCCGAATGGCGCGTTGTCGCGGCGGACCTTCGCCATCATCTCGCACCCCGACGCGGGCAAGACCACGCTGACGGAAAAGCTGCTGCTGTTCGGCGGCGCCATCCGCATGGCCGGCCATATCCGCGCGCGCGGCGAGCAGCGCCGCACCCGCTCGGACTGGATGGAGATCGAGAAGCAGCGCGGCATCTCGGTCAGCTCGTCGGTCATGACCTTCGAGCGCGACGGCGTCACCTTCAACCTGCTCGACACGCCGGGCCACCAGGATTTCAGCGAGGACACCTACCGCACGCTGACGGCGGTTGATTCCGCGATCATGGTGATCGACGCGGCCAAGGGCATCGAAGCCCAGACGCGTAAGCTGTTCGAGGTCTGCCGCCTGCGCGACATCCCGATCATCACCTTCGTCAACAAGGTGGATCGCGAGGGCCTCGATCCCTTCGCGCTGTTGGACGAGGTGGCCGACGCCTTGGCGCTCGACGTCTCGCCCGCGGTCTGGCCCATCGGCATGGGCGGTCTCTTCCGCGGCGCCTACGATTTCACGCGCGACCGCCTGTTGCTGCCCAAGGCGAACGCCGCCTTCGATCGCGCGATCGATTGCAAGGGGCTCGACGATCCGGAACTGGCCAAGCATGTGCCCGAGGCGCAGCTCGCGGAATTTCTCGAAGGCGCCGAACTGGCGCGTTCGGCCTATGCGCCGTTCGATCTCGACGCCTATCGCGGCGGCCATCTGACGCCGGTGTTCTTCGGCAGCGCGCTCAAGGATTTCACGGTCGAGGAATTGTTGCGCGCAGTTGCCGATTGGGCGCCGCCGCCGCGCCCGCAGCCGGGCGAGCCGCGCGCGGTGAAACCGGAAGAGCCGCGCGTCACCGGCTTCGTCTTCAAGGTCCAGGCCAACATGGACCCGAACCACCGCGACCGCGTGGCCTTCATGCGGCTCTGCTCGGGCAAGTTTCAGCGCGGCATGAAGCTGAAGCAGGTGCGCACGGGAAAGACGGTCGCTGTGAACGCGCCCATCTTCTTCTTCGCGCATGAACGCGCGCTGGCCGAGGAGGCGTTGCCCGGCGACATCGTGGGCATCCCCAACCACGGCATCCTGCGCGTCGGCGACACGATGACCGAAGGCGAGACGGTGCGCTTCACCGGCATCCCCAATTTTGCGCCCGAGCTTCTGCGCCGCATCCTGCTCGACGACCCGATGCGCACGAAGCAGATGCGCAAGGCGCTGGAGGATCTGGCCGAGGAAGGCGTGGTGCAGATCTTCCGGCCGGTGATCGGCACGGACTGGATCGTGGGCGTGGTGGGCGCGCTGCAGCTCGATGTTTTGGCGTCGCGCATCGACGCCGAATACAAGGTGCCCGTGCGCTTCGAGCAGGCGCCCTACGAGACCGCGCGCTGGATCTCGTCCGACGATCCGGCGGAGCTGAAGGCTTTTATCGCGAAGCACCGCGGCAGCGTGGCCGAAGACCGTGACGACGCGCCCGTCTTCCTGGCCCGCAACGCCTGGGAGCTGAACTACACAAAAGAGCACGCGCCGAAGATCACCTTCGCCGCCACGCGCGAGCGGAACTGACAAGTCAGCCAGCCGCGCGGAACCACCTCACCCGCTCGCTGACGCTCGCACCCTCTCCCCCTTAAGAAGGCGGAGAGGGATTTTCTTTTTTTCCCTCTCCGCCCGCGTGCGGGGGGAGAGGGCTGGGGTGAAGTGGGCCCTTTTCACTTCGCCGCGCGATTCATCCGGTTATCGACCAGATCCTTGACCACGCCGGGATCGGCGAGCGTTGAGGTGTCGCCGAGCGAGTCGTGTTCGTTGGCCGCGATCTTGCGCAGGATGCGGCGCATGATCTTGCCCGAGCGGGTCTTGGGCAGGCCAGGGGCCCACTGAATGAAGTCGGGCGTCGCGATCGGGCCGATCTCCTTGCGCACCCACTGCACCAGCTCTTTGCGCAGCTCTTCGCTCGTCGGCTCGCCCGCGTTCAGCGTGACATAGGCGTAGATGCCCTGGCCCTTGATGTCGTGCGGGAAACCCACGACGGCCGCTTCCGCCACTTTCGCGTGGGCGACCAGGGCGCTTTCGACCTCGGCGGTGCCCAAGCGATGGCCCGCCACGTTGATCACGTCGTCGACGCGGCCGGTGATCCAGTAATACCCGTCCGCGTCGCGGCGGCAGCCGTCGCCCGTGAAGTAGGTGCCCTTGTAGGCCGAGAAATAGGTCTGCACGAACCGCTCGTGGTCGCGGAACACGGTGCGCATCTGGCCGGGCCAGGAATCGAGCAGCACCAGGTTGCCGGACGCGGCACCTTCCAGTGTCTTGCCGTCGGCATCGACGAGCGCCGGACGGATGCCGAAGAAGGGCAGGGTGGCCGAGCCGGGCTTGAGCGGAATGGCGCCCGGCAGTGGCGTGATCAGGATGCCGCCCGTCTCCGTCTGCCACCAGGTGTCGACGATGGGGCAGCGCCCGTCGCCGACGACGCGGTGATACCAGAGCCACGCTTCGGGATTGATCGGCTCACCGACCGAGCCCAGCAGGCGGATAGACTTGCGGCTGGTCTTCTTCACCGGCCCTTCGCCGTCACGCATCAGCGCGCGGATCGCGGTCGGCGCCGTATAGAAGATGTTCACCTTGTGCTTGTCGCACACCTGCCAGAAGCGCGAGGTGTCGGGATAGTTGGGCACGCCCTCGAACATCAGCGTGGTCGCGCCGTTGGAAAGCGGTCCGTAGAGGATATAGCTGTGGCCCGTGACCCAGCCGACGTCGGCCGTGCACCAATAGATGTCGCCGTCGTGATAGTCGAAGACGTATTGGTGCGTGATCGAGGTGAAGACCATGTAGCCGCCGGTCGTGTGCAGCACGCCCTTGGGCTTACCGGTCGAGCCTGACGTATAGAGGATGAACAGCGGGTCTTCGGCGCCCATCTCCTCCGGCTTGCAATCGGCCGGGGCCTTCTTCATTTCCTCGTGGTACCAGACGTCGCGGCCCTCGACCCAATCGATCTTGCCGCCCGTGTGCTTCACCACCACGACCTTCTTCACCGTGGGGCAGGATTTCAGCGCCTCGTCCGTGTTCACCTTCAGCGGGATCTTGCGTCCGCCGCGCACGCCCTCGTCCGAGGTGACGACGACGTTCGAATCGCAATCCTGGATGCGGCCCGACAGCGAATCGGGCGAAAAGCCGCCGAACACGACCGAATGCACCGCGCCGATGCGCGCGCAGGCCAGCATGGCCACGGCCGCTTCGGGGATCATCGGTAGATAGATGGTGACGCGGTCGCCTTTCTTGACGCCCTGCGCCTTCAAGACGTTGGCGAATTTGCACACCTCGACATGCAGTTCGCGGTAGGTGATGGTCTTCGAATCCTTGGGGTCGTCGCCTTCCCAGATGATCGCGGTCTGGTCGCCGCGCTTGGCCAAATGGCGGTCCAGGCAATTGGCCGAGGCGTTCAGCGTGCCGTCGTGGTACCAGCGGATATGGACGTCGCCGGTGAAGCTCGTGTCCTTCACCTTGGTGTAAGGCTTGATCCAGTCGATGCGCTTGCCATGTTCGCCCCAGAACCCTTCGGGATCCTTCACGGAATGGTCATACATAGCCTTGTATTTGGCGTTGTCGATCCATGCGCGCTTGGCCCAATCGGGCGAAACCGGAATGACGTCGTCGGCCATGCTCTTCCTCCCGATCCCGGCGCCTTCGGGCGCGCTCTCGATGACCAAAACTAACGGACGGGGACGGGGAGGGACAAGGCGGGCGGCCACTCACACGCTATAATGGCGGCCTAGAAGCGCGCCGCCGTTTCCGTCAATCTGCGCCCCGTCCGATCCCAGGAGTTGCCGCTTTGCGCCGTCTTGTCCTCCGCCTCGCCCTCGTCTTTTTCGCCGCGCCTGCCTCCGCGCAGGAGATGACGCCCTTGGCTGAATGGATCAAGACGCCGGAGGCGCAGCAGCGGCCGGACTATACCTACACGCGCTGCGCCGGCCTGTTCCTGGCGCTGGCCAAACTCGACGGCCGCTCGTTCCTGCCGAAGGACCTGGAAAACATGCGGGACGCCTATGCCGATTTCGGCAATGCCGCGATCAACTTCCGCGCCCAGCGCGACGGCATGGCGCCCAAGGATTTCCTGGACGGGGTAAACAACGACATCGGCAATTTCGTCGATGCCTATCAGCCGCGCATCGACAAGGCGCGCTGGGCCAACAAGGCCGCGCTGGACGCCGACCCCGGCATGGCGCAGGACTTCGCCGTCTGCCGCTCGGTGTCGCAATCATTGCTGCAGGGCGGCTAGATCCACGCCTCACCCCCGCTTCACGTCACCAAGGAGTTTCGCCGTTGCCTATCCGCGCCGTTCTCGCCGCCGCTCTTCTTCTGCTCGCCGTGCCGGCCACCGCCCAAGAGATGCTGCCTTTGTCCGAATGGACCAAAAGCGCCGACGCCAAGGGCAAGTCGGATTACCTGTTCACCCGCTGCGCCGGGCTGAGCCTCGCGGCCATCAAGTATGACGGCATGGCCTATTCCCAGCCCGAACTCGAGCACATGAAGAAGTCGGCCGTGGCCTATGCCTCGGCAGCGGCACTGCTGCGCAGCAAGCGCGACGGCGGCAAGCCCGAGGACTACATCAAGCCCATCGCCACCGATGCGGAGACGATGGCCGAGCAATACGGCACCCAGATCATCGCGGCGCGCCAGAAACCCGGCCGCGCGCTGGACACCGATCCCGTCCTGGCCAAGGACGACGAGATCTGCCGCCAGGCGGCGGGCACGCCGAAGAAGTGACCGCGTGCATGCGCTCCGCGGCGGCCGCCGTTCTCCTGGTCCTGTTTTGCATGGGGTCCGGCGCGGCGGCGGTGCTGCCCGCGAACACGGGGACGGGGAGCGAGATGCCGGACGGCAGCGACCCCTTCATCCGCTGCGCGGGCCTGTATACGGCGTTCCTCCAGCATGCGCGCTCACTGGCGCCGTCGGTTGTGCCGGCAATCCAGGGTTCGATCAAGACGCTGATGATCGAGGCGGCGGAGTCTCGGGCCGAAGCCCGCGGCGGTTCGCGCGACCAGTACCGGAGCGCGGTCGAGACCGAAACCCGCTCCGTCGGCGAGGCCTATGCGCAGCGTCTGGAAAAGAACTACGAATCGAACGGCGATCCGTTCAAGGGCGACGCGCAAATCCAGAACGACATGACGCTGTGCAAGCGGCTGACCGACAAGCTGGAAAAGCAGCCCGATCCCACGGGCCCCCGGAATTGAGACGATGGAATTGAGGCGATAATGCTGTTTCGCGCGCTTGCCTTCGTTGTGTTGTCCCTGATCGTCGCGCCGTCCTTCGCCGCGGACGATCCGCTTTCGCCAACACTGGAGCAATACGCCCGGTTGCCGGACGACAGGCAGGACCCCGCCTATGTGCCCACGCGCTGCGCGGGGCTCTATGTCGGCCTCTTGCGCTATGGCGGCAAATCCATGGATCCGACCCAGCGCGGCAGCATCGAGCGGGAATCGTCCGACCTGGCGCTGGCCGCCATGGAGGTGCGCTCGAAGCAGAAGGGCGGCGAGCCGCCCGACTACGCGGATTCGGTGCTGGGCGTGGTCCGGGCGCTGTCGGATGCGTATGTGAACCGCATGAAGGACAACCAGGCGAAAAGCGGCCAGGCCTTCATGAACGATCAGCTCATCAAGAACGACATCGCCTTCTGCAAACAAGTCGCCGGCTTCGTGCCGCACAAGACGAAGTAGCGCGGGTTCAGCGTTCCGCGAGCCTCACCGCGCCGTCCGCGATCTCGACCGCGATGGGCGGAAGCGGCACGCCGTGGCAGGGGCCCGAGAAGCACATGCCGTCCTCGATCGTGAACTTGGCGCCGTGCGTCGCGCAGACGATGTGGCTGCCGTCCTCGGACAGGAACTGGTCCTGCACCCAGTCGAGCGGCGTGCCGACATGCGGGCAGGAGTTTTCATAGGCGAAGACGGCATCGCCGCGCCGGACGATGAAGATGTCGCGCACACCGCGTGAAGTCTCGACGGCGAAGCCGCGGCTGCCGCCGTCCGGAATCTCGTCCAGGCGGCAGATGGTCAGGCTTTCGTCTCGCCCAGATCGCAGATCAGTTTCCATTCCGTATCGCCGATGGGCATGACCGACAGGCGCGACTGGCGCACCAGAAGAATGTCCTTCAGCTTCGGGTGCGCCTTGATCTCGGCCAGCGTCACCGGCCGCTTCATGGGTTTCAGCGTCTTGACCGAGACCATGCCGAACGCGCCCGTCTCGTCGGTGGGATCGGGATGATAGAGCTTCGCGACCTCGACGATGCCGACGATCCGCCGCTCCTCGCCTGAGTGATAGAAGAAGGCGCGCTCGCCCAGCTTCATGGCCTTCATGTTGTTCTTGGCCTGGTGGTTGCGCACGCCGTTCCACGGCTCGACACCCTTCTTCACCTGCTGGTCCCAGGACCAGGTTTCGGGCTCGGTCTTCATCAGCCAATGGGCCATGGCGCTATCCTTGTGGCCGGACTTTGCGGAACGGGCGAATCTCCACACTCTGGAACAGCCCTGCCTTGCGGTACGGGTCTTCCAGCGTGAAGCGCTCGGCCGCTGCCTTGTCGGGAAATTCCATGATGAGCAGGCTGCCGATCATGTCCTTTCCGTCGTCCGACAGCATGGGGCCGGCCATCACGATCTGGGCGGCGTGGCGGTCGACATATTCCAGATGCGAGGCGCGTGCCTGCGCGCGCACCTGGGTCGAGTCCGGTTTGTCGAGACAGTAAATGGCGAAATGCATGGGCGCTCCGAATCTCCGCGCGGGAGCCTAGCGCGCCGAACGCGTTGAAGCCTAGGCCTGTTCCTGCGCCAAGGGGCGGGCGAGAAGGGCTGCGATCGTGGCGTCGATGTCGGCGCCTTTGTTGGCGACCGCGTCCACCGCCGCCGCGATCGGCATCTCGACGCCGTGGCGCGCGGCCAGCGTGACGACGGAGCCTGCGGTCGCGACGCCTTCGGCGACCGAGCGGCGCTTGGCCAGGATATCGGCGACTTTTTCGCCGCGCCCGAGCGCCATCCCGAGCGACAGGTTGCGCGATTGCTCGCCCGTGCAGGTCAGCGCCAGATCGCCCAGCCCTGACAGCCCCATGATCGTTTCGGGTCTGGCGCCCATGGCGCGGCCGAGCCGCGCGATCTCGGCCAGGCCGCGCGTAACCAGCGCCGCGCGCGCATTGTCGCCAAGCCCACGCCCCATCACGACGCCGCAGGCGATGGCGATCACGTTCTTGACCGCACCACCCAACTGCGCGCCCGTCACGTCGTCCGAGCGGTAGATGCGGAAATGGCGCGAAGCAAGTGCCACGGCCAGGGCCGCACCCACCGCCTCGTCGGCGCTGGCGAGCGTCACGGCCGTGGGCAGGCCGCGTGCCACCTCGGCCGCGAAGGTCGGGCCCGACAGGATCGCCGCGCGTGCTTCCGGCATGGCGGCGGCCAGCGCTTCGCTCATCAAGGCGCCGGTCTTGCTCTCGATGCCTTTGGCGCAGATGACGATGGGTACATTCTTCTTCACATGCGGTGCCAGCGCGGCGGCCACCGGACGCAGATGCTGGGCGGGCGGCACCAACAGGATGGCGTCGGCCGCGGCGGCTTCCTTCATGTCGCGGGTGGCGGCGATTTCGGGATCGAGTTCGACGCCGGGCAGGAACGGATTCTCGCGCCGCTCGCGGATGGCGGCCACGGTTTCCGCCTCGTGCGCCCACAAGATCGCTTTGCGGCCCGCGCGGCGGGCGACAAGCGCCAGCGCCGTGCCCCATGCGCCCGCGCCGATGATGCCGATGGTGTTCACGGATTGCGTAGGTGTTTGTTGACCGGATGGCTCGCCGACAACTTTACCATTGGGCGCATTGTTGGCTCGATAAAGCTTTTCCCAACGCAAGCGTAAGACCCCTCACCCGCTCGCTGACGCTCGCACCCTCTCCCCCGTCGGCGGAGAGGGCTTTCAAGCTTCCCTCTCCGCCGACGGGGGAGAGGGCGGGGTGAGGTGGGTTCGACGAACCAGAAGGCGCGGTCACATCTGTGATTGCAGGTAGTTCTCGACGCCCACCTTGCCGAGCAGCTCGACCTGGGTTTCCAGGAAATCGATGTGCTGCTCGGTCTCGTCCAGGATCGTGTTGACCATGACGCGCGAGACATAGTCGCTGGCCGCTTCGCAGATGCCGATGGTTTCGACCAGGGTCGTGCGCGCGGCGCGCTCGGCTTCCAGGTCGCACTTCAGCCCTTCGGGCAGCGATTCGCCGATTAGAAGCTTGTTGAGCGACTGCAGGTTGGGCAGGCCTTCCAGCAGCAGGATGCGCTCGATCAGCTTGTCGGCGTGCTTCATCTCGCCGATCGATTCCTCGTATTCGTGCTTGGCCAGCTTTTCGAAGCCCCAGTTCTTCCACATGCGCGCGTGAAGGAAATACTGGTTCACGGCCGTCAGTTCATTGGTGAGGACCTTGTTGAGCTGCTGGATCACGCGCTTGTCGCCCTTCATCGGGGTCCTCCCTGTTCACCAAAAAACCAAATCCGGCCATGTCGGAATCGTTCCAACGGCCGGTTTCGGAAGCTTAACACGCCCCGAGGGCGGCGTGAGGCTTAGTCGTCGCCGGGTCCGGCGTGAAGAGACGGTACGGGCTGGGTCACCATCTCGCGCAGCATGGGGATGCAACGGCCGCATTCGGGCTTGGCACCCAGCGCGTCATAGACCTGGGCGACCGAACGGCAGCCGCCGGCGACCGCGCCGCGGACCTGACCATCGGTGAAGGCGTTGCAGAGACAAACGTACATGCGCGCCCGCTGCTATTGCGAATAAGTCGCAGTAGCGAAACTCTACGGAGGCGAAAGGCCCGCGTCAACGGCCGCGAAGCCAGGGATTCCGCGGCTTTCAGGCCGCCGGGTCGAGCGGCCAGCGCGGGCGGGGGGCAAAGTCCAGGCCGTCCCGCTGGCCGAGCCGAAGCCGCTCGATCCCCGCCCAGGCCACCATGGCTGCGTTGTCGGTGCAGTATTTCTGCGGCGGAATGTGAAGACGCGCGCCCTCGGCGTCGGCCAGCGCCTGCAGGCGCCGGCGCAGATATTCGTTGGCCGCGACGCCTCCGGCCACGACGAGCGGCACCGTCGCCACGCCCGCCCGCGCGCGGAAGAGGGCGAAGGCGTTACGCGTGCGGTCGACCAAGACGTCGCCAACGGCGGCCTGGAACGCGGCGGCCAGATCCGCGGCCTGGCGCGGCGAAGCCTTGCCGCCCGGCAGGCCGGCGACCGCGTGCCGCACGGCGGTTTTGAGACCCGAGAAGGAGAAGTCCGCGCCCGGCCGGCCCAGCATGGGGCGCGGCAGCGGATAGCGCGCGGAATCGCCTGTGGTGGCGGCATTTTCCACCGCCGGCCCGCCGGGATAGCCGAGGCCGAGGAGCTTCGCCGTCTTGTCGAAGGCTTCGCCGGCGGCGTCGTCCATCGTGGTGCCCAGGCGCGTGTAGCGACCGACCCCTTCGACCGCCAGAAGCTGGCAATGGCCGCCCGAGACCAGCAGCAGCAGATAGGGAAAAGCAATGTCCTCCACCAGGCGCGCGGACAGCGCATGCGCTTCCAGGTGGTTGACGGCCAGGAACGGCTTGCCGTGCACGAGTGCGATGGATTTGGCCATGGTCGCACCGACGATGACGCCGCCGATCAGGCCCGGCCCCGCGGTCGCGGCGACGGCGGACAGATCGGCATAGCCGACCTGCGCCTCGGTCATGGCGCGGGCGACCAGCCGGTCGAGATGCTCGAGATGCGCGCGGGCGGCGATTTCCGGCACCACCCCGCCGTAGGGGCGGTGTTCGTCCAATTGGGACAGCACGATTTCGCTGCGCACCCGCCGCGAATCGTCCACAACGGCCGCCGCCGTCTCGTCGCAACTGGTTTCGATGCCAAGAATGACCATCGTTTGCAATGCACTACATGGGATTTAAAGCAATTGCCATAAAGGCGCGGGCGGACATAATCCCCCACCATGCTCAGACCTCAGCAAGCGGCCGTCCGGCCGCGCGCCAAGGCGAGCGGGGGACGCGTCCGTTGACCAGCCCGCTTCTACGCCTCGGCACGCGCGGCAGCCCGCTCGCCATCATCCAGACCAATGAACTGCGCGACGCTTTGGCCGCCGCGCATCCGGAGCTGGCTGCGCCCGGCGCGATCGAGGTCGTGCCGATCCAGACCACCGGTGACAAGGTGCAGGACCGCGCTTTGGCCGAGATCGGCGGCAAGGGCCTGTTCACGCGCGAGATCGAGGAGCGGCTGATCGACCGCCGCATCGACATGGCGGTCCATTCGGTCAAGGACGTGCCGACCTGGATGCCTGACGGGTTCGAACTGGTCGGCATGCTGCCGCGCGCCGACGCGCGCGACACGCTGCTCGGCGGCCAGTCGCTGGCCTCGCTCAAACCCGGCACGGTGGTCGGCACCTCATCCATTCGTCGCCAGGCTCAGGTGTTGCACGCGCGGCCCGATCTCAAGATCGTGCCCTTCCGCGGCAACGTGCAGACGCGCATGCGCAAGCTGGCCGAGGGCTTGGCCAACGTCACGCTGTTGGCCCAGTGCGGCCTCGACCGTCTCGGCGTCACCAATGTCGGCAACGTGCTGCAGCCGGATGAAATGCTGCCCTCGGTCGCGCAGGGCGTCATTGGCGCGGAAATCCGCGCGGACGACGAGCGCGCGCGGCGCTATCTCGAAGCCGTGAATCACAAACCCACCAGCGTCGTCGTGGGCTGCGAGCGCGGCTTGCTCGATGCGCTCGACGGCTCTTGCCGCACGCCCATCGCGGGCTATGCCACGCTTCATGGCGACCGGCTGCGCCTGCAGGCGCTGGTGGTTTCGCCCGATGGTCGCTCGGTGTGGCGTGTCGAGCGCGAAGGCCCGGCCTCCGACGGCGACGCGCTCGGCCATGACGCGGGCGAGGAACTTCGCCGCATCGCCGACCCACGCATCTTCGACGGCCCCTGATGCCGCCGCGCGTGCTGATCACGCGCCCGCGCCCAGACGCTGTTCGCCTGGCTGCGGCGCTTGCCGCGCGCGGCGTCGAATCGGTCCTGGCGCCCTTGTCCGAAATCGTCTTCACGCCCGCGCCCGTGCCGCTCGACGGCGTGCAGGCGATCCTTGTCACCAGCGCCAATGGCGCGCGCGCATTGGCCGCGGCGACGCCCCGCCGCGATGTGCGCGTCCTGGCCGTGGGGGGTGCGTCGGCCGAGGCCGCGCGCAGCGAAGGATTCGGTGCGGTGAGCAGCGCCGACGGCGACGTCCACGCGCTGGCGGCACTCGTGCGCCGTTCTCTCGACCGGTCCGCGGGCGGGCTACTGCATGCCTCGGGGGCTAACGTGGCCGGCGATCTGGCCGGCACCTTGGCCCGGGACGGATTCGACGTGCGCCGCGTGTCGCTTTATGAAGCCCGTATGGCGGAGGCGCTGCCGGCCGAGGCGGACGCGGCCCTTAGGGGTCAAGCCGTTCAAGGCGTTACCTTTTTTTCTCCCCGCGGCGCGGACAGCTTTGTTAGGCTTCTCCGTGCGGCGCGCCTGGAACGGGAGATCGCGCCGCTGACCGCCTTCTGCCTCAGCGCCGCCGTGGCGCGGGCGGCATCCGGCGTGGCGTGGCGGTCGGTCGCGGTCGCGGCGCGGCCGGATCAAGAGGCGCTGGTGGACATCGTCGCGGGAGCGCAATGAGCGAAAGCGGACAGAGCACGGGCGGAACGGACGCGGGCGCACCGCGCGCGTTGCCCGTCGACGCCGTGATCGAACGCTTCGGCGGCATCCGGCCGATGGCGTCCAAGCTCGACGTGCCCGTGACCACCGTGCAGGGCTGGAAAGAGCGTGGCCAGATTCCTGAACGCCGCTGGCCCGAGATCGAGGCTGCTGCTGCGCGCCATGGGGTTTCGCTCGCGTCCCTTGAAGGCGTCACGTCCGCTTCGCCGTGGTCGGAACCGGCCGCGTCTTCTACGGCATCATCTCCTCCTCCGATTTCGCCCGCGCCTCCCGGCCCGCGCGGCGCCGCGCCGCCGCCGCGCCGCGGCAGCCGCCTGCGCGCCTTGGGCGCGCTCGTCCTTTTGATCGCCGCGGCGGCCGGCATCGCCTATGTCGGCTGGCGCTCGGACTATGTGCGTTCGCGCCTGCCGGGCGGAGAGCAGTCGGCCGCGTCGGACGCGCCGCAAACGACGGTGCCGTCATCCTCGCCCATCACGCCCGGTACGCCCGCCGCGCCGCCTTCGCGCGACGAGACGGCGGACCGCCTGGCCTCGCTCGAAGCAAAGGTCGCCGACGGCGGCGCGGTTGCCGCACTCCGTGCGGAGAACGAGCGGCTGGCCGGCGAGATCTCGGCGCTCAAGAATCAGATTTCCGGTTTCGAACGCGAGCGCGCCTTGCGCGCGCGTCAGCGCGAGCGGGCCCAAAGCTTCCTGTCGGCGGTCGAAAACTTGCGCGCGGCGGCGGCGGGTGCCGGTTCCTACGCCGCGGCGCTCGACTTGGTCGAGGCGGCGGTGGGCGACGATCCCAAGGCGGTGGAAGTCCTGAAGCCGCTGCATGCGCGCGCCGAGCGCGGCGTGCTCACGCGCCAGATGCTGGCCGCGCGGTTCGATTCCGTCGCGACGGACGCCATGCGCGCCGAGGCTGGTGGAAAATCCGGACTGTGGGGCAACGTCTCGGAACAGGTCGCCCATCTGATCGTCGTGCGCCGCACCGGCGGCCGTGCGCCGGTGGGCAGTGTCGAGGCCGCGCTGTGGAAGGCCGACGTCTCGCTGCGCTCGGGCGATCTCGCGGGCGCGGTCGCTTCACTCGACGGCATCCCCGAACCCGCGTCTTCCGCCGTGGATCCATGGCTCGACGATGCGCGGGCGCGTTTGACGCTTGATCGGACCGTCGCCGCGTTGGAAGCCCGCGTCGTGGCCATCTTCGCCACCGGCGAGGCCGCGCCATGATCCTGCGCCTGTTCCTCTATCTGGTGCAGATCGCGATCCTCGCGGGGATCGCGGTGTGGTTCGCCGATCATCCGGGCCGCGTGGCGGTCGAATGGCTGGACTACCGCATCGATACCTCCGTCGGCATCGTCTTCTTTTTCGCGATCCTGCTCGCGATCTTCAGCATCCTGTTCTACCGGCTGGTGCGCTTCGTCGTGCGCGCGCCGCAACGCTTGCGCGAATCGCGCCG
>CAYZFH010000030.1:0-19266 GCA_964477375.1 uncultured Rhizobiaceae bacterium | reverse complement strand
CCCTCGGGCTGGCCCAATCCCAGAAACCGCTTCATGAACTTTTCGCGCAGGACCAGTTCGGACACCTCTCGCGCGAACTTCGTGTCGAACCAGGCCGTCAGGCGACGCGCCTCAGCCCGGCCACGCGGCTCGGTGCCATAAAGAGGCCGCGCCTCGTGCGTCTCGTCGAGGTATTCGCAGATGGCGTAGGAATCCGCCAAAACGAGGCCGTCCTCCTCGACCAGGACGGGCACACAGCCGGCGGGATTAAGGGCGAGGAATTCGGGGCGGCGCTCCCACACCTTCTCGACCTGCAACTGGCACTCGAGCCGCTTTTCGGCGAGCGCGACCCGAACTTTGCGCGAGAAGGGCGACAGCCAGAGATGGTAGAGCGTCCGCATCGGCGGTGAGTGTACCCCAACCTGTTGTGGGGAAACAGGCCGAGTAACACTAAGCCCGTTGCCGCTCCGTATCCGGCAGCGTGGTCGGGTGAGCCAAGCGGCCCACCATCTCGCGCGGCACGATCTGCCAGAAGCGCCCGCGCTCCTCTTCCCAGGCGTTGAGCAGCGACGCCGCCAGGTTGGAGCCCGTGCGCGCCGCGTGCTCGGCGATCAGCGCCCGGCAGACCTCGTCCCAATGCGGCGTCTCGATGCGCTGGGCCAGGACGGTCTCCGGATTGATGCGGTGTTCGAAGGTGCCGGCCGCGTCATAGACAAAGGCCATACCCCCCGTCATGCCGGCGCCGAAATTGTCGCCCACGGCACCCAGGATCGCGACCGTGCCGCCCGTCATGTACTCACAGCCGTTCGCGCCACAGCCTTCGACCACAGCCTCGGCCCCCGAGTTGCGCACGGCGAAGCGTTCGCCCGCCTGGCCGGCGGCAAACAGACGCCCGGCGGTCGCGCCGTACAGGACGGTGTTACCGATGATGGTGTTCTCGTTCGCGCGGAAGGCGGCCGAGACCATGGGACGCAGCACGATGGTGCCGCCCGAAAGCCCCTTGCCGACATAGTCGTTGGCGTCGCCGAACACTTCGAGCGCCACGCCCTGGACCAGGAAGGCGCCCAGCGACTGGCCGGCCGAGCCGCGCAACCGCACGGTGATATGACCGGCCGGAAGCGCACGCATGCCGTAGCGGCGCGTGATCAGGGCCGAAAGCCGCGTGCCGATGGCGCGGTGCGTGTTTCGGATGTTGTAGGTGAGCTGCATCTTCTCGCCGCCCTCGAGTGCCGGGCGCGCGTCGACGATCATCTGGGCGTCGAGCGTGTCGGGAACCTCGTTGCGGCCTTCGATGGTGCAGTAGCGCGCGTGCTCGCCCGGATCGGCCTGCGCCAAGAGCGGGTTCAGGTCGAGGTCGTCCAGATACTCGCTGCCGCGATTGACCTGAAACAGGAGGTCGCTGCGGCCGATGATCTCGTTCAGCGAGCGGAAGCCCAAGGACGCCAGGATCTCGCGCACCTCCTCAGCGATGAAACTGAACAGGTTGACGACCTTCTCCGGCGTGCCGGTGAATTTCTTCCGCAGCTCGGTGTCCTGCGAGCAGATACCGACCGGGCAGGTATTGGCATGGCACTGGCGCACCAGGAGGCAGCCCATGGCGACAAGCGCGGCCGTGCCGATGCCGAATTCTTCGGCGCCCAGCATGGCGGCGATGATCACGTCGCGGCCGGTCTTGATGCCGCCGTCGGTGCGCAGCTTCACGCGATGACGCAGACGGTTGAGCGTCAGCACCTGGTTGGCTTCGGACAGGCCGATTTCCCACGGCGTGCCGGCGAACTTGATCGAGGACAAGGGCGAAGCGCCCGTGCCGCCCGTGTGGCCCGAGATCAGGATGATGTCGGCCTTCGCCTTGGCGACGCCGGCCGTGACCGTGCCCACGCCCGAGCGCGAGACCAGCTTCACGCACACCGAAGCGACGGGACTGGCCTGCTTCAGGTCATAGATGAGCTGCGAAAGATCCTCGATCGAATAGATGTCGTGGTGCGGCGGCGGCGAGATCAGGGAGACGCCGGGCGTCGCATGACGCAGCCGCGCGATCTCCTCGCTGACCTTGAAGCCCATGAGCTGGCCGCCTTGGCCGGGCTTGGCCCCTTGCGAGACCTTGATCTCGATCTCGCGGCAGTTGTTCAGATACTCGGTGGTCACGCCGAAGCGGCCCGAGGCGATCTGCTTGATCGCCGAGTTGGCGTTGTCGCCGTTCTCGCGCGGCTTGAACCGCTCCGGCCCTTCGCCGCCCTCGCCCGAATCCGACTTCGCGCCGATTCGGTTCATGGCGATGCTGAGCGTCTCGTGCGCTTCGAGCGACAGCGAGCCGTGCGACATGCCGCCCGTCATGAATCGCTTGCGGATTTCGGTGATCGATTCGACCTCGTCGACCGAGATGGCTTGGCGGTCGGGCGAGAACTCCCACAGATCGCGCGGCTGGGTTGGCGGCATCTCGCGCACGGCCGCGCTGTATTTCTTGAAGGCCGAATAGGAATCCGACGCGACCGCCGCCTGCAGCATGTGGATCAGATGGCCTTCGAAGGCATGCGTCTCGCCACCCCGGCGATAGCGATAGAAGCCACCGATCGGCAACGGCGTGGCATCGAGGCCGAAAGCGCGGCGATGCAGCTCCAGCGCCTTGCGCTGGATGCCCGACAGGCCGATGCCGGAGATGCGCGAGGGCATGCCGGGGAAGAATTCCGCCACCAGCGTGCGCGACAGGCCCATGGCCTCGAAATTGTAACCGCCGCGATAGGAGCTGATCACCGAGATGCCCATCTTGGACATGATCTTGAGCAGCCCTTGGTCCACCGCGTTCTTGTAGGCGCGGATGCAATCCTTGAGCGAACGGCCGGGCAAGAGGCCGCGGCGGTGACGGTCGGCCAGCGTCTCCTGCGCCAGATATGCGTTCACGGTCGTGGCGCCCACGCCGATCAGAACGGCGGCGTAATGCACATCCATGCATTCGCCCGCGCGCACGTTGATCGAGGTGTAGGTGCGCAGGTTACGCCGCACGAGGTGACTGTGCACGGCACCCGTCGCCAGGATCATGGGGATCGAGGCGCGTGATGCCGACTGGGCTTTGTCGGACAAGATGACGTGCTCGGCGCCGTTACGGACGGCCTCTTCCGATTCGCGGCGGACGCGCTCCAAGTCCGTGCGCAGCGCATCCTCGCCACCCTCGGCGTCGAAGGTGCAATCGATCTCAACCGCCGTGTCGCCCATGTAGTCGCGCATCGCGTCGAACTCGACGTTCGACAGCACGGGCGAATCAAGCTGCAGGATGCGGCACTGCGTCTCGCTCTCGGCCAGGATGTTGCCGAGATTGCCCAACCGCGTCTTCAGGCTCATCACCCGCCGCTCGCGCAGCGAATCGATGGCCGGGTTGGTCACCTGGCTGAAATTCTGCCGGAAAAAGTGATGCAGGCCACGGTAGCGTTCGGACAGAACGGCAAGCGGCGAATGATCGCCCATGGAGCCGATGGGCTCCTTGCCCTCTTCCGCCATCGGCTGAAGTACGAGCTCCAGATCCTCGAGCGACCAGCCGGCCGCATGCTGGCGACGGCGGATTTCCTCCGGCGCGAACTCCAGCGGCTCCTCGGCATCGTTGCGGATCAGGCTGTCGATCTGCCGAATATTCTCGGTCCAGTTGCCGAAGGGCTGCTGGGAGGCCATCCAGTCTTTCAACTCGCGGTCGTGATAGAGCTTACCTTCCGCGAGGTTGACTGCGATCATCTGACCGGGCCCAACGCGGCCCTTCTCGACGATGTCGGATTCTTCCAGGCGCACCATGCCGGTCTCGGACCCGACGACGAGCAGCCCGTCGCGCGTCAGCGTGTAACGCAGAGGCCGCAGGCCGTTGCGGTCCATGCCCGCCAGCGCCCAAACGCCGCCAAAGGCCGCGATCGCGGCTGGGCCGTCCCACGGCTCCATCACCGCGTTGGCATAGGCGTAGAGATCCTTGTGTTCCTGCGGGATCGGCGATTCCGCCGTCCACGCCTCGGGCATCAGCATGGCCTTCACGAGCGGCAGAGAGCGCAAGGAACGCGCCATCACCTCGAACACCGCGTCCAGCGCGGCCGAATCCGAACCGCCCGGCTGAATCAGCGGCTTCAGATCGTCCATGTACTCGCCGAAGAACTCGTGCGCCATCCGCGGCTCGTGCGCCTTCATCCAGTTCACGTTGCCGAGCAGCGTGTTGATCTCGCCATTGTGCGCAATGACGCGGAACGGCTGGGCCAACGGCCAGGTCGGGAACGTGTTGGTCGAATAGCGCTGGTGGTAGATGGCGAAGTTCGAGACGAAGCGCTCGTCGAGAAGGTCGGGATAGAACGCCGTGAGCTGCTCGGCCAGGAACATGCCCTTGTAGATGACCGAACGGCAGGACAAGGAGCAGATGTAGAACTCCTTGATCGTCTCCTGCAGCGCCGCTTTCTCGATGCGGCGGCGGATGATGTAGAGGTCGCGTTCGAACAGCCGGTCGGACACGCCGCGGTTGTTGTAGATGATGATCTGCTCGATCTCGGGGCGCGACGCGTTGGCCTTTTCGCCCACGACGCCCACGTTGATGGGCACCTGACGCCAACCGTAGATGCGGTAGCCGAAATTCAGTATTTCGGCTTCGACGATACAGCGGCATCGCTCCTGCGCGGCGAGGTCCGTGCGCGGCAAGAACACCATGCCGACGGCCAAGCGACCTTCGCGCGGCTCGTGGCCCATGCGGCGCACGTGCTCTTTATAGAAATCCTGCGGGATCTGGACGTGGATGCCCGCACCATCGCCGGTCTTGCCGTCGGCATCGACGGCGCCGCGGTGCCACAGGCATTTCAGCGCGGTGATGCCGGCTTCGACCACCGAGCGGCGCGGTTTGCCGTCGACCGCGACCACGAGGCCGACGCCGCAGGAATCACGCTCCTCGGCGGGATCATAGAGGCCGCGTTCGGCCAGATGCTCGGCGTTCTGGCGCCATTCCGCGATGAAGCGTTCACCGTCGTTGCGAATGGTCATGGCGTCACGCGACCGCGCGGGTGGAGGCGTCGGGCTTCGCCGCGGTCTTGGCTTCGAGATAGGCGTGGATGCCGGCCGCGGCCTCGCGGCCGTCGCGGATCGCCCAGACCACGAGCGAGGCGCCGCGCGTGATATCCCCGGCGGCGAAAACGCCGTCGAGGTTCGTCATCATCGAAGAAAATTCGACACGCAGCGTGCCGCGGCGGGTGATCGCCAATTCGGGGCTGGCGAAGGCGCCGCGCAGATCCTCGGGCTCGAAGCCCAACGCCTTGATGACGAGATCGGCATCGACCGAAAATTGCGAACCCTCGACGGGCACCGGCGGCTGGCGGCCAGACGGATCGGCCACGCCCAGATGGGTGCGTAGCGCGCGCACTGCGTGCACGTTGTCGTCGCCTAGCAACGCCTCGGGCTGCGACAACCACATGAATTCGACGCCCTCTTCCTCGGCGTGCCGCACTTCGCGTTGCGAGCCGGGCATATTGGCGCGGTCGCGCCGGTAGAGGCAGCGCACCGATTCGGCGCCCTGGCGCACCGCCGTGCGCACGCAATCCATGGCCGTGTCGCCGCCGCCAATCACGACAATGCGCTTACCGGCCGCGTTCAGGAAACCGCTTTCGTAAGCCGAGACGGAATCGCCGAGGCCCTTGCGGTTCGACGCGATCAGATAGTCGAGCGCCTGAACGACATTGCCGAGGCCGACGCCCGGCACACCAAGTTCCAGCGCCTTGTACACACCGGTCGCGATCAGGATCGCGTCGTGGCGCTGGCGCAGCTCGGCCAGCGATGCATCGCGGCCAACCTCGAAATTCACATGGAAACGGATACCCGACTTCTCCAAGAGATCGACGCGGCGTTGCACCGCGCTCTTCTCCAGCTTGAAGTTGGGAATGCCGTAGACCAGCAGACCGCCGATGCGGTCGTGACGCTCGTAGACATCGACCGCATACCCGCGGCGGCGCAATTCCTCGGCCGCCGCGAGGCCCGCCGGGCCGCCGCCGACGATGCCGATGCTCTTGTCGCGCTCCTCGCGCGGCGCCGGACCTTTGACCCAGCCGTTCTGCCACGCGACTTCGGTGATGTATTTCTCGACCGCGCCGATGGTGACGGTGCCGTGGCCTGACTGCTCGATGACGCAGTTGCCTTCGCACAGACGGTCCTGCGGGCAAATACGGCCGCAGATCTCCGGCATGTTGTTGGTGGCCGAAGACAGCTCGTACGCCTCTTCCAGCCGACCCGCCGAAGCCAGCATCAGCCAGTCCGGGATGTTGTTATGGAGCGGGCAGTGGTTCTGACAGAACGGAATGCCGCACTGGGAGCAACGGGACGCCTGCTCAGCCGCGCGCTTGGGATCGTACTCGACGTAGATCTCGCCGAAGTCGAGACGGCGCGCCTCCGCCTCGCGCTTGTCTGGCGTGACGCGCGGCTGCTTCACAAATTTGAGCATTCCGGTCGGCATGGCGCGCCCCCGGGTCCCCCATGTTGCATCGCAATACGATCGCCCACACTACGCAAACGGTCTTAGCCGCGCGAGGGGAAAGTTTGGTGAACAGACCGTTTTAGGGCGGATTTTTCTGTCCGCGGCCCGATGGAGGTTTAATCAGGCGGCGAAGCGCCCTTTAACCCGGTACCGGTCGAGATAGAGAGGGAGGATGGCTTCGGCCGCCGTGGCCTCGATGCCCAATTCCACCAAACCCGATGCGTTCGGCGACACCACATTGTCCTGCCGCAACAGCCAGACCTGATCGAGGGTCAAAGGCGGCTTGGGCAGCAGGCCCAGGAAGGTTGCCTTGATGGCGGCGACCCACAGCGGCACCGGCACCAGCATGCGCTTGCGCCGGGTTTCGGCCAGGACCAGTTCCATCAGTTGCTTGAACGAATAGACGCGCGGCCCGCCCAGTTCGTAGGTGCGACCCTTTGTGCCGGGATCGGCCAGCGCCTGGATGAAAGCGTCGGCGACGTCGCCCACATAAACCGGCTGCATGTGGGTGCCACCCCGGCCCCACAAATCGATCTTGGGCGGAATGCCGCAGGCACAGTGCGGCTCGGCGCCGAACACGGGCAGTGCCGGCAGCAGCCGCGCCAGCATGGCAAAACGATTGAAGAAATCATCCTCGGGCCCGAATACCACGCTCGGGCGCATGGTCGTGGCCTCGGGATAGGCCGCGCGCACGGCCTCTTCCCCGGCGGCTTTGCTGCGCGCGTAATGCGAAATCGAATCGCGGCCGGCGCCCAATGCGGACATATGGATCAGCCGCGCCACGCCCGCTTCCTTGGCCGCGGCGGCGATGCGGCGCGCACCCTCGGTATGGATCGCGTCGAAGCCTTGGCGCCCGCTCTCATAAAGGATGCCGACGAGATTGATGACCGCGTCCGAACCATGGACGGCAGCAGCGACCAGTCGCGGATCGTTCAGATCGGCCGCCACCGGTACCACCTGACCCACATTTCCCATGGGTTTCAGGAACGCGGCCGCTTCCGGGTCTCGCACCGCCACGCGGACCACGCAGCCCGCATTGGCCAGCCGTTTCACGATGTGACGGCCGATGAAACCGGAACCGCCGAACACCGTGACGCGGCGATATCTTGAAAGCGCTTCCATGCGCATAGCCCCTTGGGGTCCCCTCGCGCGCTGCGCCGATCGCTCGGGCGCGCTGCGCCGCGGTTTCTATATCGCATGCCCCGCACGGGCGCATCCCGAAAAGGACGTTGACACACCCCCTTGCAGGGGATACCCAAACGCCCCGCATCGCCCAGGTGGCGGAATTGGTAGACGCGCAGGTTTCAGGTACCTGTGGGCGCAAGCTCGTGGAAGTTCGAGTCTTCTCCTGGGCACCATTCGCGCAAAGCCGATCGCCGCGAGAGATCGCGGCACGGCAGCGCGACGTAAGAAGCGGGGACCGCCCATGACCGTTCAGGTCCACGAAGGCGATCTGCCGGCCGGCCTCGATCTGGGCCCCATTGTCGCGATCGATACCGAGACGATGGGGTTGGATCCGGCCCGCGACCGGCTGTGCCTGGTCCAGCTTTCGGGCGGCGATGGTAAGTGCCATCTGGTCCGTTTCCGCCCCGGCCATTACGACGCCAAGAATCTGGCGGCGCTCCTGGCCGACCCGAAAACCCTCAAGCTGTTTCACTTCGCGCGCTTCGACGTTGCGGTTCTGAAGCGCTATCTCGGCGTCCTGAGCGCGCCGATCTATTGCACCAAGATCGCCTCGCGCTTGGCGCGCACCTACACCGACCGGCACGGACTCAAGGATTTGTGCCGAGAGTTGCTGGGTCTCGAGATTTCCAAACAGCAGCAATCCTCCGACTGGGGCGCCGAAACCCTGTCGCCCGAGCAGATCGAATATGCCGCCTCGGACGTCCGGCACCTCCATGCCCTCAAGGCCAAGCTGGACCGGATGCTGGAGCGCGAGGGAAGGGCCCGCTTGGCGGCCGCAAGTTTTGCTTTCCTTCCGGTCCGGGCGGAGCTCGACCTTGCAGGATGGCGCGAGGACGACATTTTCGCGCACTGACGGGTCTAAACCCGCCAAAATGCGGCCTTATTTGACCTGTTACCTAGCCCCCGGCATACTGCAAAACGCGATGAACGGAGAGCCTCTTGTCTCTCCGTGCCGGCGCTTTGGGCCTTCTGGGAGGGTCGCCCAGCGATAGGCCGGTTCGCGAATCCAAAACCTCGGCTGCGCGGATAGACCGATTGTGAGCCCCAAGACCCGAAAAAAACCGGCGGTGGATGCCGACCTCAAGTCGGCCGAGCGCGTTCTGCGCCTGGAAGCCGACGGTATCCGCAATCTGGCGCGGACCCTGGACGGCAACTTCAAGGCCGCCGTCGACCTTTTGGCCTCGACCACCGGCCGCGTCGTCGTGACCGGCATGGGCAAGAGCGGCCACATCGCCCACAAAATCGCCGCCACCCTGGCCTCTGTCGGAACCCCGGCCGTGTTCGTCCACCCGGCGGAAGCAAGCCATGGCGATCTGGGCATGGTGACGCGCGCCGATTCGATCATCGCTTTGTCCAACTCGGGCGAGACGGTCGAACTGACCGATCTTCTGACCTATTCCCGGCGCTTCTCGATCCCCCTCGTCGGCATCACCAGCAAGGCGCGCAGCGCGCTGTCCGAACATGCCGACGTGACGCTCGTTCTGCCACCGAGTCCCGAGGCCTGCCCGATGGGGCTGGCGCCCACCACCTCGACGACGATGATGCTGGCGCTCGGCGACGCCATCGCCGTCGCGCTTCTCGAGCGAAAGGGATTCTCGAGTTCCGATTTCCAGGTGCTGCACCCGGGCGGCAAGTTGGGCCAGACGTTACTGCGCGTTTCCGACCTGATGCGCACGGGGGACGAAGTCCCGCTTCTGCCTCCGGAGGCGTCCATGTCGGAGGCCATCCTGATCATGACGGCCAAGACGTTCGGCTGCGTCGGCATCGTCAACACCTCCGGACGGCTGGTCGGCGTCATCACCGACGGCGACCTGCGCCGGCATTTGGGACCGGATCTTTTGAAGATGACCACAGGCGAAGTCATGACTCGCCGGCCCAAAACCATTCGCCCTCAAGCGTTGGCATCGGAAGCCATCGGCCTCATGAACGCCCGCTCGATCACCAACCTGTTCGTGGTGAAGGACGGCGCGCCGGTGGGCATCGTCCGTATGCACGACTGCTTGCGGGCCGGCGTCGCCTGACCGCGATGGCGCCCGAACCCGCGAAAGCGGTTCCACCAAAGGGGCCGACGGGCACATTCCTGGCGCGCGATTACGGCGTCGGACGGCCCACGGTCGCGCGCGCGACCGCGCGTTACGGCAACCTGATGCGGTGGCTCAAGCTGGGTCTGCCGTCAGTCGCCGCGATTCTGATCGGCGTGGTCGCCATCTGGCCCCAGATCAATCCGCGCAACGACCGCATCCCGCTCGGTTTCGCCAGTGTGAGCAAAGACGAGATCGACCAGCTGCGCATGGTGCGACCGCGCTATACCGGTATCGACGCGCGCAACCAGCCCTATGCGCTGACCGCCGATTCGGCGACGCAAGTCGGCAAGGGCACCAATCTCGTGGAGCTCGAACAGCCCAAGGCGGACATCACGATGAAAGGCGGTTCGTGGGTCGCGCTGACGGCGGACACCGGCATGTTCTCGCAGCAGCAGCACATCATCCAACTGACGGACAATGTCAGCCTGTTCCATGACGCGGGCTACGACTTCCACACCAATTCGGCGTATATCGACCTGAATGCCGGCACCGCGTATGGGCAAGAGGCCATCGAGGGCCAGGGGCCGTTCGGCAACATCAAGGCGCAAGGGTTTCGCGTCATCGACCGCGGTGAACGCGTGCTCTTCACCGGCAAGGCCAAGATGACGATCTACTCGCGCAGCGCGATGGCCAAGAAGAAATGAGGGGTTTTAACCTCACGCGCGCGCTTGCGGCCGGGGGATTGTTCGCCGCCGTTGCGATGTCGGCGCTGCCCGAACAGGCCAGCGCCGCCCTCGGCTTCGGCCAAGGCTCGGGGCAGAACTCGGATCAGCCCATCTCAATCGACGCCGAGGACGGTATCGAGTGGCAACAGGCCAAGCAGGTCTATATCGCCCGCGGCAACGCGGTCGCGAGCCAGGGCGGGGTCACCGTGCGTGCCGATTCGCTGACTGCGCATTACCGGACCGGCAAGAAGGGCGACACGGAAATCTGGCGCATCGTCGCGGACGGCAACGTCAAGATCTCGACCGAGAAGGAAACCGCGACGGGCGACAAAGGCGTCTATGACATCGACAACGGCGTGCTCGTGATGACCGGCAAGCTTGTGCGGCTGGACACGCCGACCGAGAAAATCAGCGCTAAGGAGAGCCTCGAATATTGGGACACCAAGCGCGTCGCGGTCGCACGCGGCAACGCGCTGGCAGTCAAGGATGGACGCGAGCTTCGCGCGGACGTGCTGACCGCCCACCTCAAGGAGACCAAGAAAGGCGCACTGGAACTCGCGCGCATGGAGGCCTTCGGCAATGTCGAGGTCGCCACGCAAAACGAGGTCGCGCGCGCGGAATACGGCGACTACGACCCGGATACCGGTATCGCGAACATGGCGGGATCGGTTAAGATCAGCCGTGGAACGAGCCAGTTGAACGGAGAGTTCGCGGAAGTGAACATGAAGACGGGCGTCAGCCGCCTACTGGCCCAACCAAAGGGCGTGCCGAGCAGCGGCAAGCGGGTTCGCGGCGTAATGCAGCCCGAATCCAAAGGCGGTCCGAAAGGCGCGAAGACAGCCGTGCCGCAGCCGCCTGCGCCCGTCAATCCGTAACGGTGCCGATGTCCCCCGACACCACGCGTCCCGTCACCGCTGCCACCGGCCCACGCCTTGTCGCCGACAATCCCGGTCTTGTCGCCCGGAATCTGGGCAAGCAGTTCAAGAAACGTCCGGTCCTGCGCGACGTCTCGGTCAACGTGAAGCGCGGCGAAGCCGTGGGCCTTCTGGGGCCCAACGGCGCGGGCAAGACAACCTGCTTCTACATCATCACCGGGCTGATCTCGCCGGACGCGGGCACTATCTCGCTGGATGGCCACGACATCACCGATCTGCCCATGTATCAGCGCGCGCGGCTGGGCATCGGCTACTTGCCCCAGGAGCCTTCGATCTTCCGCGGCCTGACGGTCGAGGACAATATTCGCTCGGTCCTGGAAGTGATCGAGCGCGACCGTGACCGTCGCGAAGCCGCGCTTGACGAGCTTCTGGCCGAATTTTCCGTGACGCACCTGCGCCGCACCCCATCGCTGGCGCTCTCGGGCGGTGAACGCCGCCGCGTCGAGATCGCGCGCGCGCTGGCGTCCCATCCGCATTTCATCCTGCTCGACGAACCGCTGGCCGGTATCGACCCGATCGCCGTGAACGACATCCGCGAGCTGGTTTCCCAGCTTAAAGATAGGGGTATTGGCGTTCTGATCACCGACCACAACGTCCGCGAGACGTTGGATATCGTGGACCGTGCCTATATTCTTCATAATGGTACGGTCCTGATGGACGGCGCGCCCTCGGAAATCGTCACACACGAGGACGTGCGTCGCGTCTATCTGGGCGAACGGTTCAGCCTTTAGTAGACGGCGCTTTTCGCGCCCCGAGCAGTTTCGGCACCATGGCGCTTAATACTCGCCTCGATCTGCGACAGACGCAGTCGCTGGTCATGACTCCGCAACTGCAGCAGGCCATCAAGCTGCTGCAGATGTCGAACGTCGAGGTGACGCAGTTCGTCGACGACGCTCTCGAGCAGAACCCGCTTCTGGAGCGCGGCGAAGCCGAGCGTGATGGCGAAGCCCCAGCCGACGGCGAGACTGGCGAGCGAGCGGAGTCCGACGGCGGCGACGGGACCGAAGAGCGCGCGAACGAGCGCGAAGAGGTTCCGCTCGACATTGCTTACGAAGACGTCTGGACCGACGGTGGCACGGCCGATGCGGCGGATGCGGGCGGCGGCGCCTATGCATTTTCGCGCGGCGCCGGTCCGACCTCGTTTGAGAGCGACGAAAGCACGATCGAACAGACGGTCAGCCGCGAGAAAGGCCTGCGCGAGCATCTTCTCGATCAGCTCCATGTCGACGTCGTCGAACCCGCCGATCGCGTCATCGGCGTCCATCTGATCGATATGCTGGATGAGACGGGCTACTTGGCCGGTGATTTGGCCGGCGTGGCGCAATTGCTCAATTGCAGCAACGAGCAGATCGAGGCCACCTTGGAACGGCTGCGCGGTTTCGACCCGCCCGGCGTGTTCGCGAGAAATTTGAAGGAATGTCTCGCGATCCAGCTGCGGGAACGCGATCGCCTGGATCCTTCGATGTCGAAATTGCTCGACAATCTCGACCTTCTCGGGAAGCACGATTTCGCAAGTTTGCGGCGCGCTTGCGGCGTCGACGACGACGACCTGGCCGAGATGATCGCCGAACTGAAGGCGCTCAATCCAAAGCCCGGCCTGGCATTCGACACGACGGTGGTTCAGGCCATCACGCCCGATGTGATGATGCGTTCAGACAATGCCGGCGGCTGGATCGTGGAATTGAATACGGACACGCTGCCGCGCGTGCTGGTGAACGCGCATTACTATGCGCGGGTCAGCCGCGGCGCGCGGACGAAGGAAGAGAAAGCCTATATCTCGGAGTGTTTCCAATCGGCCAGTTGGCTGGTGAAGTCGCTGCACCAGCGCGCCAACACCATCCTCAAAGTGGCGTCCGAGATCGTGCGGCAGCAGGACGCGTTCTTCGCCCACGGTGTGCAATTTCTGAAGCCGCTGGTGCTGCGCGACATCGCGGCCGCCATCGCTATGCACGAAAGCACAGTCAGTCGCGTCACCACCAACAAATACATCGCCACGCCGCGCGGCGTTTACGAACTCAAGTATTTCTTCACCTCCGCCATCCCGAGCGCGGGCGGCGGGGCCTCCCACTCGGCCGAATCAGTGCGGTTCCGCATCCGCATGCTGATCGACGCCGAAACCCTGGACGAGGTCCTGTCCGACGACCGGATCGTCGAAATCCTGCGTGGCGAGGGCGTGGAAATCGCCCGCCGTACCGTGGCCAAATACCGGGAGGCCATGAAAATTCCCTCGTCAGTCCAGCGCCGGCGCGAGAAAATGTTGGAGCGGCGGCCGAACCGCCCGTGACCGCCCGTGTTGACTCCAGTTGGGCGGCCCTCTTAAGGTCCGCGCCCTTGACGGTCGCAGTTCCGTGTTCGAGGGCGCTCGATGTTAACTTCGGAGCGTTTTCGATATGCAGATCACGGTAGCAGGCCAACAGATCGACGTCGGCGAAAGCCTCAGGACCCACGCGGATGCGACCCTTGCGGGCGTGGTGGACAAATACTTTGGTCGCGCCATCGAAGCTTCAGTCGTGTTCTCTCGTGAAAGCCGCGTGATGATCCGGGCGGATATTTCGATACACGTGCATCGCGGACTGACCCTGCGCAGCCACGCCGTGGCGGCCGAGGCCTATGCGGCCTTTGATACCGCGTCCGACCGCCTGGCCACACGCCTGCGCCGGCATAAGCGACGCATTCGCGAAGATCACCATACGCATCCTTCGCGCGTCGACGCGGTCATCACCGCCGCACAGCAGTTCGTCCTGTCCGGCGAAATGGAAGATGCGGTCGAATCCACGCCTGACGCGCCCGCCGTGATCGCGGAAATGAAAGCACAGATCGAATCGCTCACCGTCAGTCAGGCCGTCGCGCGGCTGGATCTGGGCGACCTGCCCGCCCTCCTCTTCCGCAACAGCGGACATGGCGGACTGAACATGATCTACCGGCGGCCCGACGGGAACATCGGTTGGGTCGATCCCGGTCATATCGGAAACTAGAGCGGACCTTCACGCATGGAAATCGCCGAGATCCTCAGCCCCGAGGCGGTCATCCCGCGCCTAAAGGCCACGAGCAAGAAACAGGCGCTGGAAGAACTTGCTAAACAGGCGACCGAGATCACCGGTCTGTCCGAGCGCGTGATCTTTGACGTGCTTTTAGAGCGCGAGCGGTTGGGGACAACGGGCGTGGGCAACGGGATCGCCATTCCGCACGGCAAGTTGGCCGAACTGAACCGGCTCTATGGCGTGTTCGCGCGCGCGGAAAAGCCGGTTCCGTTCGAATCGATCGACGACCAGCCGGTCGACCTGATTTTCCTGCTGCTGGCCCCGCAGAACGCGGGCGCCGATCACCTCAAGGCACTGGCGCGCGTCTCACGTCTGCTGCGAGACGCGGCCTTCTGCGAGCAACTGCGCGCCACCAACGACGCGAAGGCGCTTCACGCTCTTCTGGTTCAGGGTACGGCCAGCCGCGCCGCGTAGCACGGCCGGCCGCTCCCGTTACCTTCGATGAAGGATAAGCGTCCCGTTAGTGGACGCTGACGGGCTCCAACTCGTTCTGACGCACGGCAGCGAACGCCACCTCACGGTCGGCCATCACGCCAACCTGGCGGCCGTCGGCCGCGTAGATGCCGAACAGCTTCTCGCCCGCCTCGCCCGTGACAGGTTTGACATAGGCGATGTCGGTGATGCCGAGCAGGGCGAACTGCTCGGGCGTGATCTGTTTGGTCGCTTGGGTATCCATTGCTTACCTACCTTCCCCAATCGGCGAAGCTGCGTTCCGCCGGATGGACTTGATTTCAACCGTGCGCGTGCGTGCTTCCACGTTCGGTTGACGCAGATCGATATGAAGCAGCCCGTCAGCTAACGACGCGCCGATGACGTCTAGTCCGTCCGCCAGTACGAAACTGCGCTGGAACTGCCGTGCGGCGATGCCGCGGTGCAGATAAACGCGCGTGCCATCGTCGGACTGTTTGCCGCGGATCACGAGCTGCCGGTCCTCGATCTGGACAGACAACTCGCTTTCGGAAAACCCGGCCACGGCCAGCGTGATGCGCACGCGGTCCTCGCCGGTCTGTTCGATGTTGTAGGGTGGATAACCATCAGCCGACGACTTCGCGATGCGCTCGAGCATGGTCTCGAAACGGTCGAAGCCGACCAAGAGGGGGCTGTTGAAAACGGACAAACGCGTCAAGGCGCACCTCCCCATACGAGCGAGTTGCGGTTCGCGGGCCCCACCATCGGGCGCCCTCGTCAAACGGCCCCGGAGGCACCGTCTGTAATGACTCTAATTTGGGCTGGCGCGAAAGCGGTTCAAGGGGTCCATAACCCCCGAAAGACAAAGGCCCAATCCTTGAGGATTGGGCCTTTCGCGAGATTGGTGGAGCTGGACGGAATCGAACCGACGACCTCTACAATGCCATTGTAGCGCTCTCCCAACTGAGCTACAGCCCCGTCTCGAAATTCGGCCGCCGGATGGGTTCGGCAGCGGGTGGAAATTAAGGGTGCCGTGGCGGGCGACGCAACTGCTATCGCCCAAAAACACGCGTTTAACGTTCTTCTTCCTCGGGAACGACCTCGACGACTTCGGCCACGTCCTCGTCTTCGCCGAGTTCGGACGTATCCTCCATCACGTCTTCGTCCTCCTCGTCGCCGTCCTCGGCGGCCGCCTCCCCATCCTCGACCGGGGCTTTGGGCTCTGGTTTCGGCGGCTTGCCCTTGCCCTTCGCGGCTGCAGCGGCAGACGTCGCACGGCTGCGGCGGGTCTTCATGAAGTCCTCGGGCGCGTACTCGCTCGCGCATTTCGGACATGTGATCGGATTGCGGTCCAGATCGTAGAAGCGCGCTCCGCAGCTCGGGCAGATGCGTTTGGTTCCCAGTGTGGCCTTGGCCAAGCAACGCCTCCGGTTGGAGATTGTGGGCTAATTTTCGAGCCAATTGCCATGATCCCCCGCCCCTGTCAAAAGTAAAATTCAAAGCCAGAACATCCCGGCCGCCCCTTCGAGCGACTCCGCACATGATCCGAACGATGCCCGCTAAGGACCAACGCCGACGAGGGAGGCGCGTGCCGTGAAGCCTCTTGTGTCGCGCTCAGCCAGTGCCCTCAAAGGTGAAGCCCGGGTTCCCGGCGATAAATCCATCTCGCACCGCGCGCTGATGACGGGCGCCCTGGCCATCGGCGAGAGCCGTATCGAGGGGCTGCTCGAAGGCGACGATGTGTTGCGTACTGCGGCCGCCCTGCGCGCGCTTGGCGCACGCATCGAGCGCAAGGCGCCGGGCTCCTGGTCCGTCTCGGGCCTCGGCGTTGGCGGCTTGGGCGAACCGGATCAGGTGCTCGACATGGGCAATTCCGGCACCGGCGCGCGGCTTCTCATGGGCCTTGTCGCGACGCATGACTTCACCGCGCATTTCACCGGCGACGCCTCGCTTGTGAAACGTCCCATGGCGCGCGTGACCACACCGCTCGAGCGCATGGGCGCCAATTTCCTCACGCGTTCGGGCGGGCGTCTGCCTTTAGCCGTGATTGGCACGGGCGAGCCGGTGCCGATCTCGTACCGTTTGCCGGTACCGTCCGCGCAGGTGAAGTCCGCGATCCTTTACGCCGCGCTGAATACGCCCGGCGAGACGACCGTGATCGAGCCCCAACCCACGCGGGACCACACCGAACTCATGCTGCGCCATTTCGGCGCGGAGCTGCGCACAGAAACGCAGAAGGATGGCACACGCGCCGTCACACTGGTTGGACAACCCGAACTGACCGCGCGCGATCTGCGCGTGCCGGCCGATATTTCTTCGGCAGCTTTTCCGCTGGTGGCTGCGTTGTTGGTGCCTGGATCGGAAGTCACGCTGCCCGAGGTGGGCATCAATCCTTTACGCGCCGGCCTGGTCGAAACCTTGCGCGAGATGGGCGCCGACTTGCGGCTCGCGAATGAACGGGCGATCGCCGGTGAACGCGTGGCCGATCTGGTCGTGCGCGGCGGGGCGCTGAACGGCATCGAGGTGCCGGCCGAACGCGCGCCCAGCATGATCGACGAATATCCGGTTCTGGCCGTGGCGGCCGCGTGCGCGCGCGGCACGACGCGGCTGCGCGGCTTGGCCGAACTCCGGGTCAAGGAAAGCGATCGGCTAAGCGCCATCGCACGCGGTCTGGCCGCTTGCGGCGCCAAGGTCTCGGTCGACGGCGACGATTTGATCATCGAAGGCACCGGCACCCCACCCCAGGGCGGCGCGCGCGTCGAGAGCGAACTGGATCACCGCATCGCCATGTCGTTCCTGGTGCTCGGTATGGTCGCGAAGGAACCCGTATCGGTGGACGACGGTGAGCCGATCGAAACCAGCTTCCCGATCTTCCAGTCGCTGATGAATCGCCTGGGTGCACGGATCGAGACCGCCTGATGATGGTCATCGCGATCGACGGCCCCGGCGCCGCAGGTAAGGGGACGCTCGCCCGCCGCTTGGCCGACCATCTCGGCCTCGACTATCTGGACAGCGGCAGCCTCTACCGGGCCGTAGCGTGGCGCGTCCTACAGGCGGGCGCCGATCCGGGCGACGCCCAGGCCGCCCTGGTCGAGGCCAAGCGTCTAGCCCCGGAGGACCTTGGCAGGCCGGAGCTGCGGACCGAGCGTGTGGCCCGGGCAGCGGCGATTTTGGCCCAATTCCCCCCTGTTCGGACCGAATTGACCGACTTTCAGCGCCGATTCGCGGCGAATCCCCCCGGGGGGCGGGGGGCGGTGATTGACGGGCGGGATATCGGCACCGTCGTCTGCCCGAAGGCTAAGGCCAAATTGTTCGTCACCGCCTCGGCCGAAGAGCGGGCCCGACGCCGGACCCTGGAGTTGCAGGAGCGGGGCGAAAAGGCTACATACGACGCCGTTCTGGAGGAACTTGAGGCCCGCGATCGACGCGATAGAGAACGCGCCGTCGCGCCCTTAGTCGCAGCGCCAGACGCCCGCGTGCTCGATACCACGGACCTCGGTCCGGATGCCGCCTTCGCGGCGGCATTGGAGTACGTCACGGGCCTGAGCGCCGGTTAGCGACACAAAACCGACCGATCCGAATTCTGCGTCACCGGACAGCCGCGCCGGTTCCGTGGCCATTTCAACGCGGCAGACCGCCGGAGACAACCGGCCGGCCTGAACCAATCGAAAGGAAGTTTTGAACACCATGGCTACCGAGAATTTCGCCGACCTGCTCGAAGAGTCGCTTCGCAACACCAAGAGCTTCGAAGGCACCGTCGTGAAGGGCACCGTCCTCGCCGTTGAAGGCGAGCATGTCCTGGTCGACGTCGGCCTCAAGGCCGAAGGCCGCATCGCCCTCAAGGAATTCAGCGTGCCCGGCCGCCCCGCCGAGATCAAAGTCGGCGATCTGATCGACGTCTTCGTCGATCGCATCGAAGGCCGCGACGGCGAAGCCTCCCTTTCGCGCGAGAAAGCCAAGCGCGAGGAATCGTGGATCGAGCTCGAGCGCGCCTATAAGGCGACCGAGCGGGTCAACGGCGTGATCTTCGGCCGCGTGAAGGGCGGCTTCACGGTCGACCTGTCCGGCGCGGTCGCATTTCTGCCCGGAAGCCAGGTGGATATCCGCCCCGTGCGCGATGTGACGCCGCTGATGGGTACGCCGCAGCCGTTCCAGATCCTCAAGATGGACCGCCAGCGCGGCAACATCGTCGTTTCCCGCCGCGCGGTGCTCGAAGAGACGCGCGCCGAACAGCGCTCGGAACTGGTCGCCAACCTGAAGGAAGGCCAGGTCTATCAGGGCGTGGTGAAGAACATCACCGACTACGGCGCCTTCATCGACCTGGGCGGCATCGACGGCCTGCTGCACGTCACCGACATTTCCTGGCGCCGCATCAACCATCCGTCCGACGCTCTGCAGATCGGCCAGACCGTGAAGGTCCAGGTCGTGCGCTACAACCCTGAGACGCAGCGCATCAGCCTCGGCATGAAGCAGCTCGAGTCCGATCCGTGGGAAGGT
>CAYZFH010000029.1:7336-19597 GCA_964477375.1 uncultured Rhizobiaceae bacterium | reverse complement strand
GCGCGGAGCTGCCGCTGTCGGTCTTGGCGAACCGCATGTGGGAGACCCTGTCGGCGGAACTCGAGGCCGATGTCGAGTATGTGCGTCAGGGCAACCTGGTCGTCGCGGAGACGGCGGCTGACGAGGAGCGCTTGCGGAAAAGCTGCGAGGCGGCCCGCGCCAACGGCCTATCCACCCGCGCCGTCGACCGCGACGAGATCGCGCGCATCTCACCCAAGCTGCGCGGCCCCTGGCGTTCCGGCATCTACACCGCCGAGGACGGTCACGCGTCGCCGACCAAGGCAACCCAGGCCTTCGCCGCCGCCGCGCGCCGCCTGGGCGCGGATTTGCGGACGAATGCGGGCGTACGCGGCATCGCGGTTTCCGGCGGGCGCGCCACGGGCGTGTGGACGGCGGACGGGCTGTTCGCGGCCGACGCCGTCATCTGCTTGGCCGGCATCTCGACGAATTTCTTTTTGCGTCCGCTGGGCGTCGCGTTGCCCATTCAGGTCGTGCGCAGTTCCAATCTGGAAACGATCGTGAAGGAGCCCTTCACGCGTACAGGCGTATGGACGCCCTATATCTCCATGCGGCCGCGACTCGATGGGTCCTTCGCTTTCGGCACCGGCTATCGCGGCTCGCCGCCCGACCACGATCTGGGTGCGCCGACGGTCGGCAGCCTCGGCTATTTCCTGCCGCGTTACGTGCGCAATCCGCGCCGGCCGCGGCTGCGCCTCAACCGCGACTTCGCCGACAGCATCCGGCGGCGCGTCAGCACGGCGGCGGCTACGACACCGATGCCCGATCCGGTCATCAACCAGCCGCAGATCGCCGAGCGCCTGACCTGGGCGCAGAAATTCTTCCCCCATCTGGTGCCGCTGGAGGCAGCGCGCACCTGGGCCTGTCGCATTGACGTGACGCCCGACCTCGTGCCCGCCATCGGCCCGTGGGGACCGCCGGGCCTCTTCACCGCGGTTGGTTTCTGCGCGCACGGATTGGCGCTGGCTCCTATCGTTGGGAAGACCCTGGCCGAGCTGATCGCAACCGGCCGCAGCGACGTCGATGTGCGTGGCCTGCGGCCTGGCCGCTTTCGGGAAAACGACCTGCAGGAAGATCCGGTCGCGCTCTGAGCGCAAAAGAAAAGCGGCGGCTCCGGGGAAAGCCGCCGCTCCGGATACCAACTCCCGCGCGAAGCGGGTTCGGTATCGTCTTCCGTTAAAAGACGACGATCAGCGCCGGAAGCGCCCGATCAGGAACGCCGCCAAGGCGCCGCCGCCGAAAGCCACGGCTACCGAGGTCAACGGCTTGGCCGACACGGTGTCGCGCGCATAGGTCACGGCACGCTCGCTTTCTTCACGCGCAGTCTTGCTGATGCCGTTCACGGCCATCTCCGCGGCCATGGCGGCGTTGGCGATGATGCCGTCGATGTTCGTGATGTTGTGGCGGGCATGGGCTTTGCCGGTCCCGTTCAGATGTCGAGCCATCGTAAGTCTCCTGGAGCAATTTCGTTTCGCGGCCGCCGTGACGCACACCGCTTGTCTGTCGTGTAAACCGCGGGCCCGCGAGTCGGTTCCCGTAAGCTTCGCGCGTGCGAGATACGCCCAGGATCCGCCCCAATCCAGCCGCCGCGCTGCCTTGACCTTGTCCCTCTACTCCAATCAGCATGGGTGGCGGACTGGGGGTCGGGGGAATGCGGAAGCTTGTTGCGGGCGTGACCATCGTCGCCATGCTCGCTGCGTGCGCGACGCGTAGTCCCAAGGTGGACATGACCAATGTGGACCGCATCAAATACGACGCGGATCTGCAGGAATGCCGCGACCAAAGCGATGCGCCGTTCAGGGATGTCTGGAAGACCACCGCGCTTGGAGCGCTGGCTGGCGGCGGCTTGGTCGCAGGCGGGTTATCGAATCAATCGGGCCAGTCAAAGGAAGCCGCAGCGGTTGGCCTTTTGATCGTCGCGGGCGCGGCTGCCATAGGTGCGGTGGTCGGACTGGTCGTGGGTGCGGCGGGCCGGCCGGAAAGTGGGAAAGCTCTTGCCCAATGCATGAAGGACAGGGGTTACGGCGTGAACGACGAGGCGCCCGCTAAGCCCCGATCACCTTCGGCGGGAGAATCCGCGGTTCCCGATGATTTGTGCCCGCCGGAAGCGGAGCCGCAGCAGCTCGGTCAGGCCGTTCCCATATGATCGCGCAGCATGGCGGCGATGGCCTGGGGCTGATCTAGGACGGCGGTCACGTCGATGCCGTCATAGCCGGGCTGATTTTCCAGGTCCGCGCGCTTTAAACGCCAGCGCCCGCCACATTGCACAACATGGCCGCACACTTCGCCGTCGATCCGGATATTGAATTGCCATGCCCGCTCGTGATCCAGCATTCCCATCGTCGTCGTCCTCTTCACCCTGCTTGTTGCGTCGGTGAAGAAACGCGGAAAGGGCGCGAAAGTTCGCGGGGTGCGAACTATTTCGCGGTGACGCGGGCGATCACGCTCTGCAGCAGCTTGAAGTCGACCGGTTTGGCGACATGCTCGGTCATGCCTGCTTCCAGGTAGCGCGCCTTGTCCTCGGGCAGCACGTTGCCCGTCAGCGCGATGATCGGGACCTTGGCTGCTTCCGTCTTCAGAGCCCGGATCGCCTTGGCGGCTTCCACGCCGTCCATCTCGGGCATCTGGTCGTCCATCAGAACGACATCGTAGGGCACGCGCTGCACGGCCTCCACGGCCTCGAGGCCGTTGGCGACCACGTCGATGGTGTGGCCGTGTTTGCCCAGCGCCGCGGTCACAACCATCTGGTTGGTGCGGTTGTCCTCGGCGACGAGGATACGCAGAGGTTCGACGGGTGCCGCGCCCGTGATCGCGGGCTTGGGGCCCGCTGCCTCGGCCGCCGGGGCGAACGGCAGGTCGAACCAGAAGGTGCTGCCCTGACCGATCGTGCTTTCGACCCCGATCGTGCCGCCCATAAGGGTGCAAAGCTGGCGGCAGATCGCCAAGCCTAGCCCTGTGCCGCCGTATTTCCGGGCGATCGTGCGGTCGGCCTGGGTAAAGCGGGTGAACAGGTTCGTCCGGACGTCCGGCGGAATGCCGATGCCCGTGTCGCGCACGGCGAAGCGCAGCATCACCTTGCCCGGCGTCTGGCTGGCCGGGTGCACTTCGATGGTCACACTGCCTTTCTCGGTGAACTTGATGGCGTTGCCGACCAAGTTGAACAGGATTTGGCGCAGGCGGCCGACATCGCCGACCAGGCGTTTGGGCGTGCCGGGCGCGATGGATGTGGCCAGCATCAGGCCTTTGGCCGAGGCCGAGGATTCCAGCAGCGTCGTCACGCTGGTGATGCAATTGGCCAGATTGAAGTCGAGAGCTTCCAACTCGATGCGTCCGGCTTCGAGCTTGGAATAGTCGAGAACGTCGTTGACGACCGACAGAAGCGCATCGGCCGCGGTTCGCACGGCCTGGACATAGCGGTGCTGATCGGGCGTCAGCGGCGTGTCCAGAAGAAGGCTGGTCATGCCGACCACGCCGTTCATGGGCGTGCGCAGCTCGTGGCTCATCGTGGCCAGGAAGGCGCCCATGGCGCGCTCGGCCGCTTCCGCCTCGCGGCTTAGGCGCGAGAGCTCTTCGTTGATGCGGTTGCGTTCGACGATCTCGCCCAGCGCGTTGCGGCCCGCGCGGCGCAGTTCCAAAAGGTCGACCGTGACGGCGGCCAGATCGCTTAGCGCTGTGCGCTGCGATTCGGTCAGTTCGCGGCGCGGCTCATGGTCGATGACGCACAACGTGCCTAGCCGGTGTCCGTCCGGCGTGGTCAGGGGTGCGCCCGCGTAGAAGATGACCTCAGGCGCGCTGGTCACCAGCGGATTGTCCTCGAAGCGCTTGTCCCGGCGGGCATCGGGAACGATGAAGACCTCCTGCCCCAGGATGGCATGCGCGCAGAACGCCTGTTCGCGCGGCGTTTCCGTCGCATCGAGTCCGTGATGGGACTTGAACCACTGACGCGTCGAATCGATCAGCGAAACAAGCGCGATGGGCGTGCCGATGATCTGGGACGCCAGGCGCGTCACGCGGTCGAAGGCAGGTTCGGGCGGCGTATCCAGCACCTCATAGCGCTGGAGCGCCGCCAAACGATCCACTTCGTCGGGAGGAATCTGTGCTGGAATCATGATCTAGCCGTTCCCGGCGGCCCGACCACGGCACCGCCACCCAGGCGGGGATTTTACGGACCCGCCGGAAAGCCTCAAGGGGCGGCGTACAGTCCTAACCACTGCAAAATGAAAAGGGCGCGGCTTGCGCCGCGCCCTTCTTTTTAGAAGCGTCGAAAATTACGGCGCGGTCTTCACGCCGCCCTTGGCGCCCGCACCGGCGCCGCCACTGGCGCGCATGCCGCCGCTGGCGTCATTGGACTGCGATTGCGCACCGACACCCGTGCTGGTGCCCGCGCCGGCACCTGCGCCGACACCGACGCCGGTATTGCCGCTGGGCGCCGCGCCCAGGTTCACACCCGCGCCGACACCCGTATTGGCGCCCGCGCCGACGCCCGTGCTCGAGTTAGCGCCGCTGTTGGAGCCGTTGCCGCCCGCGGTGGCGCCCGCGCCGGCCTTGGTGCCGACGCCCACGCCGACATCCGCGGCGGAAGCGGACGGAAGATCAGCCAAACCCAGCGCGCCGACCAGGGCGGCGGCGGAGGCGAAATAAACGAACTTCTTCATGACGCATCCTTTTCGTTGTGAACTTCTCCGCGCGGGCAGCGCCAACGCAGTCCTCGATTTTCGAGGTCCGCGCATTCAATTCACGGATTGGTCACCGGGTTCCATGATGCAGCAACGGCATCGCCGGGATTTTCTCCCGCGATGCCGTTGCGTTCCGATCAAGGCAAAATCGCGGCGTGTGAAGCCGCGAACGGATCAGCCGCCCTTCACGCCCTTCTTCTGGAAATCCACGTCCCAGTTCTGCGTGCTGCTGACGACACGCTGCAGACGGAACATGTGGTCGGTCAGTGCATAGGCGTTGTCGTTGTCCAGATCTTCGCAGCGCACGAACACTTCCATCTCCGTGCGAATGGCCATCAGCGGATGGCGCGTGACGCGCGCGGCCAAGGCCTTGGCGCGGTCCAGCACTTCGGCATCGTCCACCACTTCGTTGACGAGGTTGATACGAAGCGCCTCGTTCGCGTCGATCGCATCGCCGGTCAGGCACAGCCGCATGGCTTCGACGCGCGGCAGGTGGCGGTAAATGCGCGCCATGCCAGCCGCGCCGCCCATGCCGTAGGCGATCTCCGGCAGGCCGAACTTGGCTGTCTTGCCCGCGATGCGCATGTCGGTCAGATGCAAGAGGTAGATCATGCCCTGGCCCAGGCACCAGCCTTTGACCGCGCCGATGATCGGTTTGAAGCGCTTCATGCGCAGGACTTCGCGCTCCCAACCCGGATAGTTGGGCTCGTCGTCCTCGTTGGTGTGCGGATAGAAATGCCGCATCACCCGGTCGTCGCCCTCGAGCGGCTTGCGCCGCGTCTTCAGATCGTCGCCGGCCGAGAAGGCGCGGTCGCCCTTGGCCGTCAGGATGCCGATCTTGAGCGAACGGTCGCGCTGGAATTTGTCCAGCGCCTGGTACAGTTGCTTATGGATCTCCGGGTTCAGCGGATTGACTTTGCCATTGTCGATCGTGAAGGTGGCGACCTCGCCATCGGTTTCATAAATCAGCGGCATCTTCGGCTTCCTTGTTCGAGCGTGATGGATCAGCCTGTCACAGCGCCGCGGTTTGCGAAACCGCCCCACCACTTGATTGCGGAGTAAGCATGCTGGGCAACGCGACGACGATCCGTCGGACGCTCGAGGAAAAGGCGCGTTCGCATCCCAATCGCGTCTACATGACGCATGAGGGCACGGCGCTGACACTCGGCGAACTGGACCGGCGGGTGAACCGTTTCGCCAACGGTTTGGCCAAGCTGGGTTTCAAGGCCGGCGACCGCGTGGCCCTCATGCTTTCGAATCACCCGGATCACTTCTATGCATTCCTGGCCTGCGCGAAGCTGGGCGTGGTGCAGGTGCCGGCCAACACCAATCTGCGCGCGACCAGCCTGGATTTCCTGTTCAAGCACGCTGATCCGCACGGTGTGATCGCCGACGATCATTTCGCCGAGCATCTGGTGCCGGTCTTGGCGGGCACCAAAGCCAAGCACGTGATCTGGCGCGGCAAGCCGGTGGATGTGCCCGGCAAGCGAACCCATGCTTTTGCCGCCGTGATGGAAAGCGGCGCCGAGACGTCGCCGCCCGGCAACCCGCAACCGGAAGACGTGCTGTCGCTCAGCTACACCTCCGGCACCACGGGCCAGCCCAAGGGTGTCATGGTCACCGACGCGATGTTCCGCGCCTCCGCCTATGGCGCGGTGCGGCTCGGCGACATCAAGGCGGGCGACATCCTCTATTTGTGGGAGCCGCTGTTCCATATCGGCGGCAGCGAGGTGATCGTCCTCGGCGTTTTCTTTGATATCACCATCGCGCTGACAGAACGGTTCAGCGCCTCGCGCTTCTGGCCCGAGGTGCGCGCGGCCAAGGCCACGCATATCCACCATCTCGGCGGCATCCTCTCCATTTTGATGAAGCAGCCGCCCGCGCCGGATGATGCCGACAACACCGTGCGCGTGGCGTGGGGTGCGGGGGCACCCGCGCGCATCCGCCAGCAATTCGCCGAGCGCTTCAAGGTGAAGGTCACCGAATCCTACGGCATGACCGAATGCTCCAGCATCACGACGGCCAATTCTGAGGGCGAGCCCGAGGCCGGCGTGGGCCCGCCGATGCCTTATTTCGAAGTGCGCATCGCGGACGAGGCGGGAAAGCCGTTGGGTGTCGGCGAGATGGGCGAGATCCTGGTCCGCGAGAAAGAGCCCGGCTTCATCATGAAGGGCTATTTCCGCAACAAGGAGGCGACCGCCAGCGCGCTCAAGGGCGGCTGGATGCACACGGGCGATCTCGGCAGTTTCGACGCGAAGGGAAACTACCACTATCTCGGCCGCAAGAAGGACAGTCTCCGCCGCCGCGGCGAGAACGTCTCGGCGTGGGAGGTCGAGCGTGTGCTGCTGACTCACGCGGCCGTCGAGGAATGCGCTGTCGTGGGCGTCGACACCGATGTCGGCGAGCAGGACATCAAGGCCTATATCAAGCCCGTCGCGGGCAGCGCGCCCGATCCGCTCGACATCATCAAATGGTGCGAGGCGCGCCTGGCCTATTTCCAGGTGCCGCGCTACGTCGCCTTCGTGGACGCCTTCGCCAAGACGGCGACCGAGCGTGTTCAAAAGGAGAAACTGTCGAAGCAGGCGGACGGCGCCTGGGACCTGGAAGTGTCCGGCTACAAGCTGAAGCGGCGCTGAGGCATCAGCGCGGCGCGGCCTTGATCTCCTCGATCCGCTTTTCGACCTCGGTGCGCTCGGGCGTGCCTTCCGGCAGCTTGGCCCGCAGGGCTTTCCAGTAGGTCTCGGCTTTCGCCGTGTCGCCGGCCTGCCAAGCGGCCGCGCCGAGGAAGAAGGCGGCGATCGCATTGCCCGGATCGATGGAATCGATGCGCCGCATCACGCCGACGAATTCCGGGGACAATTTGGCGCCGGGCTTTTGCAGCGCGAGGAGCGATTGCGCATAGCCTAGTTGCACGGTGACGTCGCCGGATGCCAACTCGGCGGCGTGCTTGAAGGCCTCCGCCGACTTCTCATTCTCCCCCAGCACGCGGTAGGAGCGGGCGAGGCGCAGCCAGCCTTCCAGATCGTTCGGATTGTCCTTCAGTTTCGCGGCCAGCTGGTCGACCATGCCGCGCACCATGGCGGTGCGCTGCTCCGGCGTCATGTTCTGCGCGGCCTGCATGTCCTCGGCACTCGGCCCCGGCGCCTGTTGCGGCAAGACGGTCGCAGGGTCGATGCCCAGCTCCGCCGCCGTCTGGCGGATGCGTGCGGTCAGCACCGGCATCCACGGCGCATTGGGCTGGGAATCGGCGGCCAGTGAAGCCCAAATCTTGAGCGCCTCCGGCAGACGTCCGGCTTGGCTCTCGGCTAGGCCGAGATAGAAGCGCGCGCGCGGCTCGCGCTTCTCGCGCTCCAAGGCGCCCTCGAACAAGGTCTTGGCCTCGGGCGTCACCTGGCCCTGCGCGGCCAGGACCAGCGCTTCGCCCAGGCTCGAGGCGATCTCCGGCGCACCGCCGGATAGGGTGTAAGCGCGGCGGTAGGAATCGACCGCATCCTGATAGCGGCCCAGCGCCTGTTGCATCAGCGCGAACTGTACCCAGCCGGCCTGATCGTCGGGTGCTGTGGCCAGTTTTTCCGCCAACTCCGCGGCCTGCGACTCCAGTGCCTTGTTCTGCTCGCCGCGTGCTTTCTCGAACTCGGTCTGGCGCGCGGCAAACGGTCGATCGGGCGCACCCGGCGCGCCGACCAGGAAATAAACGCCCAATGCGCTGAACACGGTAATGGCCGCGAGCACGGTCGGCCCGAACCACGAGCGTTTCGCGGTGGGTGGCGCTGCGTCCTCGCCGTCGCGCGAAAGGGTCAGGATGCGCCGGCCGATCTCCGCCTCGGCGCCGCGCGCTTCTTCGTCCGAAATCAGGCCGCGTTCGCGGTCGCGCGCGAGCTCCGCCAATTGATCACGGTAGACGGCCAGGCCGTGGGATGCGCGCGATGCCGCGGGCGCCACCCGCCGCATCAACGGACGCAGGATCGCCACGACCGCGATGGCGGTCAGCGCCAGGAAGGCGATGCCGGCCCAGATCGCCATGCTACGGGCCGCCGTTCAAAATCTTGTCGAGCCGCGCGCGCTCGTCTTCGTCCAGAGGCGCTGTGCGCGATACGGATTTGCGGCGGCGCAAAGTCACCAACACGGCACCCAGTGCGATCGCCAGGAGCAGAGCGGGACTGAACCAGAGAAGATAGGTTTCGGTGCGCATGGGCGGACGCAGGCGGACATAATCGCCATACCGCGCGACGACGAAATCCATCACTTGGGTGTTGCTGTCGCCCGCCTTGATTCGCTCGCGCACCAGGATGCGCAGATCGCGGGCCAGCGGTGCGTTCGAATCGTCGATCGCTTGGTTCTGGCAGACGAGGCAGCGCAGTTCTTGGCCGACTTCACGCGCGCGCGCTTCCTGCGCCGGATCGCTCAGCATCTCATCGGGCTCGACCGCCCACGCGGATGCTGAAACCAAAAGCGCAAATAGAAGGACCAGCGTGCGGATCATTTCTGCAGCTCCTTCAGGAGCGGCAGGATCTTCTCGTCCAGATCGCGCGGTTGGACCGGACCGACATGGCGATAGCGGATGCGACCCTCGCGATCGACCACGAAGGTTTCGGGCACGCCATAGACGCCCCACTCGATGGCGGCGCGCCCTTCGCGGTCGGCGCCGATGCGCGTGTAGGGGTTTCCCAGGCGCTGCAGCCAGGCGGTCGCGTCCTCCGGCTTGTCCTTGTAGTTGATGCCGTAGATCGCGACGCGGCCTTCCTCCTTCAGGCGCAGGAAGACCGGATGCTCGACCCGGCACGGCGCGCACCAGGAGGCGAAGACGTTGACCAGCGAGACCTGGCCCTTGAGGTCGGCGGTGGCGAGGCCGGGCACGCTGTCGAGCAGCGGCGGCAAAGAAAACTCGGGCGCCGGCCGGTCGATCAGGGCGGAGGGCAGCACCGAAGGGTCCTTGCCCAGACGCAGATAGGCCAGGACCGCTATCAAGCCCAGCAGAACGACGGGCAGGATATAGAGAAGACGCCGCATCTATTCGGCCGCCTGGGGCGCCGCGGTGCGGTCGGCGCGCGCGGGCGCACCGACGCGATGGCGGCGGTCGGTCAGCGAGATGCCGCCGCCCAGCGCGGTCACGATCGCGCCGATCCAGATCCAGGGCACGAGCGGGTTGTGATAGATGCGCACGACATGGCCGCCCTTGCCGTCGCCTTCGCCGACGACGGTGTAGATGTCGGAGAAGAATGTCGTGTGGATCGCGGCCTCGGTGGTCTGGCGTTGTTCCACCGGATAGAAGCGCCGCTCGGGAAACAGATGCGCGATGGTGCGGCCGTTGCGCTCGACCAGGAACGCGCCGCGCTCGGCGCGGTAATTCGCGCCTGCCGCCTCGCTGACGCCTTCGAAGGTGAAGCGATAGCCCGCGACGGTGACGCTCTCGCCCGTGCGCATGGTCTGGATCAATTCGGTCTGCCACGCGCTGGTGGCGGTGACGCCCGCGATCAAGATCGCGATGCCGAGATGCGCGACCGTCATGCCATGGGCGGCGCGCGGCAATCCGCGCGCGCGGGCCAGTGTTTCGCTGAAGGACGAACGGAACAGGCGGATGCGTTCGGCCAGTTCCACCAGCGTGCCGGCCGCGATCCATGCGGCCAGCGCCAGGGCGATGGCGGCCAGGATGTGGCGGTCATGGTCGAAGATCAGCACGCCGATGGCGACGCTGCCCGCGACAGCCATCGCCGCGCGCAGACGCTGTAGGGCGCCGGCCACATCGCCGCGCTTCCACGCCAGCATCGGACCGAACCCCATGACAACGAACAGCGGCAGCATGAGCGGAAGGAACGTCGCGTTGAAATAGGGCGGTCCGACCGAGATGCGTGCGCCGCCCAACGCATCGAGGAACAGCGGATAGAGGGTGCCCAGCAGCACCGTCGCCGCCGCGACGGACAGCAGCAGGTTGTTAAGCACCAACGCGCCCTCGCGCGAGATCGGCGCGAACAGACCGCCAGGTTTGAGCGCGGGCGCGCGCAGCGCATAGAGAAGGAACGCTCCGCCGACCGCGATCGCCAGCAGCACCAGGATGAACAGGCCGCGCTCGGGATCGTTGGCAAAGGCATGCACGGAGGTCAGCACGCCCGAGCGGACCAGGAACGTGCCCACCAGCGACAGCGAGAAGGCCAGGATGGCGAGCAGGATGGTCCAGCTCTTGAGCGCGTCGCGCTTCTCCGCGACCGATGCCGAATGGATCAATGCGGTGCCGACGAGCCAGGGCAGGAACGATGCGTTCTCGACCGGATCCCAGAACCAGAAGCCGCCCCAGCCCAGTTCGTAATAGGCCCACCAGCTCCCGAGCGCGATGCCGATGGTGAGGAAGCTCCACGCCGCCAGCGCCCAAGGCCGCACCCAGCGCGCCCAGGCGGGATCGACGCGCCCTTCGATCAACGCGGCGATGGCGAAGGCGAAGGTGATCGAGAAACCGACATAGCCGAGATAGAGGAAGGGCGGATGGAAGGCCAGGCCCGGATCCTGCAGCAGCGGATTGAAACCCTCGCCGTCCATGGGCGGCGGGAAAATCCGCGCGAAGGGATTGGAGGTGAAGATGATGAAGAGGAAAAACCCCGTCGCGATCATGCCCTGCACGGACAGAACGCGCGCTTTCAACGGCGCGGGCAGATTGCCGCCGAAGCCGGCCACGGCCGCGCCGAACAGCGCCAGGATCAGCACCCACAGAAGCAGGGAGCCCTCGTGGTTTCCCCACGCGGCGCTCACCTTGTAGAGCAGGGGTTTGGTCGAGTGGCTGTTGGCCACCACGTTCGCGACCGAGAAGTCCGACTGCACATAGGCCGCGATCAGGGCGGCGAAAGCGGCGCCGGTCAGGAGGAGCTGCGCGCCTGCGAGCGACGGGCCCATGGCCATCAGGCGCGAATCACCGCGCGCGGCGCCCACCAATGGCAGGCAGGCCTGTAGCACCGACAGCACCAGGGCCAGGATGAGGGCGTAATGGCCGGCTTCAACGATCATGACGTCACCGCTTCGCGTCGTCCGGCCGCCATTGGCCGGACTTCTTCAGCGCTTCGGCCACTTCGGGCGGCATGTATTTCTCATCATGCTTGGCCAGGACGCGCGTGGCGGCGAACGTGCCGTCGGGCGCCAGCTTACCCTCCACGACGATGCCCTGGCCCTCGCGGAACAGGTCGGGCAGGACGCCGGTATAGGTGACTGGCACGCTGCTGGTCAGATCGGTGACGCGGAAGGTCACATGTGCGCCGTCGCGCACGACGCTGCCTTCCTCGACCAGCCCGCCGACGCGCAGCGATGCGCCGGGACGGGGCGGCTTTTCGGCCAGGTCGGCCGGTGCGTAGAAGAACACCATCGTGTCGCGCAGGGCGGACAGCGCCAGCGCGGCCGCGCCGCCCAGCAGCGCCAAGCCGATCAGCACGAACAGGAGCCGCCGGCGCTTGGGCTTCACGCCGAATCTCCGCGTGCGGGCAGGGATCGCGCTTCGCGGCGCGCACGCGCACGGCGGCGCAAGGACGCGATCAGCAACACGCCCAGCACGGCAAGGGCCGCGAGATAGGCGGGATAGACATATTCG
>CAYZFH010000029.1:0-7236 GCA_964477375.1 uncultured Rhizobiaceae bacterium | reverse complement strand
AAGCCCGCGGCCATGAGGAGCAGCGGCGTCAGCATGTCGGGATGGATCGACGGCCCGCCGATGCGCACCACGCTGGCCGGCTGGTGCAGCGTGTTCCACCAGTCGACCGAGAATTTGATGATCGGCAGATTCACCACCCCGACGAGCGCCAGGATCGCCGCCGCGCGCTGGCCACGCGCCGGATCGTCGAAGGCGTTCATAAGCGCCATGTGGCCGAGATAGAGGAAGAAGAGGATCAAGACCGAGGTCAGCCGCGCGTCCCACACCCACCATGCCCCCCACATGGGCTTGCCCCATAGCGAGCCGGTGACGAGGGCCAGGAAGGTGAACGCGGCGCCGATCGGCGAGGCCGCACGCGCAAAGATATCGGCCAAGGGATGCTTCCAGATCAGCGCGGAGGCGCTGGCCACCGCGATTGCGGCGTAGACGAACATGGCCATCCAGGCCGACGGCACATGGACATACATGATTCGCACCGTCTCGCCCTGCTGATAGTCGGGCGGCGAGGCGAACAGCGCGAAATAGAGGCCTGCGCCGAGCAACAGGACGGCCGCGCCGACGGCCCACGGAAAGACCGCGCGCGCCAAGCGTAGGAAGCGATTGGGATTGGCGAATCTGTGCATGCGCGTCGCCTAGGATGTAGCCGCTGCGCGGTGCTTTGACCAGGGACGCATCATTGCGCAGCCTGCCGCAAGGAGGCCGCCGCGGCCCACGGCCCAAGCGCCAGCGCGGCCAACAGGAACGCGCCCAAGGCCATCATCGGCGCCTGGAACGGCTCGCCCGCGGCGGCGGCGGCGACCGCGCCCGCGCCGAAGACCAGGACGGGAATATAAAGCGGCAGCACGAGAAGCGAGAGCAGCACGCCGCCGCGCCGTGCGCCGAGGGACAGCGCGGCGCCGATGGCGCCCAGGATGGCCAGCGTCGGCGTGCCGAGCAGCATGCCGAGCAGGAGCGGATAGAGAAGGGCGGTGTCGAGCGCCAGAAGCAGGGCCAGGAACGGCGCCGCGATCATCAGCGGCACGGCGGTGACCAGCCAATGCGCGGCGATCTTGGCCGCGACGGCGAGGACCAGCGGCTGGGGCGACAGCAGGATCTGGTCGAGCGTGCCGTCCTCGTAATCCGACTGGAACAGCCGGTCGAGGGAAAGAAGGATCGATAACAGCGCCATCACCCATACGAGGCCCGGCGCGATGCGGGCAAGCACGGTGGGGTCCGCGCCGACACCGAACGGAAACAGCGCGCCCGCGACGATGAAGAAAGCGACGACCATCAAGGCGTCGCCGCCGTTGCGCACGGCCAGGCGCAGATCGCGGCACAACAGGGCGGCGAACGTGCTCATGCCGTGCTTACTGAAAGTGAATCGATGTCGAGCGTGTCGTGCCCGGTCAATGGCGGCGCGCCGTGCGCGGACAGAACGATCATGCCGCCCTTGGCGCGGTGTGCCGCGATGACGTTCGACAATGTCGCGGTTCCGGCGGCGTCGAGCGCCGCGCCCGGCTCGTCGAGCAGCCACAGCGCGCGCGGTGCGAGAAGAAGCCGCGCCAGCGCGGCGCGCCGCCGCTGTCCGGCCGAGAGGAACCGCGCAGGCGCTTCGGCCTGGGCCGCGAGATCGAAGCCGGTTAGCGCCGTGCCGACATCGCCGCCGCCGTCGAAAGCGGCCCAGAAGGAAAGATTTTCCCGCACCGTCAGCGCGGCCTTCAGCGCGTCGGCATGGCCGACATAGCGCAAGCGCGCGCGGTGCGCGTCGGGGTCGAGCGGCGCTGCGTCCCATTCGAGCGTGCCGCCGGCCTGCGGCAGGAGGCCCGCCATCAGGCGCAGGAGGCTGGTCTTGCCCGCGCCGTTGCGCCCAGCCAGCACCAGCGCGCCGCCCGGACGCAGCGCGAAGTCGAGCGCGCGGAACACGATCCGCTCGCCTCGCGCGCACATCAGATCGCGGCCCGTGAACAAACACGCCCTCCTTGGTGGCGGCGGGAAGCTAGCGGATTTGGAAGATCGCGGCGATGCGGGGAGGGGCAAAAAAAGTGGCCGCCGAGTTGGGGGGAACTCGGCGGCCGGTGGTGCGGTCCGGGGTTCTGGCCCGGACCATCTTCGGAGGCTAAGGGGTGGGCCTCCGAGAGGGGTTCGCCACGGGACGGATTAGGCCTCTACACGGTGGCCGCTTCGGGTCCGAAATATGGCGATAAAAAGGTATTTTCGCCGGCCCGGCCGGTCGAAATAACCTTTCAATATTATGGCCTTATAGGTTTTGGGCGGATCGGCTTACCAGCCGAGCCACTCCGATTTTCGGGGCACGTCCGCCTGATAGACCTTGGTGAGGGTAATCGTGCCGGTCCGCATCAGATCCACCAACGGGGCATTGGTCGAGCCTTTCACCGTGGCCCGGTAGATCGCAATGCGGGTGAAGGCGCGGTGGTCGGTCTCGGTCCAGGTGCCGGGCGGGCAAACACCCTCGAGGCCTACGGGCACCCATTCCTTCTTTTGGTACATGCCCTTTTTAATATTGGGGCCGGTGATGCCGCCATTCGCATCGGCCCACGCCATCGCCTCCCGCATGAAGAACACGGAGCAGATGCCGCGGATGTAGTGCACGGCGCGATAGACCATTCCTTTCGGATCGGACATCGCGGAGACCTCACGCACCGTTTTCATTCCCGGTACGTCGTCGCCCCATTTGGCCGCGCCCATCACCCAGACCACGCCGTCAGCGGCTTCGCCCGCCGCCTTCATGGCGTTTTCGTCCATGCCCCAGATGTTGGCCATCATCTGCGTCTTCACGCCCAACGCCGCGCAAGCCTTCAGAAGCGCGATGTTGGAATCGGATGTGTTGGCCAGGAACGCGTAGTCGGCGCCATTTTCCTTCAGGGTGAGACATTGGGCGCGGAAATCACCCGGCGTCAGCGAATATTGGATCGCGGGTAGAACATCGAAGCCGCGTTCCTTGGCGTACTCCTCGCCCGCCCGCCTGGGCGCGTTGGGATAAGGATGGCTGTCGCCCATGTGGACGTATTTTGGTTTGCCGCTTTTGCCCTGCTTCTTCCAATCCTCCGCCGCCCACTGCAGGAGCGCGCGCAGGCCATCCGAATAGGTCGGGCCCATGGGAAAGTTGTAGGCTGCGCCCCGTCCGTTCGCGGAACCCTTGCCGGTGGGGTTCGCCAGAAAGGCCGAGTAGGACGCCGAGTAGTAGGGGATCTGATCTCTGGTCACGAAGTCGACCAGCGCTTCGGTATCGGCCGTGCCCCAGCCCTGGATCGCCGTGACTTTCGGCGCGGTCGTCCATTTCCTGTAGGCGGCGAGGGCGCGCGGAACCGCATAGCCGTAATCGACTGTGTCGGCCGCGATCCGTTTGCCGTTCACGCCGCCGTTGCGGTTGATCCACGCGAGCGCATCGATCTTCCCCTGGCTGTATTCCCGGCTGACGATTGCCGTGTCACCCGTCATGTCGACCAGGTTGCCGACCGGCACTTGCGCGCGCACGGCGCCGGAGGCGCCCAGCGCCACGGCCAGAACGCTCAAAAGGCCTGCCGCAAATCGGGCGCCCAGTCTCATCATCACCTTCCACGCGATAACGATGCCAACCTAGCCCATCGCCTATCGGGCGGCCACCGGCCGGTGTAAAACGGCGCGCGGTTCGGCAAAGGCGCGGCCGCTTTGCGTCGGGGGAAGCGCGGCATGGCGCTCAGACGATCCATCGGCCTCGCGGGCCTGACCTTCCTTGGCATCGGCGGCGTACTGGGTTCGGGTTGGCTGTTCGCGCCCATGCTCGCGGCCCAGCACGCGGGCCCTGCCGCCTTGATCGCGTGGCTGATCGGACTTTTGGCCGTCATGCTGGTCGCGTTGAGCTTCGCCGAGATCGCGGGCGCCTTGCCCGAGGCCGGCGCCATCGCGCGCCTGCCGCACTATTCCCACGGCGCCATGGTCAGCGCTGTGATCGGCTGGTCGGCATGGGTCGGCTATATGACCATCGCGCCGATCGAAACCATCGCGATCCTTAAATATGTGGCGCCCGCGATGCCGGAACTGATGGCTCCCGGCGATTCCGGTGAGCTGTCGCGCCTGGGTCAGTTAGTGGCGATCGCTGTGCTGGCGGTGATGATCGTTATCAACGCGCTTGGTGTGGCGTGGCTCGACAAAGCCAATTCGCTGGTCACGATCCTCAAGATCGCGATTCCCGTCATCATCGGCCTGACCTTGCTGGCGACCGTGCTGGAGCCCGCGAACTTCTCGGCCTATGGCGGCTTCGCGCCGTTCGGCACCGCGGGCGTGCTGAGCGCCGTGGCCGCCGGTGGTGTCGTCTTCAGCTATATTGGCTTTCGCCATGTCATCGACCTGGCGGGTGAGGCGGAGAACGCGCAAGTCAACGTGCCGCTTTCGCTCATCCTCTCGGTCCTGGTCTGCTTTGTCGTCTATGCCCTGCTTCAGGCCGCCTTCATCGGCGGGCTGCCGGCCGAGGCGCTCAGGGGCGGCTGGGCCACGCTGGCCTTCGGTCATGATCTCGGCCCCATCGCCGGTGTTGCGATGATCACGGGTCTCGGCTGGCTGATTTCCCTGCTATACGCCGGCGCGGTCGTGGGGCCGTTTGGCGCGGCGCTGATCGCCACGGGCTCGAACGCACGTCTCGGCTTCGCGCTGTCGCATAACGGCTTCTTCCCGCGCCTGTTCAGCCGCCTGTCCAAGCGCGACGTGCCGTTCAATGCTCTTCTACTTGGATTCGTAGCGGGTGCCGTTACCGTCCTGACCTTGCCGTTCACCGAGTTGGTGGCGCTCAACTCGGCGACTGTGGTGCTGTCGTTCTGTATCGGTCCTGTCGCCATCCTGGCTCTACGGCGGCAACTGCCCGATCGCCCGCGGCCGTTCCGCCTGCCGTTCGCCGGCGCCCTGGCGCCCGCGGGCTTCATTATCGCGGCCCTGGTCATTTATTGGTGCGGCTTTCCCACCATCTGGCGCCTGGATCTGGTCGTGACCCTGGGCATCGCGCTCTTCCTGCTTAAGCTGGCCCTCGATCGTGAAAAGGCCGCGCTCGATCTCGCAGGGTCGCGCTGGCTGTTTCTTCTTCTGCTCGGACTCACGTTCCTGTCATGGGCCGGCAGCTTCGGCGGGCGAGGCTACCTCACGTTCGGCGCCGACATGCTGGCTGTCGCGGCCTGGGCGATCATCTGCTTCCGCATCGGTTTGAAGGACGCGTTGGCGCCCGAACGCACACGCGAATACGTGGATGCCTCGCTAGAGGGGCCATGATTCGCTTTGCGCTCCGGTTCTGTGTGCTTGCCGCTATCCTGTTGCTGGCGCCTCGTGCGTACGCCGACGGCGTCTGCGCCAAGGTGGCCGGGCCTGAAGCCCAATCGGTCTGCCGCATTTCTGCGTTTTCCGACATTGAAAACAAAATCGCCGCCGCTTATGCGGCCGCGCTTCCGCGATTGACGCCGGCAGGTCAGACGCTGCTCGCGGAAACCCAGGATCAGTGGGTCCAGGCCGTCATCGCCGGATGCGATGCCGTGCGCAACGATCCCGCGCGGCTGCCCGCGTGCCTGCAGCAGCCCTATGCCATGCGGCTCGACGATCTGATCGGCTCCGTCCGCACCGTGGGCGGGTTCACGTTTCAGAGGGTGAGCCGCTACGCGTTCGCGGCCTGTCTCGACGATCCCGATTGCGAGACCGAGTTCGGCGGCGGCTATCTGCATGCCTCCCATCCGCAGATCGATGCACCCTTCAACGACCGGACCCAGGCTTGGAACGAACTCGTTAGCGACAAGCTTCCACCGCTCGCGCTGCAACCCAATGTCGATACCACGCTGGACTTCCGCATCATCGGCGTATCCGCGGACATGGTCAGTGTCCGTTTCGATCTGCGCGAGGATGCCCACCGCAGCGGGCAGGGCGGCACCTTTGCCTATCTTTTGAACGTGCTGCTTTCGGACGGACGGCAGGTCGAGCCGCAGGATCTGTTCGCGGCCGGTGTGCCCTGGCAGGCCTATCTCGTGGGCCGCACCGTCCCCTTATTGGGCGGCACGCTGTCTGGGGGCGCCAGTCCCGTCGCCGTCAGCGATATCGTGGCCGATCCGGCGCGCTGGGCTTTCACGCCGGCCGGTTTGTCGATCCTGTTCCGTCCGTCCGATCTCGGCTTTTCCGAAGATGCGCCGATGCAGATCGTGATTCCCTGGGCGGACTTGAAGCCCTATTTGCGCGATCCGCTGCCCTTTTCATTGCCGCAATAGGCTTTCCGCCGCCCCGGCGCTTGGCGGATAATGGATCCTGCATTGCGCGGGGGATGTCATGGAAACGGTGCTGATCGCGATCACGGTCCTATGCCTGATCGTCGTCTACCTGACCGTCAAGATCGTGCCCCAGTCGGAAGAGTGGGTGGTCGAACAGTTCGGCAAATACACCACCACCCTGCGCCCGGGCCTGAACTTTATCGTCCCGCTCTACAATTCGGTCAGCCACAAGGTCAGCATCCTGGAGCGGCAGCTCCAGCCGCAGAAGATCGGCGTCATCACCAAGGACAACGTCGAGATCAACCTGACCACGGCGGTGTTCTTCCGCGTCATCGATCCGGCCAAGTCGGTCTATCGCATCCGCAACGTGGACGACGCGGTGAAGACCACGGTGACCAGCATCGTGCGCTCGACCGGCGGCCAGCTCGACTTCGACGAGGTGCAGGCCAAGCGCGACTTCATCAACGAGAAGATCCGCGAGACGCTTTCGGAAGCCTGCACGGTCTGGGGCATCGAGATCACGCGCACCGAGGTGCTGGACGTGGCGGTGGACGAGGCCACGCGCCTGGCCATGCAGCAGCAGTTGAACGCCGAGCGCGAGCGCCGCGCGGCGGTGACCCGCGCCGAGGGCGAGCGGCAAGCCCAGCAGCTCAAGGCCGATGCCCAACTCTACACGGCCCAGAAGGAGGCCGAGGCGCGCAAGATGCTGGCCGATGCCGAGGCCTATGCGACCAAGGCCGTCGGCGGCGCCATCCGCGACAACGGCCAAGCCGCGATCGATTTCGAGGTCATGAAACTGCAGATCGCCGGTCTGGCCGATCTCGCCAAATCGCCCAACACCAAGCTTCTGGTGATGCCCACGGATATCGCCAAAACCTTGGGTGGCCTCGGCGCCATCCTGGAATCGATCAAGGTGACGCGGTGAGCCTGCCGTCCTTTGACCCGCCGTGGCTGTGGCTCGGCGTCGGCGTCGTCATGCTGATCGCCGAGGTGCTGATCTCCCACGGCTTCTTCCTGTCGCTGG
>CAYZFH010000028.1:13101-20375 GCA_964477375.1 uncultured Rhizobiaceae bacterium | reverse complement strand
CTGAAGTCCGGCCAGTATGAAATCCGACGCCGCTTCGAGGCCGGTGCTTCGGGCGCTGAGACGGTCGCGGCCGGCGCGCTCCTGATGGATCAACTCATCCGTCTTCTTTATGAGCACGCCAACGAGGCCTATCCGGCGGCGAACCCGACCGAGGGCGAGCGCCTGTCCATCGTCGCAATCGGCGGCTATGGGCGGGGCGAGCTGTGCCCCCATTCCGACATCGACCTCATGTTCCTGCGCGCCTACAAGGCCAGCCCACGCACGGAGCAGGTGGTCGAGTACATGCTCTATCTCCTGTGGGATCTGGGCCTCAAGGTCGGCCATGCCGTGCGCTCGATCGACGAGTGCATCCGCCTGGCCCAGGCCGACCATGTCATCGCGACCAGCGTGCTGGAGTCGCGCGCCATCGTCGGCGACCGCCGCCTTTTCAACGAGATGCGCCGCCGCTTCGCGGCCGAGGTGATGGACGGCACGGGCATCGCTTTCGTCGAGGCCAAGCTGGCCGAGCGCGACGCACGCCACGCGCGCATGGGCGATTCGCGCTACGTCCTCGAGCCCAACATCAAGGACGGCAAGGGAGGCTTGCGCGACCTCCACACGCTGCTGTGGATCGCGAAGCATCTCTATCGCATCCACACGATGGACGATCTGGTGAAGGCCGGAGTCCTGACCGAGAAGGAAGGCCGCCGCTTCGCGAAGGCGCAGAACTTCCTGTGGACCTTGCGCTGTCACCTGCACAACCTCGCCGGCCGCGCGGGCGATCTTCTGACCTTCGACGTGCAAACCGAGATCGGCCGCAGGCTGGGCTACACCAACCACGCAGGCACGCTCGGCGTCGAGCGTTTCATGAAGCATTACTTCCTCACCGCCAAGGCGGTGGGCGATCTGACGCGCATCCTGTGCGCGGCGATCGAGGCCGAGCATAAGCGCACGCCGTTCCAGGCCTCGGCGCCGTTGGAAGGCTTTGCACTGGAAGGCGAGCGTCTGACGGTTGCGTCGGATGACGCGTTCGAGCGCGATCCGGTCAATCTCCTGCGCCTGTTCCACCTGGCGCACGAACGCAACTTGGATATCCATCCCAACGCGCTGAAGCTCGTCACGCGCAATCTGAAATTGGTGGACGCGAATCTGCGCGCCGATCCCGAGGCCAATCGCCTGTTTCTCGAGATGCTGACCTCGCCCAAAGGGCCGGAGGCCACGCTGCGCCGGCTGAACGAAGCCGGCGTGTTTGGCCGCTTCATTCCCGATTTCGGCCGCGTCGTCGCGCAGATGCAGCACGACATGTATCACGTGTACACGGTCGACGAGCACACGATCCGCGCCATCGGCATCCTCTCGCGCATCGAGCGCGGGCTTCTGCGCGAGGATCACCCGCTGGCCAGCGAGATCGTGCATAAGGTCTTGTCGCGCCGCGTGCTCTATCTCGGCGTGCTGTTGCACGACATCGCGAAGGGCCGCGGCGGCAAGCATGCCGAGCTCGGCGGCCAGATCGCCGAGCGGCTTTGCCCGCGCCTTGGGCTCGATGCCGAAGAGACCGAGAACGTGGCCTGGCTCGTGCGCTACCACCTCGTGATGAGCGAAGCTGCCTTCAAGCGCGACCTGTCCGATCCCAAGTCGATCGAGGATTTCGTGGCGTCGGTGCAGTCGCCGGAGCGGCTGCGACTCCTGCTCGTGCTGACGGTGTGCGACATCCGCGCGGTCGGGCCGAACGTGTGGAACGGCTGGAAGGCAGCGCTTCTGCGCGAGCTTTATTACCGCACGGAAGAATCCATGTTGGGCGGCCACGGTGCGGCGCCGGGCGCCGCGCGTCTCGATGCGGTGCGCGCGTCGCTGGCCGAGGCCTTGCCGGGCTGGACCGAAAGCGAGATCGACGATCATTTGGCGCGCCTGCCGCCGTCCTATGCGCTGTCGCTCGAAACCGAGACGCTGGCGCGCCATGCCCGCCTTCTGCGCGAAGCCGATCTCAAGGCGCAGCCCTTCGTGATGAGCGCGCGCGTCGACGAGCGGCGCGCGGTGACCGAGATTTCGATCTGCACGTCCGACCAGGCCGGCTTGTTCTCCAAGCTGGCGGGTGCCTTGTCCGCCGCCGGCGCCGATATCGTCGATGCGCGCATCTTCACGACCACGGACGGCTTGGCGCTCGACAGTTTCTGGGTGCAGGAGACGCGGCCGGGGGCGAGCGGCGGCGATGCCTTCGACGATCCGCAGCGCCTGCGCAACCTGCGGACCCTGATCGCGCGCAGCTTGGCGGGCGAATTGGACCCCGGCGTAATGCTGGCCAGCCGTCGCGGCCTGCCCGCGCGCACCCATGTCTTCCAGGTGCCCGCGCGCGTCTTGATCGACGACAAGGCCAGTGCAACCCACACGGTGATCGAGGTCAACGGCCGCGACCGGCCGGGACTTCTCTACGCGCTGACGCGCGCCTTGGCCGACCTCAAGCTCCAGGTCTCCTCGGCCAAGATCTCGACCTACGGCGAGCGCGTGGTCGACGTGTTCTACGTCAAGGACGCGTTCGGCCTGCAGGTCGTCCATCCCAAGCTGTTGCAGCAGGCGCGCACCGCGCTGCTGGCGGCGCTGGCCGATCCCGCGTCGCGCGCGCCGGTCGAGCCGGTCGTGGCCGCTCAGTAGCCGCTCGGCGCATCCATGGGGCTTCTGCGACACACCGCGACCGTCGGCGGCTACACCATGGCCAGCCGTATCCTGGGCTTCATCCGCGACGTCATGATCGCGGCGCTGATGGCGGCGGGGCCGGTGGCCGACGCGTTCTTCGTCGCGCAGCGCCTGCCCAACATGTTCCGCAGCCTGGTCGCGGAGGGCGCGTTCTCGGCGGCCTTCGTGCCGATGTTCTCGGGCGCGGTCGAACGCGACGGCAAGGAAGAGGCGCTGCGCTTCGCCGAGGAGGCGCTGGCCGTCATGCTGGCGGCCATGCTGGCGGTGCTGGTGATCGCCGAGATCGCCATGCCGGCGCTGGTCGCGCTGTTGGCGCCGGGCTTCACGGGCGATGCCGAACGCTTCCGCCTGACGACGGAATATTCGCGCATCACCTTTCCCTACCTCACCTGCATGGCGGTGGTCGCGCTGTTCGGCGGCGTGCTCAACGCCTTCTACCGATTCTCCGCGGCAGCTTCGGCGCCGATCCTGATGAACGGGATCATGATCCTGGCGCTGCTCGGCTTCCACGACACGCTAGATACAGCGGGCCATGCGCTGGCCTGGTCGACCTTTATCTCCGGCCTCGCGCAGCTTCTGTGGCTGGTCTGGTCGGCCAAGCGCAACAATGTGCACATCCGCTTCTTCCGCCGCCCACGCCTGACGCCTAGCGTGAAAAAGCTTCTGCGCCTCATGCTGCCCGGCGTGGTCGGCGCGGGCGTGCAGCAGTTGAGTCTTTTCGTCAGCACGATCATCGCTTCGTTCGAGGCGGGCGCGGTCTCGATCCTCTATTACGCCGACCGGCTCAACCAGTTGCCCTTGGCCGTCATCGGCGTCGCGGTGGGCGTGGCGCTCCTTCCGCTCCTGTCGCGTCAGCTCAAGGCCGGCGATAGCGCCGCGGCCGCCGCCAGCCAGAACCGCGCCATTGAGTTCACGCTCGTGCTCACCCTGCCGGCGGCGGCGGCGCTGATCGCGATTCCCGAACCCATCGTCTCGGTCCTGTTCCAGCGCGGCCAGTTCACCGCCGACATCACGCGGTCGACCTCATGGGCGCTGGCCGCCTTCGCGCTCGGCCTGCCGGCATATGTGCTGGTGAAGGCGCTGTTGCCCGGCTTCTACGCGCGCGAAGACATCACGACGCCGGTCCGCATCGCGTGCGCATCGCTCGGCGCCAACGTGGCGCTGGCCCTGGCGCTGGTCCATCCGTTCGGCGCGATCGGCATCGCGCTCGCGACCGCCGCGTCGTCCTGGATCAACGCGGTGCTCCTGGCCTGGGTGTTGCGCCGCCGCGGCCACTTCACCCCGGACGCGCGCCTGACGCGCCGCGCGCCGCGCATGCTGATGGCCGCGGTCCTGATGGCCGCAGGGTTGATCGGCGGCGCGGTCCTGCTCGACCACGTGCTTCATGACGGCCACACATTAGCCAAGGTCGCGGCGCTGGCCGCGCTGATCGGCGGCGGTGTAGCCCTCTATGGCGGGCTTGCCGTTCTTCTGGGCGGCGCCCATCTCGACGAGCTGCGCGCCGCGCTGCGCCGCGCGCCCCGCCGGGTTGACCAGCCGCCGCCCGCACAGCCATAACAGCCGCCTCGACACCGAAGGATCCACCCATGGCGCGCATCTTCTCCGGCGTTCAGCCGACCGGAAACCTGCATCTCGGCAACTATCTCGGCGCCATCCGGAATTGGGTCCGGCTGCAGAATCAATATGAGTGCATCTTCTGCGTGGTCGACATGCACGCCATCACGGTGTGGCAGGATCCGAAAGAGCTGCGCGCCAGCACGCGCGAAGTGGCGGCCGCCTTCATCGCGTCGGGCATCGATCCCAAGGGCTGCATCCTGTTCAACCAGAGCCAGGTTTCGGCCCATGCGGAACTGGCCTGGATCTTTAACTGCGTCGCGCGGCTGGGCTGGCTCAACCGCATGACCCAGTTCAAGGAGAAGGCGGGCAAGGACCGCGAGAACGCCTCGGCCGGCCTCTACGTCTATCCGAACCTGATGGCGGCCGACATCCTGGCCTACAAGGCGACGCATGTGCCGGTGGGCGAGGACCAGAAGCAGCATCTCGAGCTCTGCCGCGACATCGCGCAGAAGTTCAACCACGACTACGGCACCGAGCTGTTCCCCGTCGTCGAGCCTCTGATCCTGGGCGAGGCCACACGGGTGATGAGCCTCAGGGACGGCACGCGGAAGATGAGCAAGTCGGAACCCTCCGACATGTCGCGGATCAATCTGACCGACTCGGCCGACCAGATTGCGCAGAAGATCCGCAGGGCCAAGACCGACCCGGAGCCCTTGCCCGACAGCGCGGCCGGCCTCGAGAGCCGCCCGGAGGCGGCCAACCTCGTCAATATCTATGCGGCGCTCGGCGACCTGTCGCGCGACGCGGTCGTGGCGCAATTCGCCGGCAAGACCTTCTCCGTCTTCAAGGACGCCCTGTCGCAGCTGGCGATCGAGAAGCTCAACCCCATCGCCGAGCGGATGCGCGAGCTGATGCAGGATCAGGGGCAGATCGACGCCGTCCTGCGCGACGGTGCGGAGCGCGCGGACGCCATCGCGCGGCCCATCCTGCGCGAGGTCCAAGACACGGTCGGCTTCCTGCGGCCCTGACGCGCGCTTGCGCTGAAATTACTTTGTCCTTTCGGCACAGCGCGTTAACGTGATGCAGACCCGCGATTGGCCGCGCCCGAGGGCGTCCGGCTCCCGCAGCCGTCCGGGCGAATCTGGCAGCCGTTCATGCAGATTTACCTGCCCATCGCCGAAGTCTCCGTGGATGTCTTTATCGTCCTCGGGCTCGGCGGCGCGGTGGGTTTCCTCTCGGGCCTGTTCGGCGCCGGCGGCGCCTTCCTGCTCACCCCGCTCCTGATCTTCATGGGCGTGCCCCCGCCGGTGGCGGTGGGTTCGGTCGCCAACGAGTTGATCGCGGCCTCGGTCTCGGGTGCGATGGCCCATTGGCGGCGCAAGAACGTCGATTTCCGCATGGGCGGCGTGTTGCTTGTCGGCGGCCTGATGGGATCGGGCTTCGGCGTTTGGCTGTTCGGCATCCTGCGCAAACTGGGCCAGATCGACCTGACGATTTCGATCTCCTACGTCGTCTTCCTCGGCACCATCGGCATCTTCATGCTGATGGAAAGCGTGCGCGCCATCATGCGCCACCTGAACAAGGTGCCGCCCGCGCGCAAAATGCGCCATCCGAACTGGGTGCGCGCCCTGCCGCTCAAGATGCGATTCCAGAAGTCGCGGCTCTATATCAGCGCGCTTCTGCCCTTCGGCATCGGCTTTTTCGTCGGCATCCTGTCGGCCATCATGGGCGTGGGCGGCGGCTTCGTCCTGATCCCTGCCATGATCTATCTGCTCGGCATGCCGACCGCGATGGTCGCGGGCACGTCCCTGTTCCAGATCATTTTCGTGTCCGCGAACGTCACCTTCCTGCAGGCCGTCAGTCACCAGACGGTCGACATCGTATTGGCCGCGATCCTTCTCATCGGCGCCGTGGTCGGCGCCCAGTACGGCACGCGCTTCGGCGCGCGCCTGCCCGCGGCGCAATTGCGCGGCCTATTGGCGCTCATGGTGCTGGCGGTCTGCGGCAAGCTGTTCTTCGACCTGGTCGTGCGGCCGGCCGATCTCTACTCGATCACCGTCGTGCCGGTGGACCTGTGAGCGCGCGCGTATTCCTTCGCGTGTTTCTCGCCACGGCGGCGGTCTTCGCCGCGCCGGCCTTGGCTGCGCGTCAAGCGGCGGCGCAATCGCTGGTCGCGGATATTTCGGAACATCTGGTTGCCATCACCGCGGGCTTCTCGGGCACCAACGTCGTCGTCTTCGGCGCGGTGGAAGGCGAGGGCGATGTGGCCATCGTGGTGAAGGGGCCGGAGCGCGACGTCACCGTCCGTCACAAGGGGCGCTTCGCCGGCATCTGGGTGAATGAAGACGAGCTGCAGTTCGTCAATGTTCCGCTGTTCTATTTGATCGCGACCACGCGACCCTTGGAGGATCTTGCGCCGCTCGATGTGCTGCGGCGGCACGATATCGGCATCGACAACATGCGCTTGGCCGCCAAGCGCGCCGTGCCGAAGGAAGTGAACCAGGAATTCCGCGAAGGGCTGATCCGCAACAAGCAGCGCCAGAAGCTCTATTTTCCCGAGCCGCTCAAGGTCGCGTTCCTGACCGGCCGCCTGTTCCGCAGCGACATCTATATTCCCGCCAACGTGCCGATCGGGACCTATTCGGTCGAGGTCTACTTCATCCGCGAAGGCCAGGTGGTGGGTGCGCAGACCATTCCATTTCTCGTCAGCAATGCGGGCGTGGGTGCGGATATCCAGTACTTCGCCCATGTCCATTCCATTCTCTACGGCACCATCGCCATCTTCCTGGCACTGCTGGCCGGGTGGGGCGCGAGCGTGGCGTTCCGGCGCATCTGACGCGCGGACGCGAACGAGGGGAAACGAACATGTCCGACCAGACACAAGGCCAACCCGCATCCGCCCAGCGAGTTTTCCTGGTCGTCGCCGACGACAGCGAGGAGCTCAAGGTGGCGCTGCGCTATGCCTGCCGGCGCGCCGTGCGCACGGGCGGCCGCGTCGCCTTGCTGTATGTGATCGAGCCCGAGGCGCTGCATTGGTCGACGGCGGA
>CAYZFH010000028.1:10344-13001 GCA_964477375.1 uncultured Rhizobiaceae bacterium | reverse complement strand
CGATTCTCCAGCCGCCTGCACACGCCGCTGACCATCGTGCCCGGCGCGCTGACGGACGAGCAGATCGACGTCCTGACCTGACCGTCAGGTCAGCGTGAACACTTCGTGCGGCTCCGCTACGCCGTGAAGGCTGTGAAAGCCCAGCGACTGCGTCGGACGCGGACATAGCTTCGCGAAGTCGGACGACATCAGCATCGGACGGTTCACGGTCTTGGTCAGGCTTTCCAGCCGCGAGACCAGATTGACCGCGGGCCCGATCACGGTGAAGTCGAGCCGGTCCGGCGCACCGATATTGCCGTACATCACGTCGCCGAGATGCAGGCCCAGGCCGAACCGCAACGCGGGCTCGCCGACCGCGACACGCGCGGCGTTCAGGGTGTCGACCGCGCCGAATGCCTCGTCGGCCGCGTCGACGGCGCGGCAGACGCAAAGCCCTTCGCCGACCGCATCGGGCCGGAAGATGGCCAAGAGTCCGTCGCCCATGAATTTCAGTACTTCGCCGCCATGGTTGTGGACACGTTCCACCACGGCTTCGAAAAACGCGTTGAGCGAGCCCAGCATGGCGTCGCGCGGCAGATGCTCGGCCATCGCGGTCGAGTCGCGCAGATCGCACATCCATAAGGCGGCGTGGATCGTCTCGCCGCTGCCGCGCCGGATCGAGCCGTCCAGCACGCGCGTGCCGGAATGCCGCCCGATATAGGTGTCGAGCAGGGTGCGCGTGATCGATTCCTGCGAGTGGATTTCGAGTACCAGGCTCAACACCGGAAGGATGCCGCCCAGCCGCGCGATGTCGTCTTCGTCGAAACCGCCGGGCCGGTCGGTCGCCCACGTTACCGCCATCCGGTGACCCACGCGCCCCTGCGCGGGCATGGCCAGATAGTCGGTCAGACCCTGCGCGATGAACTCCTCCAAGATGGGGAAGTCGAGGATCGGGCTGGGCACATCGAGGCGCCGCCGGATAATGCGGTTGTCTTCGTATACAGGTTTAAGCGGGCTGACCTGATATTCGGGCGAGTCGCGGATCGTATGCCTGCGCGGCGTCTGCTCGGCCAATTCCATGCCCCGCGTCCACCGGTAAGTGTGGGCATAGACGAGCGGATGGAGAGTGGGAATGCTGATGTTGACGCGCGCGACGGGCACGCCGATGTCGTTTAGGCGCCGTGCCAAATCCGCGATCAAGGCGCGGATGTCGGTGCTGCGCCGTCCTTCGGCCAGAAGCCACTGCACGACGGGCGCGGCCGTCGACGGGGCCGGGATGGCGGTGCTTTCGGGGAAAGATGCGTTTTGCATGACACGCGACCATTCGTTCAACGTATTGAATTCAATAGGAAATGTACCGTCTACGGCCGAGGCTTTGGGCGGTTAGGTTGAAACCGGGCACCTCTCATCACATTTTACACGGGTCCGAGGCACCGGGCCGGTGCTGCGCGAGGGAATTCGATGTTCATCCAGACTGAAGACACACCTAATCCCGCCACGCTGAAATTCATCCCCGGCACCGCGGTGATGAAGACCGGCACGATCGACTTTCCGTCCGCCGAAGACGCGGCGCGCTCGCCGTTGGCCGAGCGCCTGTTCCGCGTCGAGGGTGTGACGCGTGTGTTCCTCGGTTCCGACTTCATCACCGTCAGCAAGCGCGCCGATCGCGAATGGCACGTGATGAAGCCCGCGATCTTGGGCGCGATCATGGAACACTTCACGGTCGGTGCGCCGATCTTGAACGACGAGAATGCACCCACAGCCGCGTCCGGCGAGGATGACGACGAGGTCGTGAAGCAGATCAAGGATCTGCTGGACACGCGCGTGCGTCCCGCGGTCGCGTCCGATGGCGGCGATATCGAATTCGATCGTTTCGAAGACGGCGTCGTCTTCTTGCACATGCGCGGTTCCTGCTCCGGCTGTCCCAGCTCTACGGCGACGCTGAAAATGGGAATCGAAAATATGCTGAAGCACTATGTTCCCGAGGTCGTGGAAGTCCGCGCGGCCTAACTTCATTCCTCCGACCGTTCCAAGGTTGCCCTGTCGCGCGGTTCGCGTGATGGGAACGTGATCCCAACAACCATGCGGTCGATTCTCGTGCCTACCGGTTTGTGTTATTCTTGTTTCATTGCGATTGCGTCGAGCAGGCGGGGGCGCGGCTCGAATCCCTCTACGTATCAGGAGTGATCGATGCGCCAGTTGTTGCGGGCGAATTTACGTGATCGCACCCTTTTTTCCGCCGGCATCTGCGCGATTCTCGTCGCGGGCTCCATCTTCCTGACCGCGCCGGCCGCGGTCGGCGTCGTGGGCGGCTCGCTGAAGGGCAGCGCCACGCTCAACGGCGCGATGTTCGTGCGCGATGTGCGCGGCGCCGATGCCTTGTCCGATCTCTATGCCGAGATGGACTATCACCTGCAGGATGTGCGCGAAGGGCTGATCGACGTCCCGCGCGTCCTTCTGCATCGCATGCCCGACGATCTGGCCAAGATCGAATCGGCCGCCGACCGCAAGGCGCTGTTCTTCCGAACGCTCTTGCCGTTGATGCTGGATGCGAACGAGGCCGTGCTGCGCGACCGTGCGCGCCTGATCGCGCTGGAGCAGCGCTTGGCCGCGGGCGAGACGATCTCCGCGCGCGAGCAGGCGTGGCTCGAACGCCTGGCGCAGAACTATGAAGTCGA
>CAYZFH010000028.1:0-10244 GCA_964477375.1 uncultured Rhizobiaceae bacterium | reverse complement strand
GCCTACCGGGAATTCCGGGACCGGCGTGCGGGCTTGCGCGTGCAGAGCCGTCCCTTGGACGGCTACGAGCTTGCGGGCACCATCGGCAAATATTCGGAACGCGGTCCCAATTACATCCGCGACGTCCGCGCCATGATCCAGTCGAACCAGTTGCGCGCGTTCGACGGTGCGCGGCTCGAGCGGCGTCCGCCGATGGCCGGCACGCGCGGCGCCTAAGACGCTTTCTTCGGCACGTAGAACTGGATGCCCCACCAGCGCCAGCGCCCATCCGGGCCCGGCATGGTGCAGTTGACGCGGTTGCGACCCAACGCGAAAGGTTGCGCGAAGCCGATCTTCGCCGTGCGCGCGCTCTCATCCACATTCGTCTTGGTCTGTCCCGGTCCGTAGCACGCGAATTTCGTCAGCGGCCCCACATCGGGTGAGATCGTCAGCGCGAACGGCGGCGGATTCGGCTGCGTCACCCGGGTGTCGCCGGGCTCGCTCACCGTGATCGGCAACGGCAAGGCATTCGCGATCTCGCGGAAGCGGCCGATCTCGCCCCAATGTTCGTTGAGGGCGAAGCGCGGCAGGGTGAAGCGGTCGGCGCCCGCATAGGCCACGCCGGAATGCTGGCCGAAGGCGGCCTTGAAGCCGGCCTTCTCCGCCGCGGCGCGCGGCCCGTTCGCGTACTCGCCGTAAGGATAGGCGAACAGCGTGGGCGCCTCGCCCAGCTCCGCCTTGAAGCGCGCGTTCGAGGCGGCAATCTCATCCGCCACCTGCTGCGGCGTCTGGTCCACCATATGGCCGTGGGTGACGGAATGGTTGCCGATGGTGACACCCGCCGCCTTCAACTCGCGGATCTGGTCCCAGGTCATGTAGTCCTTGAAGCGCTGATCATGCGCTTCGGTCGAAACGAACAGCGTGAACGGCAGCCCGGCTTGCTTCAGGCGCGGCCAGGCGCGCGTGTAGACCGAGGCCACCGCGTCGTCGATCGTGATGGCCACGGTGCGGTCGGGCAGGGGTCGTCCTGCGGCGAAGGCGGCGACGATCTCGGTCAAGGGCAGGACCGTATAGCCGCCCGACTTCAGCTCCTTCAGGTGCGCCTCGAACTGCTCCAGCCTTATGTTCGTGGTGGGGTATTGGCTTTCACCGAAGCGGTGATAGAGAACGATCACGGCCGAATCGGCCGCAACGGCAGGCATGGCGATAAGGGTCAGCAGCGCGAGAAGGGCGGCGCGCAGATAAATCCGGACGGGCGGCCTAAGGGCTTTCATGCGCGGACCCTAGCCACGGCGCTCGCTTGTGGGAAGGCGCCGTCCTCGCGGACAATGGGGCGGCAAAGGCAAGGAGCTACGGCATGGACGCGCGTGTCACCGACACGGATCTGGACATCATCTATCGCGACGCGCGCACGTTGCGCCGCTGGGTCGACCGGCCGGTTGCCGACGAGACGCTGCGCGCCGCGTATGACTTGATGAAGATGGCGCCCACGAGCGCCAATTGCAGTCCCGCGCGCATCGTTTTCGTGCGCTCGGCCGAGGCCAAGGCACGGCTCAAGCCGGCCTTGAGCGCGGGCAACATGGAGCAAACGATGACGGCGCCGGTGACGGCCATCTTCGCCCACGATCTTTTGTTCTATGACCATCTGCCCCGGCTCTATCCCCAGGCCGATGCGCGCTCATGGTTCGCGGGCAACGCCAAGACCGCCGAGGTGACGGCGCTGCGAAACGGCTCGCTCCAGGCCGCCTACTTCATGCTCGCCGCGCGTGCGCTCGGTCTCGATTGCGGTCCCATGTCGGGCTTCGACAACGCCAAGGTGGATGCCGCGTTCTTTCCGAGCGGCCAGGTGAAATCCAACTTCCTCTGCAATCTTGGTTACGGCGACCGCACCGGTCTCGATTCGCGCAACCCGCGCCTTAGCTTCGAAGAGACATGCACGATCGCCTGACCATCCTGGCGCTCGATTCGGCGACCGCCGCCTGCTCCGCCGCCGTTCTGTCCGGCGGCAAGATCGCCGCGCGCCGTTTTGCGCCGATGGCGACCGGCCATGCCCAGGCGCTGGTGCCGTTGATCGAGATCGTGATGACCGAGAGCGGCGTGACGTTCGCGGCACTCGATCACATCGCCGTCACGGTCGGGCCGGGCGCCTTCACCGGCTTGCGCGTGGGCCTCGCAGCGGCGCAGGGAATCGCGCTGGCGGCGGACAAACCCATCGGCGGTGTGACCACGCTCGAGGCCGTTGCCCGTGCGGTCGACAAGCGCACACGCGAAGGCGCCGTCCTGCTGGTCGCGATCGAATCCAAACGGCAGGAATTGTTCGTGCAGTCGTTCGCAGCCGACCTGTCGCCGCTCGATGCGCCGGCGGCGGTGCTGCCGGAAAATCTGTGCGCCCATGTTCCGGCGGGCGCCCTGGCCGTGGCGGGCGATGCCGCCATGCGGGCGGTGGAAGCACTGGCCGCATGTGGCCGTGATGCTTCGGTCTTGGGTGACGTCACCCATCCCGACGCCGCGCATGTGGCGATGACCGCCGCCGCGCGGCTCGCCGCGGGCCAGAGGCTTCTTCCCGCGCGTCCGCTCTATCTGCGGCCGCCCGATGTGACGGCCGCCCGCGCGTGACGGTGCGTATCGAAGCCGCCGATGCGTCGCATGCGGGCGCGCTCGCGTCGCTGCATGCCGCGTGCCTCGAAGAGGCCTGGCCGGACGCGGATATCGCGACGCTGTTGCGGCAGCCGGGTGTCTTCGCGGCGCTGGCCGTGGATGCGGCGCCCATCGGCTTCATGCTCTGGCGCGTCGCGGCCGACGAGGCCGAAATCCTGTCCATCGGCGTGCTGCCCGACGCGCGGCGTCACGGAATCGCCACGGCGCTTCTGGAGGCGGCCATTACATCGCTTCTGGCCGCGCGGGTCGCGGCGCTGTTTCTCGAGGTCGCGGAGGATAATCGTGCGGCGCTCGCATTCTATCGCGCCCATGGTTTCGGCGAGGTCGGCCGGCGGTCCCGCTACTATCGCCGCGCCGCCAGTCAGGATGCCGACGCGCTGGTGCTTAAACTCTCATTTCCCGTGGGGAAAAGAACCTAACGCGGCCGGGCGGCATGGCCTGTCCCAGGGGCTTTCGTCTATAATCCGGCCCGAGGAAACCGAAGCATGCCTGGCAAAACCACCGAACTATCCCGCATCGAACGGCGCTGCGTCGAAAAAGGCCTGAAAATGACCGGCCAGCGGCGGGTCATTGCGCAAGTTCTGTCCGAATCGCAAGACCATCCGGATGTCGAACAGGTCTACCGGCGCGCTGCCGAGATCGACCGCCGCATCAGCCTGGCCACCGTCTATCGCACGGTGCGCCTGCTCGAAGCCGCCCAGATCCTGGAACGGCTCGAGTTCGGCGAAGGCCGCGCACGGTACGAGGAGGTGCCCGAGCGGCACCACGATCACCTGATCGACGTGCAGAGCGGCAAGGTGATCGAATTCCGCAACGAAGAGATCGAGCAACTCCAGCGCCGCGTCGCGCGTCAGTTGGGGTACGATTTGGTGAACCACCGGCTGGCGCTGTATGGCACGCCGATCAAGCGAAAGCGCACGGGTTCCGAATGATGCTTCGCACCGCGGTGCCGCGAACGGGTCGAGCGGGATGAGCAACACGGTGCCGTTCCGCAAGCGAGAGGCCGAACGAATCGTGGACGCCAGTTCCGGCAGCCTTTCGGTCCGCCTGGCCGAAAGCGCGGCCGAGATCTCGGCCTCCCAGTCGCTTCGCTATCAGGTCTTCTACGAAGAGATGTCGGCCAAGCCGACGCCCGAGATGGCGGCGCGCCATCAGGATTTCGATCGATTCGATGAAATCTGCGACCACCTTCTCGTGTTCGATTCCGAACGCGGCGAGGGCGCGGATGCGGTCGTCGGCACCTATCGCCTGTTGCGCCGTGCGGTCGCCAACGCGCATGGCGGTTTCTACACGGCAAGCGAATACGATATCGGCGTGCTGCAGTCCTATCCCGGCGAGATTTTGGAGCTCGGCCGCTCTTGCGTGAACGCGGCCTATCGCAACCGCGCGGGCATGCAGCTTCTGTGGCGCGGCATCGCCCAGTATGTGTTCCACCACAAGATCGAGATCATGTTCGGCTGCGCCAGCCTGCCGGGCATTGATCCGGCACAGATCGCGACGTCCTTGGCCTATCTTTACCACTATCATCTGGCGCCGCCGGCGCTTCGGCCGCGCGCTCTCTCCGAGCGCTATACGGATATGCGCTTGGTCGAGCGGCCCAACATCGACCCGAAGCGCGCCCAGGCCGCGCTGCCGCCGTTGATCAAGGGCTATCTGCGGGTGGGCGGGTTCATCGGTGACGGCGCCGTGATCGACGAGCAGTTCAACACGACCGATGTCTGCATCATCGTAAAGTCGGACTGGGTCACGGAGAAATACTCGCGCCACTACGCGCGCGAGGAAGGCCGCGAATCGGGCCTGCTCGACTGAGCCATGGGCTCTCCGCTCCGCGCAATCTGCCGGTTGATCGCCTATCTCAGCCTGACCTTCGGCCTGATGCCGGTGCAGGTCCTGTTCTTGGCCGTGGGCTCGCGGCGCGCGAAGACCTTGCCCACGACGTTTCACCGCATGTGTTGCGGCATCCTGGGGCTGAAGCTGGAGATCCGCGGCACGCGCGTGTTCCACGGTCCGACACTTTTTATCGCGAACCACACCTCGTATCTCGACATCACTGTGCTGGGCGCGGCGACCCACGGTTCCTTCGTATCCAAGGCCGAGGTTAAGGATTGGCCGCTGTTCGGTTGGCTGGCCCGGCTGCAACGCTCGGTTTTTGTCGATCGCAGCGCGCGCGACCCGAGCGTCCAGCGCGACGAGATCGCACGCCGTCTGGAAGACGGCGACGATCTGATCCTGTTCCCGGAAGGCACCAGCAGCCACGGCAACGGCACGCTGCCGTTCAAGAGCAGCCTGTTCAGCGCGGCGTCCATCGAAGTGCGCGGCAAGCCCGTGGTGGTGCAGCCGGTATCCGTCACCTACACGCGGCTCGACGGCATGCCGCTCGGGCGCAACCTGCGTCCTTTCTATGCCTGGTACGGCGACATGAATATGGCCTCCCATGTCTTGAACGTGATGGCCTTGGGCACGGCGACGGTCGTGGTCGAATTCCATCCGCCGCTCAACCCGCCCGATTTCCCCAACCGCAAGGCGCTGGCGAAACACTGCGAATCGGTCATCGCCCACGGCATCGCCGGGGCGCTTTCGGGCCGTTCGTTGCCTCGGCCCGCATCCGCATGAGGGGCTTGCTTGACTCCCGGTCGAGCGGTGCTAATGTCTTGATTATGTTCACGCTTCTTGCGAAGCACAGCGCTTCATCGCGCGCCACGCACCAACCGTAAGCGCTTGGCGAAAAAACTTTTCATCAAAACCTACGGCTGCCAGATGAACGTCTATGACTCCGCCCGCATGGCGGATGTCATGGCGCCGCTCGGCTATGTCTCCGCCGATTCGCCGGCGGACGCCGACATGGTGATCCTCAACACCTGTCATATCCGCGAGAAGGCGTCGGAGAAGGTTTTCTCGGAGCTCGGCCGACTGCGCATGTTGAAGGAAGAACGCGCGCGTGAAGGCCGCACCTTGTCCGTCGGCGTCGCAGGCTGCGTGGCACAGGCCGAGGGCGAGGAGATTCAGCGCCGCATGCCCCATGTCGACGTGGTCGTGGGGCCGCAGGCCTATCACCGGCTTCCCGCGCTGCTGGAGGAAGCGGCGCGCGGCAAGACGGGCGCGATCGACGTCGACTTCGCGGCTTCCGCGAAGTTCGTCGGCGCGGGCGAGGGTGCTGCGCGCGGCGCGGCGGCGTTCCTGACAATCCAGGAAGGCTGCGACAAATTCTGCACTTTCTGTGTCGTGCCCTATACGCGCGGCGCGGAATTCTCGCGTCCCGTTTCCGACATTCTGGACGAGGCGCGGCGCATGGCCGCGCGCGGCACGCGCGAGATCACGCTGCTCGGCCAGAACGTCAACGCCTACCGCCACGGCACGACCGGCCTCGGTGAACTGATCCGCCGCATGGCCGAGATCGACGGCATTTCCCGTATCCGCTACACGACCTCGCACCCGCGCGACGTGGACGACGATCTGATCGCCGCGCACCGGGATGTGCCCCAACTGATGCCGTTCCTGCATCTGCCGGTGCAGTCCGGCTCGGACCGCATTCTGGCCGCCATGAACCGCCGGCACACGGCGGAGGATTACCGGCGCGTGATCGACCGGCTGCGCGACGTGCGGCCCGACCTGGCCTTGTCGTCCGACTTCATCGTGGGCTTTCCGGGTGAGACCGAGGCCGAATTCGCGGCCACTCTCGCGCTGGCCCAGGCGGTCGGCTATGCCCAGGCCTACTCCTTCAAATACAGCCCCCGGCCGGGCACGCCCGCGGCCGAAATGGCGGAAACGGTCGCCGAAGAGGTCAAGGCCGAGCGGCTGGAGCGGCTTCAGGCTGCCCTCAACGCCATGCAGCTTTCCTTTAACCGGGCCACCATCGGGCGCACGGTCGAGGTCCTGTTCGACCGGTCCGGCTCGCACCCTGGGCAGTTCATCGGGCGCAGCCCATATATGCAGTCGGTCCATGCCACGGGGGCCGCGCAGGGCGTCTTGGCCTCGGTCCGCATCGACGCTGCTTATAACAACAGTGTCGCAGGCGACGTGGTATCATCGAATCCAACGGTGCCGTTCGGCGCCTCGGGGGGCGAAGGACGGCGAATCACCATGGAGGGGATTGGTTGAGCCAGGTGTCGGTCACAACGGGTTCCAAGCCCGTGCATCTCCAATTCGACGACAACCGCCTATTGCCATCCCTGTTCGGTCAGCATGACGAGTTCCTGGCGCGTATTGAGAAGCAGTTGGGCGTCTCGGTCACCACGCGCGGCAACCGCGTCGCCATCTTCGGCTCCGAAGACGCGGCCGAACTGGCCCGGCGCGTCCTCAACGAACTTTACGCGCGGCTGAAGCGCGGTATGGCGGTGGATTCGGGCGAGGTGGATGCGGCCGTGCGGCTGGCCGGCCATGTTGAAAGCAACGGCGCCGAGCGCACCGCCATTCACACGCGCCGCCGCCTGATCGCACCGCGCTCAAAGGCCCAGGCCGCCTACATGACCGCGTTGGAGCAGCACGAGCTGGTCTTCGCGCAGGGTCCCGCCGGCACCGGCAAGACGTATCTGGCCGTGGCCATGGCGGTCGCCATGATGCTGCGCGGCCAGGTCGACCGGATCATTCTGTCGCGCCCCGCGGTGGAAGCGGGCGAGCGGCTGGGCTTCCTGCCCGGCGATCTCAAGGAAAAGGTCGATCCCTATCTGCGCCCGCTTTACGACGCGCTCTACGACATGCTGCCGGCCGAACAGGTCGAGAAGCGGTTGGAGAGCGGCGAGATCGAGGTGGCGCCGTTGGCCTTCATGCGCGGCCGCACCTTGTCCAACGCCTTCGTCATCCTGGACGAGGCGCAGAACACCACGGCCGGGCAGATGAAGATGTTTCTCACGCGCCTCGGCGAAGGCTCGCGCATGGTCGTGACGGGCGACGTCAGCCAGATCGATCTGCCGCCCGGCGCCGTTTCCGGCATGGTCGACGCGCTGCAGGTGGTGGGCAGCATCGAAGGCGCCACCATCGTCAACTTCACCGATGCCGACGTGGTGCGTCACCCGATCGTGACCCGCATCGTCCGCGCTTACGATTCGCGCGACAAAGCCGGCAAAGCGACGTGAGCGAACCTCCGCCAAGACGGCGGCCGCGCACGGCGCGGCGCGCGCCGGTACGCGTCATCGTCTCCGTGCCCGACCGCGCTTGGCTGCGCGATCTGCCGCGTGCGCCGGCCGTCTGCCGCGCTGCGACTCGCGCGGCGCTCGGCCATCTCGGCAAATCCGTGCCCAAAGGCGAGATCGACATCGTGCTGGCCGGCGACGCGTTCGTGCGCACGTTGAACCGCCGCCATCGCGGCAAGGACAAGCCGACCAACGTGCTGTCGTTCCCGGGCCTCGAGCGCGCCATGCCGCGCCTGCCCGCGGCGGCGCCGGTCCTCCTCGGCGATATCGTTCTGGCGCGCGGCACGGTGCGGCGCGAAGCGGCGGCGGGCGGCAAGAAACTGGCCCATCATCTGAGCCATCTGGTTGTCCACGGCGTGCTCCATCTTTTCGGGCACGATCACCAGGACGATGCGCAGGCGCGGCGGATGGAGCGGCTGGAGCGGAAGAGCCTGGCCTCCTTGGGCATTCCCGATCCCTATGCCGACCGCGCCTCGGCTTGAGATGACGTGATGAGCGATCCTGGCAACAAACCCAATTCCGGCGCAGTCGGTACGTTCCTCGCATGGTTGCGCGCGCGGCGCGGCGGCAAGGCCGACGAGAACTCCCTGCGCGAAAGCGTCGAGGAGTTGATCGAGGATTTCGAGGAAGAGACCACACCCGGCGACTTCGACGAGCCGCGTCTCATCCGCAACGTGCTCAAGCTGGGTGAGCTGAGCGCCGAAGACGTCATGGTGCCGCGCGCCGATATCGTCGCCGTCGAGGCGGATACCTCGCTCGACAATCTGGTCAAGGCCATGAGCGCCGAAGCCCATTCGCGCATGCCGGTCTACCGGAACAATCTCGATGACGTGATCGGCATGGTCCACATGAAGGACGTGCTGACCTACTGGGACCGGAAGGATCAGTTCTCGCTGGCGCAGATCCTGCGCAAGGTGCTGTTCGTGGCGCCGTCCATGCGCGCGATCGAGCTTCTGCTCGAGATGCGCGAATCGCGCACCCATATCGCGCTCGTCGTCGACGAGTATGGCGGCATCGACGGTTTGATCACGATCGAGGATCTGGTCGAGCAGATCGTGGGCGAGATCGAAGACGAGCACGACACCGACGAAGCGCCCGCGCTGCAGCCCAAACCTGACGGCACGCTTCTGGCCGACGCGCGCACGACGCTCGAGGAGTTCGAGAAAGCGGTGGGCAACGTGCTGACCGAGGACGAACGCGCCGAGATCGACACGCTCGGCGGCCTGGTCACGGCGCTGGCGGGGCGTGTGCCGCGCCGCGGCGAACTGGTCCGCCATCCGGACGGACTCGAGTTCGAAGTGCTGGAAAGCGATGCGCGCCGTGTGCGCCGCCTGCGTGTGCGCAACCTGCCGCGCAGCGCGGAGCTCTCTCCGAAAAGCGGCAGCTAGGCATGGAGCGCGCAGTCACCTGGCTGGCCGGCCTCGGCCAACGCGTTCGCACGCTCACGGGTTGGCGGCGCTATGCGGTGGCTCTGGCGCTCGGCATCATTTCGGCCGCGTCGGACGCGCCGTTCTTCGTCTGGCCCATGTTGCTGCCTGCCTTCACCGGTCTCGTCTGGCTGATCGACGGCGCGTCGAACGCGCATCGCCCCGGCCGCGTCGCGTTCGTGCTTGGTTGGTGGTTCGGCTTCGGCCAGTTCGTGGTCGGCTTCTACTGGATCATGCTCTCGCTCCTGACCGATCCGGAGCGTTTCGCCTGGCTCGTGCCATTTACGCTTCTCGGCGTGCCCGGCGGTCTCGCGATCTTCACGGCCATCGCCACGTGGCTTGCCTGGCGTCTGCATGTGCGGGGCGCCTGGCGCATCGTCGCGCTGGCCGCTGCTTGGACCTTGCTCGAGATTCTGCGCGGCCATGTGCTGACCGGCTTTCCGTGGAATCTGGTCGGATACGCCTGGGCCGATTCGCCGCCCATGTTGCAAGTCGCGTCGCTGATCGGCGCCTATGGGCTCACGCTTTGGACTGTCCTGGTCGCCGCCTGGCCCGCGCGGATCGCCGATACCGAGGTCTCACTCAGACGGCGCGGATTCTCCGTACTCGCCGTTCTGGTCCTCGCACCCGCGCTGATCTGGGCCGGCGGCGAAGCGCGGCTGGCCTCCTTGCCCCCGGCCGGCACGGATGCCGTTCCCGGCGTGCGGCTGCGTCTTGTCCAGCCCGCGATCGCCCAGCAGCTCAAATGGCTTGAGGAACAGCGGCTGACCAACGCCCGCACCCATCTGGCCATGACGGTCACGCCCGGTTTCGAGCAGATCACCCACGTGATCTGGCCCGAGACGGCGATCTCTTACTTCCTGGATCGCGAGCCCGAACTGCGCCAGGCCATCGCGGCGGTGACGCCCAAGGGCGGTGCGGTGCTGACCGGCACGCTGCGCGCCGAGCCGCGCACGGAAACGACACCCTTCCGCGTCTGGAACACGCTGCAAGGCGTCGATCCCAAGGGCGAGATCGTCGTCAGCTACGACAAATTCCATCTGGTGCCGTT
>CAYZFH010000027.1:0-20724 GCA_964477375.1 uncultured Rhizobiaceae bacterium | reverse complement strand
GTCATAGCGCTCGCCAACCGTTCCGGCCGCACGCGGCGCATCAAGCAGCCGCGTCTGCGACTGCGCATCGGCTGCCGGCGCCAGCGCCAGCATCATGAGGCAGACGCCCATCAACCCGACGAACCAACGGCGTGTGGCGCCGGTCAAAGACGCCGATCGAGACCGCTCAAAAGATCGGTTTACTGCTGACATCTTCTTTCGCCTTTTCCTCGACCTTCAGCCGCACATCGGCATCCAGTTTGATGTTGAGGTTGATGGTGATTGGTTCCTTCGGCGCCTCGACCTGAACGGTCGGTGTGCATGCAGCCATGATCGCAGCCGTGCCGATCATGAGCATGTACCGCCGAATGGATGAGCGCGCCTGCCAGAAACACAGAGCCATTGTTTTCATAAGCTCCAAAAGTGAAACGCCTTCAACGCGCCATCTGCGTGGTCTTGCGCAGCAATTCCTGCGCGGCCGTCATGCTTCCTATAACAAGGTCGGTCAGGCGGTCGAAATCGCTTTCGAATTTGATATTGAAGTTGAAGGGGCGTCCGTCAAGGACCGCCGGATTGCGGCCCTGCAGCTTGATCAAAATCGTGCCGGCGCCACTATCGGCCTGATTGAGCTCCAGGACCAATGTTTCGTAGCGGAAGTCGCTAAGCGCATCGAGCACGAGCTTCGCGGACTCGCCGGCCTGTCCGATCGCCTGCGGTACCTTGCCGCCGCCGCTGAGGCGCAGGACGCCCGGCCCGCTGGCGGCCAAGGTCCCGTTGCTGATGCGGACCTTTTTACCGACAAGACGCAAAGGGATGTTTCCGTCCAACCGCCCCGTACCGCCGATACCATCAACGTTGATCAGCTTAAAAAGTTCGGCCAAGTCGACCTGGTCGACCCGCAGCACACTGCTGATCTCCGGCTTCTTCGGATCGATCGCGAAGGGCGATGCCGAGATTTTTCCATTGGCGAAGTCGATGGTCGCGGCCTCGACCGCCAGGATGGACGTTGGCAAAAGGTGAAAATCGAGCGCGAATTTGCTTGGCGGAAGCCCACCGGGCTCGACGATACCCTTCAATGTCTGTTTAGGCGGCGTCGCGGGGGGCCATAAGCCGACGAGATGGATTTCGCCGTTAACCTGAACAAGCCGCGCGCCGGGCGTGTCGACCGACAGATCGGCCAGAGCCACCGCGATATCGGGCGACAGCGCGAAATCCTTCCACCGCGCCGAACCCGAAACCGATACCGCACCGGCGATGTCGGGCAGTGCGCCATCGAGAGCGGGGGCAAAATCCGCAGGCTGGATCGCTTTCGAACGAAATGTTACTGGCGGCACGGAAATGCTGGCCGAGCCGCTGTTCGTCGCCGTGTCGTGGTGGCCATCGACCACCAATTCCAGTTTGCCGTTGGCACCGGCCGTTTCGGCATGCACGCGCAGAGCGAAATTGATCCTCTTCCCGGCCAGCGTGCCGTCGCCCGTAAGGCGAAGCGGCTGGACAAGCGCGGGGGTCTGTAAATTGCGCAGCTTATTGATGGCGAACTTCGTGGTCGCTTTATCGCCACGCCAGACGACCTCTCCACCGATCTCTTCCGCGATCCACGGCAAATCCCTTGGCGTGACCGTCGCGCCAGAGAAATCCAGCCGCAGCGCACCGTCGTCGCGCGTCGACAGGCCAAAGGCCGGCACGGTGACGCGCAGCGCAAGGTCGGGGCCGTCCATCGGCACCACGAAATCGACGGAGAAGGCGGCATTGCGCAGATCGGCGCCGTTCAAGGCAAGCGTGGTCGAGAATTTCGCCTCGAGCTGCCCGTCCGCGCGATCAAGCACAACCCGCGCGTCGTCAAGCTTCAGCGCGTCGATTTGAAAACTGGGTGGCGTAGATGCCGGACCAGACGCGGCTGTCGGACGCAGCGGCCGATCGCCAAGCATGACGGCGTCGCCCTCGGTCGAAAGCTTCACCCGCAGGCCTGTGAGGTTCGCCAAGGTGAGGTGCTTCGAAAACAACGTGAGCGGCGTATAGCCCAGTGTCAGGCTGGCCGCCTCTACGGCGCCGCCGTACAACTTGATATCGCGGGCATGAAGCCCGCTTAAATCCACCCGATCAATCACCAACTGCGCGGGTCCCAGCCCCTGGCGTTCGAGCACGCGCAGAGCGGTCGCGGTCACGAGATCGATCCGATAGCTCCAGAGACCCGCGCAGGCGACAGCAATGCATACCGCGATGGCGAGCCCGATAATCCGCCGCACCTGAGCACCTCGTGGCCCGAACCGCGAGCCTTCCATCATGATACGCCGTTCCCTGCCCTATCCGTCGCGCCAATTTGATGCGCCCATGACGTGCGGGATGCTAAAATCGCGCGATGCTGCGCTTGAACGAACTCAAACTGCCGCTCGATCACGGCGATGACGCGCTCGCCGATGCGATCCAGCGCCGCCTTGGCCTGTCCGACGGCCAGATGCTGAGCTACAGCGTGGCGCGGCGCGGTTATGACGCGCGCAAGAAGTCCGCCATCGCGCTGATCTACACCGTGGACGTCGACGTGGACGACGAAGCCGCTGTGCTGCGGCGCCATACGGGCGAGCGCTCAATCGGCCTGTCGCCGGACATCGCCTATCGTCCGGTCGCGCGCGCACCCGAAGACTTTGCGCCACGCCCGGTCGTGATCGGCGCCGGGCCCAGCGGGCTGTTTGCCGGCCTGATCCTGGCGCAGATGGGTTTCCGCCCGATCATCTTCGAACGCGGCAAGGTGGTGCGCGAGCGCACCAAGGACACCTGGGGCCTGTGGCGCCGCTCGGAGCTCAACCCCGAATCCAATGTGCAGTTCGGCGAAGGCGGCGCGGGCACTTTTTCGGATGGCAAGCTTCACAGCCAAATCAAGGATCCGCGCCATCTGGGGCGCAAGGTTCTGGAAGAGTTCGTCGCCGCGGGCGCGCCCGAGGAAATCCTGACTGTCAGCAAGCCGCATATCGGCACCTTCCGCCTGGTGTCGATGGTCGAGAGCATGCGCGCCACCATCGAGGCGCTCGGCGGCGCGTACCGGTTTCAGAATAAGGTCGTGGATATTCTGATCGAGACGGGCGCCGATGGATCGCGCCGCGTGCGCGGCGTGGCGCTCGAGAACGGCGAGACCATCGCGGCGGATCATGTCGTGCTGGCCATCGGCCACAGCGCACGCGACACCTTCGCCATGCTGCACGGCCGCGGCGTCGCGATGGAAGCCAAGCCGTTCTCGATCGGCGTCCGCATCGAACATCCGCAATCGCTGATCGACCGCTGCCGCTTCGGCGCCTTCGCGGGCCACCCCTTGCTGGGCGCGGCCGACTACAAGCTCGCGCATCAATGCGTTTCGCCCGGTGCCGCGGGGCGCGGCGTTTACAGTTTCTGTATGTGCCCCGGCGGCACGGTCGTGGCCGCCGCGTCCGAGCCCGGCGGCGTCGTGACCAACGGCATGAGCCAGTATTCACGCAACGAGCGCAATGCGAACGCGGGCATGGTGGTCGGCATCACGCCCGCCGATTATCCCGGCGGCCCGTTGGCCGGGATCGAATTCCAGAGACATTGGGAGCAGCGCGCTTTCATCGCCGGCGGCAGCACCTATGCGGCGCCGGCCCAGCGCGTCGGTGACTTCCTGGCCGGACGGGCTTCGACCACGCTGGGCACGGTAGTTCCGTCCTATCGTCCCGGCGTCACGCCGACCGACTTGGCCACCTGCCTGCCCGATTTTGCGGTCGCGGCCCTACGCGAGGCGCTGCCGGCATTCGCCCGGCAGATCAACGGATTCTCCATGGACGATGCGGTGATGACGGGGGTGGAGACGCGCACCTCGTCCCCGCTTCGCATCCCGCGCGACGAAACGGGCCAGAGCGTCAATACGCAGGGCCTCTATCCGACCGGCGAAGGCGCCGGCTATGCCGGCGGCATCCTTTCGGCCGGCGTGGACGGCATCAAAGCCGCGGAAAAGCTGGCCCTCAACGCGTTAGGGTCCAGCGCCCTGGAACCGGTCTAGGCCCGCGGCTAGAATTTCCCCTGGCCCGCGACGGACGCGCGGGCCGCGATGGGAGCAAGCAGCATGCTCAACGGCGGCGAAGGACTGGGCAGCGACTACGGCGTGTTGGAGCCGGACGATCCGTTGAATCCGCGGCACTTCACGGGCGTGCGCAAGCGGGGCGCGAACCCCGATGGCCTGCCGCTTTGGTGTTACACATCCAAGCGTTTCTTCGACGCCGAGATGGAGCATGTGTTCCGCCCGAGCTGGAACCTGCTGGAGCGCGCCGAGCTGGTGCCCAATCCCGGCGACTATCACACGCTCACCTTCATGAATATTCCGCTCATCATGGTGCGCGGAAGCGACCGCACGGTGCGCGTGTTCGCCAACACCTGCCCGCACCGCGGCGCCTTGGTCGCGACCGGCAAGGGCAACTGCAAATCCTTCCGTTGCCCGTATCACTCCTGGGTCTTCGCGCTGGACGGCGCGCTGATGGGGGCGCCGGCCTTCGACGACGCCGATGACAAGCCGCTGATCAACGATTCCAACCGGCACGAGTATTCGCTGTTCGAGCTGCCCTGCGACGTCTGGGGCGGCTTCGTCTTCATTAAGTTCCGCAAAACGCCGGTGACGCTGGCCCAGTATCTGGGTGACGTACCGGAACGCCTGGCCTCGTACCGGCTTGAGGACATGATCTGCGTCCGGCGCAAGGTCTATGACATGCAGGCCAACTGGAAGGCCTTCGCCGAGAACTATATGGACCCGCTGCACATCCCGAACGTGCACCGCGATTCGCTGGCGCGCTGGCACGGTACACGCGTGCCCGAGCCCGAGCCCGGCGAGAACGTCACGGCCGGCTTTGTCGGCCACGATCAGGGCAGCATGCTGCTGCTCCCCTTCCCCGGCTATGACGGCTTCCCGGTCATGGAGCACATCCGCGACGACCGGAAAAAGGGCACGTATTTCGTGACCTCGCGGCCGGGTATGATGATGACGTTGGGCAACGACGGCGCGCTCGTCTTCAACTCCGAACCGCTCTCCCCCACCACTTCGCGGCTGACCGTCAGTTCGCTGTTCCCGAAATCCACCGTCGCCCGCGACGATTTCCGGCAGATCGCCGAAAACTATTACCGCCGCAACGAGATCGTGGTGGGCGAGGACGTGGAAATCTCGAACCGCCAAGCCGCGGGCCTCAACTCGCCCTACGCGCGCATGCCGCGCCTGTGCAAGGCCGAGGTCCGGCTGAACGAGATCCACAATTGGCTCCTCGACCGCATCATCGGGCCTGCCGCCGCCGCGTGACGGCTTGATGACGGCAGGGGTGGTGTTCCCGCCGCCCCACTCCTTGGGTATGATCCCATCGTCAAGGTCGGTTCGCGCCACGGGTGGGTAGTCGGACCGGCGCGATTGGGGCCGCGCGCCGCGCGATCGCCTTTAGTCCAAACAAGGGGTTACGGATTATGCGAACACACGCAATTGGGAAATTCGCCGCGCTGGCGATCACCGCCGTTCTCGCGGTGGCGAGCCTGGCGTCCGAGGCATCGGCGGCCGGCGCGCTCGACCGCATCAAGAAAGAGCAGACGGTCCGCATCGCGTTCCGCGAGGACGCGCCGCCGTTTTCCATGAAGGGCCCGGGTCCCGAGCCTGTCGGCCTGATCGTGAATCTGTGCCAGGCCGTGGTGGCCGATATGGCCAAGCAGCTCAACCTGCCCGGCCTCAAGGTCGTCTACGTTCCGGTCACCGCGACCAACCGCTTTGAAGCCATCCAGAAGAACAAGGCCGACATCCTGTGCGAAGCGACCAGCGCGACGCTGGACCGGCGCAAGATCGTCGACTTCTCGCTCTCCACGTTCGTCGACGGCGCGAGCTTGATGATCCGTCCCGACGGTCCCAAGAGCTTCGCCGAACTGGCAGGCCGCAAGATCGGCGTTCTCGGCGGCACGACGACCGAGCAGGCGCTGCGCAACTCGCTGACCAAGGCTAAAATCACCGCCGACGTCGTCCTGCTGAAGAATCATGACGAGGGCGTGAAGATGCTGGTGGACAACGGCATCTCGGCCTACTTCGCCGACCGGGCGATCCTGCAGTACCTGTTCATGAAGACCCCGGCCGCCGCCAACCTGATGCTGTCCGACGACTATCTGACGGTCGAGCCCTACGCGCTGGCCTTGCCGCGGGGCGACAACGATTTGCGCCTGGCGGTCGATACGGGCCTCAGCCACATCTACCGCTCGGGCGAGATCGTCCGCATCTTCTCGAACAACTTTGGCCCCCAGGCCGTTCCGAGCCCGATGCTGCAGACGCTCTATATGCTGACCGGTCTGCCGGACTGATCTGCCTCTGAACCTCAGGTCCCAGGACGCACGAACAGCGTCCTGGGAACCGTGGTCAGCGACCGGCCTGTTTTCTGGTCGATCTGCACCGTTTCGCTGAACACATAGCCGTCACTCGGCTCCCAGATGCCCACGATCAGGTGGAGCATCATGTTCGGCTCGATCACCATCGTATCGCCCTTCTGCAAAGTCGCGCCGCCATCGGCCCAGTCGATGCCGATGGAATAGCCGATGCGCGATTCCTTTCGGATGCCGTGCGGATCGAAGGCCTTGTGGAACGCGTCCGCCACCGACCCGGTGGTGTTGCCCGGCCGGATCATGGCGAGCGCCGCCTCGAACCCATCCATCACCGCCGCATGGGTGCGCGTGAGTTTCTCCGGCGGCTTGCCCAGATAGACGGTGCGCGAGAGCCCGCAGCAATAGCGGTGGCGGAAGCCGCCCATCTCGAAATTCGTCTGCATCCCTTCCGTGTAAGGCCCATCGCTCCACTTGAGATGCGGCGCGTTGGCGAAGGGCGCTTGCGGCGCCATGGTGGGCGGGCGCCCGGGGCTGCCGGGAATCTCGGGCGTGCCGGCGCAAAGCGCTTCCATCACCGTGGCCCCGACATCCGCTTGGCGCACGCCGACGCCGATCTTCTCCACGCCGCGCAGCATCGCGCGGTCGACCACCTTGGCGGCCTCGTTGATGTATTTGATCTCCTGATCCGACTTGATGCGCTTCATCTTGGAGACCAGCCCGTCGGCGTCGAGAAAGGCCTCGATCTTGAGGTGACGGAGCAGCGTGGCGTGTTCCTTGACGCCGAATCCCTTGGCCGAGAACTCGACGCCCAGACGGCGCGATTTGGTCTTGGAGGCGATGAAGTCGGCGATCGGCTCCCACGGCGTGCGCTCGCGTGAACCGATGAACTTCTCGGCATAGGGAACGGTGTATCCCTCGGGCAGCCAGCAGGCCGGTGTGGCGCAGGCCACGTCCATCTCGCGCAGGATCAGCCAGGGAATGTCGTCATTCGCCGTGATCAGCGCGAGCTGCGGCACGTAGTCGGAGAAGCCTTCATAGCCGGTCAGATAGAAGATGTTGGGTTCGGACAGGACGAGCAGCGCGTCCATGTCGGCTTCCGCCATCAGGCGCTTGGTGCCCGCCACGCGCCGGCGGAATTCGTCCGTCGTGAAAGCCTGCAAAGACTGCATCGTCGCCCCCATCCGATTTGCTCCGGAGATAAAGTCAACCGGATCGCACGCGGGTCGCGCAAGGCCCAGACAGATTCAGCCCAGTTGGCCGATCTTGGCGCGCGCCTCGGTGATCGCATGGGGCACGTCGGGCGCGAAATGAACCGCGGGCGGGCGCACCCCGTGCGTCGACAAGATCTGCTGGATCGGCGGACGAGCGCCCGCGATATGAACGGCGGCGCCCGCGCTTGCTGCCTTACGCGCGAACGCACTGATGGTCGTAGCAGCCGTCGAATCCAGCATCGGCACGCCGGATACGTCGATCACATAGGCCTTGGGATGTTCGCCGATCCGGTCGAGCGCCGTGGCGACCGAGGCCGCGGCGCCGAAGAAGAACGCGCCGGAAATGCGGTACACGAGGATATCCCGGTCGGTCGCGAGCGAGGTGTCATAGCGCGTGCGGTCGTCGCCATGTGTGCCGTCGGCCTGGTCATCGCGGATCAGCGGCGCGTCGCTCTGAACCTCGACCGCATGGGCCATCCGATGCAGGAAGAGAAGCGCGCCGATACCGAAGCCGACCAAGATGCCGGTCGTCAGATCGGTGAGCACCACCAGAAGGAACGTCGACAGCAGCACGACGGCGTCGCCACGCGAGGCGCGCAACAGAATCGCGAAGGCATGACGTTCCGCCATGTTCCAAGCGACCACTGCGAGCAGAGCGGCCAAGGCGGCTAGCGGGATGTAGCGCGCCAGGGGCGCCGCCACGGCCATGAACGACAAGAGGAACAGCGAATGCAGCATGCCCGCCACGGGTCCGCGCGCGCCCGCGCGCACATTGGTGGCGGTACGAGCGATCGTGCCGGTGACGCAAAAGCCGCCGAACAACGACGACGCCACGTTCGCGGCACCCTGCGCCATCAGTTCGCAGTTCGAGCGGTGACGCCGTCCGCTCATGCTGTCCGCCACGACCGCCGATAACAGGCTTTCGATGCTGCCGAGCAGCGCGAATGACAGGGCCGCGGGCAAGACCGCGACGATCTTGTCGACGGACAGGTCCGGCAGGCTCGGCATGGGAAGCGATGACGGGATGCCGCCGAAGCGCGAGCCGATCGTCTCGACCGGAAGGCCCATGAGCGCGCTGGCCGCCGAGGCCAGCACTACGGCGATCAGGAAGCCGGGCCAATGGGGGCGGAAGCGCCGGACCAAGATAATCGCCGCGGCCGATAGCGCGGCCACCGCGACGGAGGCCCCGTTGATGGTCGGCAGCGCCGCGGCAAGCGCCGCCAGCTTGGGCACCAAAGGTCCCGGCTCCTGCGCCAGGGTCAGGCCTAGAAGATCCTTGAGCTGGCTAGCGAAGATGATGACGGCGATGCCGGCCGTGAAGCCGACGGTGACCGGAAAGGGGATGTATTTGATGAAGGTGCCGAGCCGGAGCAGGCCGACGGCCAGGATCATCAGGCCGGACAGGAAGGTCGCCAGGATCAGCCCATCCAGCCCGTGAAGCTGAACGGTCGCCGCCACCAGCACGATGAAGGCGCCGGCCGGCCCGCCGATCTGGAAGCGGCTGCCGCCCAGCGCCGAGACGACGAAGCCGCCGATGATCGCCGTATAGAGACCGCGGTCGGGCGTGACCCCCGAAGCGATGGCAATGGCCATGGACAAGGGCAGCGCCACGATGGCCACGGTCAGCCCGGCCACCGCATCGGACTTCACATCGCGCAGGCCGTAGCCCTCGCGGAAAACCGTCAGCAGTTTGGGCGTGAACAGATCGAAGAAGCTGGGCGCGCGGGTAGCAGCAGCCATGGTCCACTCTTTCCTTGTCCCGCGGCGGCGACGGATCGGCCTAGCGTCCCGCCCGGGGTGGGATGCATCATATTTTGTCGCCCCAAGCCAGGCTAAGCGAATTCCTCATGCCGCCATGCGATTCGCGGGGCATGATGGCGCCGTCAACCGACCGGAACCCCCATGACCGACGACGAATACGAAGTCCTCGCCATCCGCTACGCCACCTGGCCCAAGCGCTTCCGCTGGCAGAACTTCCACCGCGGCGACCCGCATGACGATGCGCCCATGCCGCTGGACTTCTATGTTTGGGCGATCCGCAACGGCAAGCGCACCATCGTGGTCGACACAGGCTACGACAAAGCCGAGGCTGCCACGCGCAACCAGCCGATCAGCCACGAGCCGCGCGAGGCGCTGGCCATGGCGGGTATCGATTGCGCCCAGGTCGAAGACGTGGTCATCACCCACCTCCATTTCGACCACGCCGGCTCGACCGGACATTTCCCCAAGGCGCGGTTCCACCTGCAAGAGCGCGAGATGGTGTTCGCCACCGGTCCCTGCATGTGCCACGACGGCATGTCGTCGGCATACACGGCCGACCATATCTGCGCCATGGTGAAGAACGTGTTCGAGCGGCGCGTGCAATTCCACGACGGCGCGGAGGAATTGGCGCCCGGCGTGTCCGTCCATCTGGTCGGTGGGCATACCGGCGGCATCCAATGCGTGCGCGTGAAGACCAAGCGCGGCTGGGTCGTGCTGGCCTCCGACGTCAGCCACTACTACGAGAATTTCGAGGCCGGACGCGCATTCCCCCTCTTCCAAGACATGGATCTGACCTACCGCGGCTATGCGACCTTGAAAAAGCTGGCCAGTACGCCGCAGCACGTCATTCCTGGACACGATCCCCTGGTGATGGCGCGCTATCCGGCGCCCGCGCCGCATCTGGAAGGCGTCGCGGCCCGGCTGGATCTCGACCCTGCGTCCTGACGGTGGAGGGATACAGTGGCATCGGCGATAATCGGCGCGAAAAAGTTTCGAGGAGACACGTAATGAGCCCAGCATCCGTGCGAACCCTGATCCTTGGCGCCGTGGCCATCGCGGCCCTGACCGGCCCGGCCACCGCTCAGCAACGGATGCTCAACTCGCCGCAGGAGATCGCGCGCTGCCTGTGCCAGGAGTTGGCGATCAGCACACTGCGGCAGCAAATGGATGCCGGTAAGGCCGCGGTCGATAAGGAGAAGGCCGAGATCGACGCGATGGATCGGGACCTGGCCCAGCAGAAGACGCGGGTCGATCCCAACAACGCCACCTCGGTCGAGGTCTTCAAAACGCTGCTCGATCAGCGCGACGCCAAATGGGACAACCTCAAGAACGTGACCGAGATGTCCTATCTCGAGGCCAATGACCGCTATAACACGGCCGTTCTGGGCTTCCAGGCCAGCTGCGGTGGAACTTTGTACAACGTGGAAGCGTTGGCCATCGCCAGGAGCAATCTGGTCTGCCCGAAGTAAGCCGAGGCGGTCATCCAGGGAGCATCTTGTGGGGCCGGCCTTAGCCGGTCCGCCCGGGAGCGCAAGAGGTTCACACCGTGACGTTCGAGCAGATCGCCGCTTTTTCCATCCTGGGCGGCATGATCGTCCTATTCGTCTGGAATCGCCTGCGCTACGACGTGGTGGCGATGCTCGGCCTGCTTGTTTCAGTCGCGGTGGGTATCGTACCGACGGAGAAGGCCTTTACCGGCTTCAGCGATCAGATCGTCATCATCGTCGGCTCGGCGCTTGTCCTCAGCGCTGCAATCAGCCAGTCCGGCATCATCGAGGCCGCGCTGCGTCCCGTGGCGCCTTACATGAAATCGACGGCCGGGCAGATCGCCGTACTGGGCACGACCGTCGCCACCCTGTCCGCCTTCGTGAAAAATATCGGCGCCCTGGCCGCGTTCCTGCCAGTCGCGATCCAGATGGCGCGCCGGTCGAACCGCTCGCCCTCGCGCCTTCTGATGCCCATGGCCTTCGCCGCCCTTCTCGGCGGATTGTCGACCTTGGTCGGAACCTCGCCCAACATCATCGTCTCGCGCATGCGCGCCGAGATCGTGGGCGAACCGTTCCGCATGTTCGACTTTGCCCCCGTGGGGGTTGGGCTGACCGTATGCGGCCTTCTGTTCCTTGTCGTTGGCTGGCGCCTATTGCCGGCCAAGAACAAGGCGCCGGTGGATGCGGCATTCGAAGTCGGCGAGTACACGACCGAGATGCGCATTCCCGCCGGCTCACCCTATGACGGCAAGAGCGTCGCCGACCTTCAGCATGCGTCCGAGGATTCGATCACCGTCTCCGGCGTCCTGCGCGAAGGGTCACGGCGCTATGTGCCGTCGCAACATTGGCGCTTGTATGCCGACGACGTCTTGACCCTGGTCGGTGACACGCACGCGCTCAAGGGCATCGTCGATCACGCCAAGCTGGAATTGGTCGGACAGAAAGAGCCCGCCGAGGGCGCGCCCAAGCCGACCGACGTTTCAGTCGTCGAGGCCGTGATCACCGAGCGTTCGCGCCTGATCGGCTCCACCTTGGAGCGGCTGCGCGTCCGGGACCAGTACGCGGTCAACGTTCTGGCGGTGAACCGCAGCGGCCAGCGCATCGTCCAACCTCTTCGCCGTCTGCGCTTCCAGTCCGGCGACGTGGTCGTGCTGCAAGGGCATTTCGATGCAGTGCCCCAAGCCATGGACGAACTGCAGCTCCTGCCCCTGGCCGAACGTAAAGTGCGCCTGGGCAAGACCAACAGCGCGCTCATCCCGGCAGCGCTCCTGATCTGCGCCATGGTGCTGGTAGCCCTTCAGATCGTTCCCGTCACGATCGCCTTTTTCGGTGCGGCAGTCGGCGTCGTGGCGTTGGGCTCGCTGTCGCTGAAGGATGCGTATGACGCCATCGATTGGCCGATCCTGGTCTTGCTGGGTGCCTTGATCCCCGTCAGCGATTCGCTACGGGAAACGGGCGGCACCGATCTGATTGCCGGTCTTCTCTCACATATCGCTGAAGGCGCGCCGGCCTACGCCACGTTGGCCTTAGTGATGGTCACGGCGATGCTGGTCACGCCGTTCCTGAACAACGCCGCGACGGTGCTGGTGATGGCGCCGGTCGCCGCGGGCTTTGCGAAAAACCTCGGCCTCAGCCCCGACGCATTCCTCATGGCGGTCGCCGTTGGCGCGGCCTGCGACTTCCTGACCCCCATCGGTCATCAATGCAACACGCTGGTGATGGGGCCCGGCTGCTACAGCTTCGGCGATTACTGGAAACTGGGCCTGCCGCTTTCGATCCTGGTCGTCGTGGTGGGCACGCCGCTGATCATGGCCTTCTGGCCACTCTAGTCCGCCAGCCGCGCGAAGGTCAGTTCGTGCTTGTTGTGGTGCAGGTGGAACACGCGTCCGCCCGGAATCGCGGCAAAGTGCGCGATCGCTTCAAAATCCGTCGGCCCTTGAAATTTGATCGTGCACACGATGTTCCTGCACAAGCCGGATGCGATCCATTCCTCGACCAGCCGCAAGAGCCGCGCCGGATAGCAGATCACGTCGGAGAAGAGCCACGACACCGGCCCGATATCGGCGGGCTTGAGGGCAAACGCGCTTTCCTGCCGCATTTCCACGCCCGGCAATGCGGCGATGCGCGCATCGAGCGGCGCCTTGTCGACGGCGATCACGCGCGCGCCAAGTGATTGCAGGACCCAACTCCAGCCGCCTGGGCTCGCGCCCAAATCGACGCACACCTCACCCGGTGCGGGAAAGCGGCGCAACACGGTCAGCGCCTCCCACAATTTCAGGTAGGCGCGGTTGGGCGGACCTTCGCGATCCTCGACGAAGCGCGCCTCGCCGTTGGGGAAGGCGCTGGAACAGCGCGCGGCGGCGATGATGGTTTCCGCATCTGCCAGCGTCCATGAGCCGAGCGGCGCTTCTGGCGCCGGCGCCGGAAATACCAGCGGCTTGGCGCTGACCTTGGGCAGCTTCTCCACGATCAGTGCGGCGCGGCGGTGCGAAGCGCCGGGACAGAGCGCCCAATTTCGCTGGATTGCGCGCAGCTTGTTGGCGCCGTCACCGATCGAGCGGATGGGAATTCGCACAGGATCGAACCAGATATTCGCAGCCCACGATGCGCGGCGCGGCGGGCCGGGTGCGAACAGGAGCCGGCCGATGCGCCAAGCGACATCGCCCAACTCCGCCTCTAAGTCGGCTTCGAAACCATCTGCCGCCAGATAGCCTGTTTGGCCAAGAGGCGTGGCGTCATCGGTCATGATCAGCGCGCCTGTTCGCGCCGCCGCAGTTCCGCGCGTGCGATCTTGCCCGTGCTGGTCAGCGGGAAATCATCCACGAAGGCGACGATACGCGGCTGCTTATAAGCCGCGAGACGCGTTTTCACGTGCGTCTGCAATTCGCGCACGAGCGCGTCGGAACCTTCGTACCCCGCGCGCAGACGCACCAGGGCCTTCACAATCTGGCCACGCGCCTCGTCGGGCACACCGATCACAGCGACCTCGGCCACCGCGGGGTGCTGCTGCATCACCTCTTCGATTTCCGCCGGGCCGATGCGATAGCCGCTGCTCTTGATCAGGTCGTCGTTGCGGCCGCGATACCAGTAATAGCCGTCGGCATCGCGCACGGCCAAATCGCGCGTGCGAATCCAAGGCCCGAGCCGCATCGCCTCGTCGAGATCGAGCCGGCCCCAATAGCCGAGGAACAAGGTTGCCGCCTTGTCCGTGGTCACCACCTCGCCCACTTCGCCATCGGGAACCAAAGCACCCGTCTCGTCCACGAGAGCGGCGACATGGCCGGGCAGTTCCCAGCCCATGGACCCCGGCTTGATCGGCCGCAGCTTCAAGCAATTGCCGATCATGTGGTTGACCTCGGACATGCCGTAGCCCTCGTTGCACACGATCTTCAATTCATTGGATAGCCAATGGAGCGTCTCGCCCGGCAAGGCCTCGCCGCCGGTGAAGATCGTGCGCAGGCGCAAATCCGGCCACCGCTTGCGCGGCGCCGCGACCAGGGCCAGCCGCTTCAGCCCTGTCGGCGTCACCAAGGAATGGGTGACGCCATGCTTGGCCATGAAGCCCAGCGCCCATTCGGCATCGAAGCGATGCTGGGATGCCACCACGGGATGCCCCTGCATCCACGCCGGATAGACCACATCGACCAGACCGCCGATCCAGGCCCAATCAGCGGGTGTCCAGAATACGAGCCCCTCTTCCCACAGCTCCAGGTTGAAGAAGAGGCCGAGGCTGGTCTTGTAGGCATGGAAGATCGAGTGGCCGTGCGTCACGCCCTTGGGCAGGCCGGTCGAGCCCGAGGTGTAGACGAGAAGCGCAGGATCCTTCGCGCGCGTGCGCGCATAAGGCGCCGCGCCGGAAGACGCGGCCAACGCGTCGTCGAAACTAATTTCGCCCTCACCCGCTTCGCCCACGACCGCCACATGCGTAAGCGCGGGGCACGATGCACGGATGCTGCGCAAACTACTCCATACGCTGTCCTGCGTGACGAGAAGCTTTGCCCCCGAGTCAATCAGCACATGCCGCACCGCATCGCCGCCATAGAGCTGCGAGATCGTGGCAGCCACCGCGCCGATGCGATGCGCAGCCAAATGCGCAATGGCCGTCTCGATGCGCTGCCCTGTGTGGATCGCGACCACGTCGCCCATGCGGATGCCGCTGTCCCGCAGCCAGCCTGCGAAGAGCGCCCCGCGCGCATCGAGCTCGCGATAGCTGATTATTTCGATGCGCCCGTCCAGATCTTCGAAGATCACGGCGGGCGATTCGGATCGCGGACCGGTGGCGAAGCGTCCGACGGAATCGGCGGCAATGTTGGCGAATTCGGGGATCACGATCTCGTAGCGGCCCACCGCGGATGCCGGGCGGAGATTGAGCCGGGCGGCGAGCTCGGGATCGAGCGCGATCACTTGGCGGCGCCGTCTTCAGTCGGCCGCTGGGCCGAGCGCAGCGGGATTTCCTTGAGGAACAGAACGACAAAGAATGTGATCGCACAGACTGCGGCGCAGGCCTGGAACATCGGATGGAACGCGCGCGCGGCCGCCGCGGTGGCCTGGACCCGCGCAGCGTCGGGCAGCGAATCGAGTGCGCCGCGGCCATCGCGCAAAATCTGGGCGCCCAATTGATCGGCGCCGGGAATGGCAGCCGCGTTCATGTGATAGCCCAATGCACCGACGATGATGGCGCCCAGCACCGCCACGCCGAACGAGCCACCCATGGAGCGGAAGAACGTGACCGCCGACGTGGCCGTGCCCAGATCGCGCTTCTCGACCGCGTTCTGCACAGCGACCAGCATGGGCGGGATCACGAGGCCGAGCCCGACGCCAAGGATCGCAAAGCACGCGATCATCAGGCCGCGCGACATGCCGGCCTCGGCTTGGCCGAGATAGAGGAAGATGACCGTCGAGACCACAAGCCCCGACAGCGGCATGGCCTTGTAGCGGCCCGTCTTCACCATGAAGCGGCCGCTGCTGGTCGCACCCACGACGACGCCCATCGTCAGCGGCATGAGCAGCAGGCCGGATTCGCTGGGGCTGGCGCCGACCACGAGCTGAAAAAACAGCGGCATGAACACGACACCGCCGATGAACGCCATCGACCAGACGAACGACGCGGTGTTCGCCACGCGCACCACAGGATTGCGGAATAGGCGCGGCGGCAGGATCGGTTCCGGCACGCGCAGCTCCCACGCCACGAACAGCGCAAGCAGGACGACGCCCGCGGCGCCGAGGCCGATGATGTAGGGCGACGTCCATGACAGCGCTTGGCCGCCCGAACTGAAGACGACCAAAAGCGAGGTGACGCCCGCGACCAGAAGCAGCGCGCCCACATAGTCGATCTTGTGCTTCACCCGATGGACCGGAAGCTTGCGCAGCGAGATGCGTGCGGCCACCAGCGCGGCCAGTCCGATGGGCAGGTTGATCCAGAACACCCAGCGCCAGGACAGATAGTCGACGAAGAAGCCGCCGAGCAACGGCCCGCCCACACTGGCCGAGGCCCAGACGGTCGCGATGTAGCCCTGATAGCGACCGCGGTCGCGCGGCGCGATGACGTCGGCGATGGTGGCTTGCGTCAACGAGATCAGCGCGCCGCCGCCCACGCCCTGCAACGCGCGCGCGGCGATGAGTTGCGTCATGCTCTGCGCCATCGCGCACAGGGCCGACGCCACGACGAAGGTGACGATGGCCACCGTGAGCAACGCACGGCGGCCGTAGAGATCGCTCAGCTTGCCGTAGATCGGCGTCGAAGCCGTCGAGGTCAGCAGATAGACCGAGACCACCCACGAGAGATGCTCGACCGAGTGATATTCGGCCGCGATGGTCGGCAGCGCCGTCGCGACGATGGTCTGGTCGAGCGCGGCCAGCAGAAGGCTGACCAGCACGCTGCACAGGATGACGAGGGTTTCGCGGTGGGAGAGCGGAGCGGCGCTCGTCATGGAATCGGGTAAAGCTGCGGTGGATGGGCGCTTATCCCATGGCGCGGAGGCGTCGTCCACCCACCGAGCCACCTAAGCCGCATAACCTCACACCAACGTATAAACGCCCTATGACCATCGAATAAAACCGCGTTGAATCCGATACTTCCGAGCAATTCTTTGCGGCTTGGAGAATGCCAAGATTTCACTTCGGGTAACCCGAGCCCGAAGAGATCGCAATGAATGCTGCGCGACTCCCGCTTTTGATTTTCGTCGTAGTCTTCGCGACGGTTTCGCTTCTTGCCGCACGGTCTGCGAGCGCAGCCGACCAGCATAAATTCGATCCCAACTTTCTGTGGTTCGTGTCCGGCCATGGCGTCAACGTGAGCCAAGTCGCCGATGGCGGCGATACCCCCTTCGCCACCACCAAGTTCGTTTCCATTGAGAACGTGCCGTCGGCAGCGGTTGCGCATGCGAAGATCGGCGAGATTCGCGATGCCGTGGCGCGGCTGCAAACGCCGGGTGAACATGTATTGCCTGCAGGTCTTGGTCCGGACGGCGCGAGCACTGATCTTTTGGCAGCCGGCCTGCTCGCCGCATCCAGCAGCGGCGTCGATTCGCGCGAGATCGACTTGGTCGTCGGCATCGATCTGAAAACCGGCATGGAGCGTATGCTGGTACACGCAACCGGAAGCGGGACCCTCCTCGATCCGCGGACCGTCGATGCGGTCGCGACCGGGTTCCTGCCGCTTTACTCCGTCGGGCCGGACCGGGTCCGCATCCATTTCAAGTCGGACAGTCAGTACCGCCCGCCCATCGACCGGACAGCGCTGACCTCATTTGGCGCCACCAGGACGGATACGTTCGGTCCCCACGCCGGGGCAGGATCCGCCCCGATTGCGGTTTTGCTGCGTACCCTACCGACCCCGTAGGTAAAGTTTCGCAAACTGCGTATTTGTTCCAAATTGCCCGCATAAAATAAGAGTAACAATCCCAACTTTCGATGCGTGATTTAGGTGTTTTGGATAAGCACCCTAAGAGTCTTAGGTACCAATTTTCGACAAACCATCGAAATCCAATACTATGTATCTGAAAACAAAACACTTTTTCACAATTCTGTAAAAAATCGGTGAAAAGACCTCTTCGCAGCTTAAAACCCCTCCCACAGCCGATTAACTGATTGCACCTAAGGCACGGCGATTGCTTCGTAATTCCGCTGTGGGACGTTTTGCGCGCAAGCCGGCGAAAGCCGGTCGGGGGGGCGGGGGCAAAAGGGGCTCCAAACCTACCGAATTTTGGCTGCCGAGACCGCGCATTTCGCGCGCTCTGCTCGGGGCGACGAGCGCGCTTTGCGGCACCCTCGCCAATCCCTGGACACTGGTCTCGCTCGGTGCGGGCAGCCTCGTGCTCACGCCGTTACCCGCCGGCGCGCTGCCGCAAGGCGGCACGGTCGTGCAAGGTCAGGCGCAGATCATCCAGGTCTCGCCCGCCGAACTGAAGATCATCCAGTCGACCGACAAGGTCATCATCGACTGGCAAAGCTTCAACATCGCGACCGGCCAGACCGTCAACTTCGTGCAGAACTCGGCGCTGGCCCAGGCGCTGAACCGCGTGTTGGGCGGCGGCGCCTCGAGCATCAACGGCAACCTGAACGCCAACGGCCAGGTCGTGCTGTCGAACGCGGCGGGCGTGCATATGGGCACGCTGGCGCGCGTCGACGTCAACTCGATCGTGATCACCGCGGCCAACATCGCGAACCGCGACTTCATGGCCGGCAACCTGACCTTCGGCACCGCGGGCAATCCCACCGCCTCGGTCACCAACGACGGCATCATCACGATCGGCGCCGGCGGTCTCGTGGCGCTGGTGGCGCCGGGCGTCGCCAACAACGGCATCATCAACGCGCGCTTGGGCAAGGTCGCGCTGGCGTCGGGCAACAGCTTCACGCTCGACCTTTACGGCGACAAGCTCATCCAGTTCGCCGTCAACGACAAGGTCATGCAGGCCGCGACGGGTGCCACGGGCGAGCAAATGACGACGCTCGTCAACAACAGCGGCAAGATCGAGGCTGACGGCGGCGTCGTGCAGATCACCGCCAATGCCGCGCGCGGCGTGGTCGCCAACGTCATCAACACCTCGGGCCTGGTGCAGGCGCGCGCGGTCGCGTCCGTGGGCGGCGAGATCATCCTGGATGGCGGCGATGCCGGCACCGTGATGGCCTCGGGCTCGGGCATCATCGACGTCTCGGGCAAGGGCGCCAACCAGAAGGGCGGCCAGGTCGCCATGCTGGGCCAGAATGTCGGCCTGACCGATGCCGCGCTGATCGACGCCAGCGGCTCGGCCGGCGGCGGCACGGTCAACATGGGCGGCAGCCGCCAGGGCATGGGCCCGCTGCCCAACAGCGAAGCGCTCTACATCGCCCCCGACGCCGCGATCGACGCCAGCGCCACGCGCACGGGCAACGGCGGCACGATCATCACCTACTCCGACAAATCGACGAAGATCTACGGCCAGCTTTCCGCGCGCGGCGGCGCCGACGGCGGCAACGGCGGCTTCATCGAGACATCGGGCAAGCAGGCGTTGGATGTTGGGCGCGCGCCGGATGCATCCGCGCCCGCGGGTCATGCCGGCGAGTGGCTGATCGACCCGGCCAACATCCAGATCATCGCCGGCGCGGGTTGTACCAACATCAACTGCGTAACCGATCCGTGGGCGCCCACCGCCGATTCAGCGACGATCGGCGTCAGCACCATCCTTGCCGGGTTAGGCGCCGGCAACGTTACCATCACAACGGCGGGTGCCGGCAGCCAAGCCGGCAACATCACGTTTCAGTCCGGCGCCAACATCGCCAAGACGACCGGCGCGACCGACGTCACGCTTACGCTGAACGCGAACGGCAACATCGACACGACGGGCGCGACCATCGCGGCTTCCGGCACTTCCGGCCGACTGGGCGTCACGCTGAACGCCGCCGGCGACGTCGGCGTCAACAGCGCCATCACAACCCGCGGCGGCAATTTCTCGGCGGCGGGCGGGACCGTCACGGCGTCGAGCGCCGGCGTCGTCAACACCACGGGCAACACGGGCCAAGCCGGCGGCACCGTCTCGATCACGAGCGCGGGCGCGGTCTCCCTCGCGGGCGGGATCACCACCACAGGCGGCACGGCCGCAACGACCAGCGCGGGTCAAAAAGGCGGCGACATCACCATCCTCGGCGGTACCATTTCCACGGCGGGCCTGACCGCCGCTGGTTCAGCCGCCGCCGCATCCTCCGCCGCGGCCGGCGGCTCGGGTGGCGCGATTGGACTGACGGCCAGCTCCGTCGCGGTGGGAGCCATCAGCACATTGGGCGGCGCCGCAAACGGCACTGGCAACGGCGGCACGGGCGGCGCGTTGACCGTCGATGCCGGCGCGGGCACCGCGACCTTCAACAGCACGGTCTCGACCGCCGGCGGGACGGGTCAGACCGGCGGCAACATCTCCATCACCGCAGGCGGTCTGGTCACGCTCTCCAACACGGTCAGTGCGATCGGCGGCGCCGGCTCGACCGGCAACGCAGGCAAGAACGCGGGCTCCGTCACGATCAACGGCGGCGACATCACCACGGCTTCCGTCGCCACCATCACCACGACCGGTGGCCTTGGCGGCGCCAGCAATACGAACGGCGGCGCGGGCGGCGCCATCAACCTCAATGCCACCGACGGCACACCGACCATCACCTTGGGCGCCACCCTATCGGCCGCGGGCGGCGCAGGTAACGGCACCGGCAATGGCGGCGCCGGCGGCGCCATCACGCTGAACGACCCGGCGGTCCTCACTGCGAACGTCGCGCTCAACAGCCTGAACGGCACCGGCGGCACGCCGTCCGCAGGCGGCGCAATTCAGACGGCGTCGATCGACGGCGATGGCACCGCGCGCCGCACTTTGACCATCAACAGCGGCGGCGCGGTCGCGACGTTGGGTACCGTGAATGTCGGCGCATTAGGTGCGACGACGGCGTTGAGCACCGTGTCGCGCTGATCGGGTCGCAGCGGATGGACG
>CAYZFH010000026.1:0-21333 GCA_964477375.1 uncultured Rhizobiaceae bacterium | reverse complement strand
GTGACATTGCGCATGTCGAAACGGCTGCGGACGGACCAGTTCTCGGTGCGCGAACGGATGATCGGATGTGTTCCGCCGAACGCTCCATAGTACTGACTGCTGGTGATATCCTGCGATGCCAGCGTATAGCCGGGCTGCACTTCGGATGCCTGCAACTGCAGTTTGACGCGCGTGCCTTCGTCCGACACGGGCTCGTCGTGGTCGAAGTCCACCATTTTCAGTTCGTTGGTCTGGCTGGTGATGATGCCGCGCAGACCGGTGGACTCGTTTAGACCCAGCACGCCGTTGGCGGCGCCGCCAAGCTGGAACTGATAGGGGCCGACATAGCGCGTGCCGCGGTTGTCGGCCGAAGTGTAGCCGTCGAAGCGCTTGCGCTCGCCCACCAGCACCAGATCCGATGCGCCGGGCGTCGCCGAGGGCTTCAGCACGCCGCGCGCGGAGACGCCGGGAATGTCGTTGATGAGGAGAAGGTAACGTTCGAGATCGTCGTTCTTCAACGGCCGGAACGTCGTGATCTTCTGGGCGATCCGCTTAATCCGGTCCGAATCCTTGATCGCGTCGCCTTCGACCACGATCTTGTCGACATAGCCTTCGATCACCTGGATGCGCACCTCACCGTCGCGGATGCGCTGGGCCGGTACGGCGGCAAGCGAAAGTATGTAGCCGTCCTCGCCATACTTGGCGCCGATGGCTTCGGCGATCTGATAGATCGTGAGCAACGAGACCTCGGTGCCCAAATAGCTTTGGTAGAACTGACGAAGCTGTTCGGGCGTATAGACCGTCGAGCCGTCGATCTCGACCTTGTTCAGCACGAACCGGATTTGGTCGGCGCCGGGCGGCGCCTGAATCACCTCGCGCGGCCGCTCGATGATCGGGCCTTGCGGCTGCGGTGCTTCAGGCTCGGGCTGAACCTGACGCGGCACCAGGGCAGGATCGGCGCTGGATGGAAACGAACTTTGTGCGTGGGCAGGATTCCAGGCGCCAACAAGCGCCGCCAGCATCACACAGACGCCAACGGCGCGAGAGACGGCGCCATTTCGGCCCTTCAATCGCCCCTGCCCCACACCCATCCCCTGCTGCCGCGCATTTATAAGGTCACGGCAGTTCGTTCGAGCCCCTTATCTAGGGGTCCGCTACCATAGTACCCCCATACCTAGCGTTTGTATGGAGGAAGAAAGCCGAATTCGCTCGGGAAAGGATGCGGCTAACGCTTCTTTTTAGCGCCCATCCGGCCAAACACCAACCCAGCCATCAGATAGACGATGACATAGACGATCGTGCGATACACGACCGCCGAGCCGGGCGGGATGCAGATGAACGAGAAGCCGGTCAACCCCCGCTTGCCGACTTCGTGGGCGATCCGGATGACCTCGTAATCGGTCATGCCGATGGGCTCGGCCAGCTCGCCTAGGATGTCACCCGGGGCCGGGCCCGCGCCGCCGAGAACGTCCATGTCGAAATGGACATAAACGCTTTCAGTGCCCTCGTAGGCATGGCGCAGTTCCTTCACCAGCCCTTCGATGCCCAGTTCCGTGCGCACCTTCCACATCGGGTAGAAGTGCGCGCCGGCCTTCAGGTAACGGCGGACGATGTCCTTGTTCTCCAGCATGCCGCGCTCGCCGATCTCGACGAGGTTCTTCTCCTTGAAGTTCTTCAGAAGCTCGTAGGTCTTGTGCTTCCAACTCGCGCTGCCGGCGATGCGCGGGTCCGAGGTCAGCGCATCGAGCGTGCCCGCATCCCAGTGGGTATCCAGGCTGACCATGCCCACATTGCCCTTGGCACGCTCCGCGATCGGCTTGGCGATGGCGAACGAACCGCAGGGCGAGTTCTGGCCGATCACGATGGGAATGGCGCCGGCGTCGAGCACCTGGTTCACCTTCAGCTCGACCGCAGCCTGCGCGGCCAGCACATTTTCGACCGTCGGCGCGAAGTTGGCTTCAGGCGGGATATCAGCATCACCGAAATCAACCACCTTCAGATGCTCGAAGATGTCGAGGTCGAAATCCTGGATGTAGCCGGAGCCATAGCGCGCCGATTGTTGACGGACCCGCTTGGCGGCGGCTAGCCAGTCGCCTTTATCGACACCGGCATACTGGTTGCCCCAGCCCGACGCGTAGGGCGCACCGATGATGGCGACATCGGCGCCCTTCAAATCCTTCGGCGAGGTCGCGTGGGGACGACCCATGAAAGTCGGCGTGTCTTCGGCTAAGCGCGGGAAATCGCGCTTGCGCATGAAGGTCGACGTCCGAATCTGCTCCCAATCCGGATAGCTCATGGTGTCCTCCCCTGGGCGGCCGGGCCGCTTTGGACGTTTGTACTAAAACGCTGCGGCCGGGTCACGGGGCCGGACGCTTAAGCAGCCGTTTCTTTGATCAACTTGTCCCAGATGCCCTGGACGCGCTTGCGGATGATCAGCGCTTCCTCCCACCGGTCGGACATCTCCTCGCCGTCCGGCCCGCTGATGGCGTATTCCTTGGGTCCTAGCTCGCACAGGAAGATCAGCGTGTCGTCGGGCTTGGCGCGCTTTAGCCATCCGCGCATGCCGTATTCCCACCAGCCGGCGAAGAGGTCGAACCACTTCTGGTGCTGGGGGAAGCTGATCTGCACCTGCACCTGCTCGCGCGAGGCCACGCGGCCCTGGAAGGAATCGCAGCGGTCGAGCACGCGCCGCATCAGCGCGTGGTCCTCTTCGGACACCGGATAGGCGAACTCGCGGTCGACCAGGAAGTGCGACACGTCGCCGCACAAGCGCAGTTCGGGGATCATGTCGAGCAAGCGCAGCGTGTCGAACATGTCGTTGGTGATGCAGTTGCGGTGCGTCTCGAACAGCACCGGCATGCCCTCTTCGCGCGACATGGCGAGCCATTCGCGAATGACGGCCATCATGCCCTCGACCGCGACGGGCATGACCTGACCGATGATGTTCACGAACTGGCAATTGCGCTCCCGGCCCGCGCGCAGGATCGGCCGCAGCTCTTCGATCGTCTTCGGGAAAGCGTTGATCAGACAATTGAGCCCGTGCTTCTCGTAGAGCGGCGCGGCCTGCTTGACGCGCTCCACGCCCACCGACGACAGATCGATGCAGACGCCGCGATAGCCGGCTTCGGCGATCATGGCGAAATTTTCTTCCATCGTGCGCTCCGGGCGATCGGCCCGGCGCAACTCCATGGCCCACAACGACTGATAGATTTCGAGCTTAGGCATCGCGGAGCCTCGCGGTTTGAGGATGACGGGAAGATCAGACGACGGTCAGTCGCCGGCGGCGTGCGCCGGCGCGGTGGTCGGGGCGGCGGGCTTGAGGGCGCCGCCATGGGCGAAGGGCAGATCGAAGGTCGGCTCGGGTCCTTTCATCAAGGCACGGATCGCCTTCACATGCACCTCGACATAACCCGCGGCCGGCAGGGGGCGGCCGAGCTTGGCCTCGATCGCGTCGTGCAGATTCTTGAGACGGTGAAACGGCACGCCGGGGAACGTGTGGTGCGCGGAATGGTAGGGCATGTTCCATAGGGCCCAGCGCACAAAACCCGGCACCAGAAGCGTGCGCGTGTTCTTGGTCGTGTCGAGGCCGGGGTCGAGGCCGATATGCTCGCTGATGTTCTGCAACTGATGGAACGGTTTGGCCGCGATCATGGGCGCGAGCCACAGGGTGACCGCGAGCCAGGAATCAAATGCGACCGACAAAGCGGCGATGATGGCGTAGCCGACCCAATGCCAGCGTGCCTCGACGACCACATAGCGGCGCTGGGCAGAGGTGAGCCAGTAGGCCCAAGATGGAATCGCGCCGCGCGCGATGGCGAACAGCATCTTCACGCGGAAGACCCAGTAACCGAGACCCGAGAGATAAAGCAGGAAATTGCCGAGCGTATATTTCGGCCGCATCAGGAGCTCGGCGTCCTTCTCCCAATTCCCGGTGTTGCGGTGATGGGCGAAATGGACCCAGCGCTCCCACATGCAAGGATAAAGAAGGATGAAGCCCGTGCAATGGGTCATCGCGTTGTTGGCCCAGCGCGTCTTGAACGCCGTCAGATGGTTGCCTTCGTGCTGGGCCGCGAACAGCGTGTTGATGAGATAGCCGTGCAAGAGGAACAGCGGCACGCCCCACCATGTGCCCCAGGTCGCCCACAGCGCCCAGCCCGTGACGCCGAGCGCGCCGACATGGCTCGCGAGTTGAAACGCGCCGCGCGAATCCGAGCGACGCGACAATTCCTTCAGCTGGCGCGGATCGATGATGTCCGTGCGCGAAACCCAACCGTCCATGACCGTCCCTTCATGCACGAGGTCCGGCGGCGCGGCCGGTTAATCGGATTCTGCGCCCGGTGAAACTTCCGGAAATATGGACGTTTCGACGCGTAAGTTCTAATCTCACCGAACCATGGCAATCGAAGGCCGCGCGTTCCGGGGCGCCTTGGGCGACGCCGATCTGAGGCTTCTGCGCGTGTTCCGCGCGGTGGTGGAGGCCGGTGGCCTGTCGGCGGCCGAATCGGTCCTGAACGTGGGCCGCTCGACCATCAGCACCCATATCGCGGACCTCGAGCGGCGGCTGCACATGCGCCTGTGCCGACGTGGCCGCGGTGGCTTCGCCCTCACCGAGCACGGCCAGGTGGTCTACGACGCCACGCTCAAGCTGTTGGCCTCACTGGAGGACTTCCGCTCCGAGGTAAACGGCGCCCATGCCCAACTGGCGGGCGAGCTGAATCTGGCCTTTGTCGAGCACAGCACGCGACATCCGGGCTTTCGTCTTGCCGAAGCCCTCCGCGCCTTCAGCGAGCGGGCGCCCGGCGTGCACGTGAACCTGGAGGCGCGCGGCATCGCCGAGATCGAGCAGGCCGTGCTGCATGGCCGCCTGCATGTCGGCATCGTGATCGCCAACCGGCGTCTGGCAGGGCTCAACTACCGCTATCTTCTGTCCGAGATCCAGGCGCCCTTCTGCGCCAAGGGCCATCCGCTGTTCGACCGGCCGGACGCTTCGATCAGTCTGGAGGAGATCGCCAGCCAGGATTACATCAGCCGATCCTATATCGATGAATCCAAAGCCCGTCAGGGCTATTTGCGGGGCGCGCCCGCCGCGACGGCGCACAATCTGGAAGCCGTCGTCACACTGATCCTGAGCGGACGCTATATCGGCATCATGCCGACGGATTTCCCCGAGGAATGGGTGCGCCAGGGCACGATCCGCGCGATCCGGCCGGACCTGACGTCCTATCCCCGCGATTTCGAAGTGGTGACGCGCAAAGGCACACCCCCGACGCCGGTGGTGGCTGCGTTTCTCAACGAACTGTTCAAATCCCACCAGGGCGCGAAGCCGCCCGGATCACACCCGCCCGCGCCGGTGCGGCGCAGGCGCTAGCTCAGCACGTGCAACTCGGCGGATTGTCGCTGCAATTGCCGTTGGGCGGCGGACACGGCGTCACGCCCATCATCGCCTTGGCCTCGCGGTCCAGGTGCAGAACGACCGGCGCGGTATAGGCCACGCCCACGGCCAAACCCAATTTCGCCAGGGCCTTGCGGCGGCTGATCTCGACCTTGGTGTCCGGCTGAGCAGGCTTCTTCATGGCTCGTATTCTCCCATAAGAGTACCTAGCAAGCCATATGCCATGGGATATCTGGACCCTGTTCGTTCCCATGGTAAGATTGCCCATCCATGAACCAAATCGTTGCCGTCACCGCCGGGCCGCCGACCGCGGATCCCGAAATCCGTCTGGCCATCGCGCTCGCACGCGGCATCAGCCGGACCTTGGCAGACCAGGGTTACGGCACGTTGGTTGAGTTTTCCCTGAACAATGGGCGCCGCGCCGACGTGATCGGCCTGGACGGCGCCGGCCGCTTCATCATCGTCGAGATCAAGACCAGCGAAGCCGATTTTCGCGCCGACCGGAAGTGGCCGGAGTATCGCGAGCATTGCGACCTGTTCTATTTCGCGGTGCCGGTGGGTTTCCCGCAGGCCATCCTGCCGCCCGAGTGCGGGCTGATGGTGGCCGACGCCTATGCCGCCGCGGTGATCCGCGAGTCCGAGGAAATCCCGATGAACGGCAGCCGGCGGCGCGCCCAGGTGCTGCGTTTCGGCCTGGTCGCCAGCGAACGGCTGCAGCGGCTGGCCGACCCGCGCCTCTAGGCTATTTCGCCAACTTGGCGATGGTGCCGGTCGTGCTGTGGCCGGGCAAAAGCTCGGCCAGGATGACGCGGCCGCCATGACGCTGGACCACATCGGCGCCCACCACCGTCGCGATCGTGTAATCCGATCCTTTCACCAGCACGTCGGGGCGGATCTGCTCGATCAAGGCCAGCGGCGTGTCCTCGCCGAAGATCGTCACCAGATCGACCGCGGCCAGCGAGGCCAGCACGGCGCTGCGCGCCGATTCGTTTTGCACGGGGCGCGTGGGGCCTTTCAGGCGTTTGACCGATGCGTCGCTGTTGAGCCCGACGACGAGCCGGTCACAGGCCGCCTTGGCCTGGGACAGAAGCGTGACATGGCCCGGATGCAAAAGATCGAAAACGCCGTTGGTGAAGCCGATGACAAGGCCGTCCTTGCGCCAGCGCTCGATACGCGCCAGCGCCTCGTCGTGCGCCGCGACCTTGTTCTCGCCGGCCAACAGGTCTTGGGTATGGAGTGCGGTGAAAACCTCGTCGGCCGTCGCGACTGCCGTGCCGGTCTTGCCCACGACGATGCCCGCCGCGACATTGGCCAGACGCGCTGCATCAGGCAGCGCGACACCAGCCGCCAACGCGGCTGCCAGCATGGCCACGACGGTATCGCCCGCGCCCGAGACGTCGAACACTTCGCGCGCTTCGGCGGGCAAATGCGTGGTCTCGCCCGCACGCGCGAACAGAGACATCCCGTCCGCACCGCGCGTGACCAAAAGCGATTCGAGCGCGCATTCGGCGATCAGCTTTTTTGCCGCCGCCGCGATCTCCTCTTCCGTGCCGACCGGCAGGCCCGTGGCGGCGGCCAGTTCGGCGCGGTTGGGCGTCATCACCGTGGCCCCGCGATAGCGCGAGAAATCCTTGCCCTTGGGGTCGACCACGACCGGCTTGTTCTGTGCCTTTCCCGCATCGATCAAGGCGCGCATCAATTCCGGCGTCAGCACGCCCTTACCGTAATCGGACAGCACGATCACGGCGGCATCGGCGACGGCGCCCACGGCCACGCGGCGCAAATCCTCGGCGACCGAGGGCGCCAGCGGAACCAACGTTTCCTTATCGGTGCGCAGAAGCTGCTGGCCGCCTGCGACGTAGCGGGTCTTGATCGTGGTCATCCGCCCGCGTTCGACCGACAGATACGGCTCATGCTTTTCATGGGAGGCGACGAGCGCGCTGATCTCGCGTCCTGCCTGGTCGTTTCCGACGACGGAAACGAATGCGACATGGGCGCCCAGCGCCGACAGGTTGCGCACCACGTTGCCCGCACCGCCCAGCATGGCAGCCTCGCGCTCCATGCGCAGGACGGGGATCGGCGCTTCCGGCGAGATGCGTTCGACCGCGCCATAGACGTAGCGGTCCAGCATAACGTCGCCGACGCACAGCACGTGCGCATCCTTGAGCCGCTCGATGGCGGCGGCCAGATCGGAACGCGTCGTCATGGCTCGACCAGGCCCAGCTCGATCTCTAGCGCGCCGCACAGCATCTGGCCGATGGTGATGTGCATTTCCTGGATGCGCGCGGTGGTCTTGGACGGAACGATCAGCAAGGGATCAGCCAGACCCGGCAACGCGCCGCCCTCGCCCCCCGACAAGGCGGCCGGCACGATGCCCATCGCGCGCGCGGCCTCGAGCGCCTTCAGCACGTTGGGGCTCCGGCCGGAGGTGCTGATGGCGATGGCAACGTCGCCCTTGCGCCCAAGCGCGGCGACCTGGCGCGCGAAGAGTTCGTCGAAGCCGAGATCATTTCCGATCGCGGTCAGGGCCGAGGTGTCCGTCGTCAGTGCGATGGCCGCGATAGGCGCACGGTTGCGCTTGTAGCGGACGGTCAATTCGGTCGCCAAATGCTGGGCATCCGATGCGCTGCCGCCGTTGCCGAAGAACAGGAGCTTGTTGCCCGCGCGGATGGCTTCTACCGAAAGCCGCAAGAGCCGGCCGAACGGCTCGGCCAAGGCGGACCGGGCGGCTTCCGCCACCTTCAGATGTTCCGCCCATTCGCTGTCGTAAAACCGGCCGAGATCCATGCCTGCCCCCATGGCCGAGGGTATATCGGATTCCGGCCCCGGCCAGAAGCGCGCCTTGCAAGGGAAACGCCAGGATTCAGGCCTGGGCAGCCATGAGGACCCGCTCGAACGCGTCGCCGATCCGGCCCATGTCGAAGCGTCCGGCGGCATAAGCCGCCGCGTTGGCGCCAAGCCGGGCACGCTCGTCCTCGTCGGCCAAAAGACGATCGGCGGCGGCCAGAAAACCCCGCTCGTCATCCGGAGCCACGACCACGCCCAAGCCGTTCTCGCGCACCATGCGCGCGGCCAGGTTCTCGGCCGGCATGGCACCCAGGACGGGCCGGCCGGCGCAGAGATAACTGAGCACTTTCGACGGTACCGAGAAGACGCCGGCATCCGCGCCCAGCACCGCCAACATCACATCGCCCGTGGCCAGCACATCCGGCATCTCACCGTAGGACTGAAAGGGAAGCACGCGCAGCGCATCGAGCCCTTCCTCCTGCTTGCGCACAGTCAAGTAGTCGGCGCCGCGTCCTTCGGAGATCACCACGACAGTCGCGTCCGCGCGGCCCTTGAGATGGCGCGCCAAAGCGACCAGCAAGCCGGGATCGTGTTTCAGCCCCATGCTGCCCGTGTAAAGAAAGACGTGCCGGTCCAGGAGACCGTTCTTCTCCGCCCATGCGTTGCGGCGCGGGCGCGGCGTGATCTCGCCAAGCGGTCCCCAATTCTCGATCACATGCAGGCGCTCCGGCGGAACGCCCCAGCCGCGCAGGATCGGCGTGAAATCGTCGGTGATGAGAACGAGCGCATCGGCCGTGCGGGCGAAGCGCTTTTCGAGCGCGATATGGAAACGGCCGATGATCTCGCCCGCGATCGGCAGGCGCGTGCGCAGGATTTTGTGGGACGCGATGCCCAACAGATCCTGCACCCAGAAAACGAAACGCGCGCCGACTTCTTTAATTACCGGATGGGCGGGCGCCAGCACGTCGAGCGGCGTGTTGCCGATGATGGCGATCTCGGGCCGCCAGGCGCGAATGGCGTCAGCCAGAAGCGCGCCATGGGCACGCTCATCACGCCAGCGCTGGACGAAGCTGTTGCGCCGGTAATCCTGTCCGGCCGCGAGAGGCCGGATTTCCAAGCCGGGCGGGTCGTTCGCCTGTTTGGCCAGGGCGCCCTTCGGGGTTCTGTTGACCGAAGAATAGAGGTGGAGAACGGCATGGCCGCGCCGCGCCAGTTCGCGGCTCAACTGGACCGCGAAAGGGTGACCTGCAAAGTCGTGAACCAGGATGCGCAACGGCAGCGGCCTCAGCGAGGGGGTCGGGAAAGATAGCTGTTCCACGGGCGCCCGGGCGAGCCCGGCTTGCCCCCCGCGCGGGCCTGCCGATAAGGTCGCCCGGCTTGGCGCGGGACCTGCATAGGATAGACTTCCATTCCGCTTGGAACCCTGATGCACGCCCATATCACTCCGGCCGTTCTGACCTTCAACGAAGCGCCCAATATCGGGCGCATGCTTGAACGCTTGTCCTGGGCCAAGGATGTGGTCGTGGTCGACAGCGGGTCCAGCGACGAAACCGTGGCCATCGCCAAACGGTTCCCGAACGTGCGCCTTTTCGTGCGCGCTTTCGATACCCATTGGGACCAATGGACCTTCGCGCAGAAGGAAACCGGCATCCGCACGGAATGGATGATGCGGCTCGATGCCGACTACATCCTGTCGGAGCCCTTGATCGAAGAGCTGCGCACGCTACAGCCCACGGAAGACGTCTCCGCCTACAACTCGCGCTTCGTCTATTGCATCCATGGCAAGCCGCTGCGGGCGAGCGTTTATCCGCCGCGTCCGCGCCTGTTCCGGATTGCGCGCGGCCGTTTCTACGAGGATGGACACACCGACGAGGTGGCCGTTGAAGGCCGTATTCTCGACCTGATCCATCCGATCCTTCACGACGACCGTAAGCCGATGCTGCACTGGCTCAACTCGCAGGCGCGCTACATGGCGCTGGAATCGGCGAAGGTCGCGCGGGCGCAGGAGCTGAACCTGCCGGACAGGCTGCGGCGCGATACGGCGCTTATGCCGTTCATCACCTTCTTCTACATGCTGTTCGTGCGCGGGCTTATCCTCGACGGCACGGCCGGGCTGCACTATGTCCTGCAACGGACGCTGGCCGACATCATGCTGAAGCTCTATCTGGTCGATCGGCGCGTGCAAGGAAAATGAGCGAGCCGATCCATATCCTCGGCCTCAACGCCTATCACGCCGACGCCTCCGCCTGTCTCGTTAGCGACGGAGTCCTCGTCGCGGCGGCGGAGGAGGAGCGCTTTCGCCGCATCAAGCATTGGGCGGGATTTCCGAGTGAAGCCATCCGCTATTGCCTGGAAGCCGGCGGCATCAACCTCGACCAAGTCGCCCATGTCGCGATCAACCGCGATCCCAGCGCGCATCTGTGGCGCAAGGTTTCGTATAGCGCGGCAAACCGGTTGAATGCCTCATTCCTGCGTGGCCGGCTGAAGAACGCGCGCAAATGGGCGAGCATCGAGGACGAACTGGCCACGGCTTTTCCCGATCAGCGCTTCGCAGGCGTGGTGCACAACGTGGAGCACCACCGCGCGCATCTCGTTTCCGCCTATCACCTGTCGCCCTTCGATGACGCCACCGTCGTGTCGGTCGACGGGTTCGGCGATTTCTGCTCCGCCGCATGGGGACGGGGGCGAAACGGCACCCTTACGGTCGAAGGGCGCGTCTTCTATCCCCATTCGCTCGGCCAGTTCTACGAAGCCATGACCCAGCATCTGGGTTTCCCGCACTATGGCGACGAATACAAGGTGATGGGCCTCGCGCCCTATGGCGAGCCGCGCTTCATGGAGCAGATGCGCCAGATCGTTCAACTGGAGGAGGGCGGCGGCTTCGAGCTTGACCTCCGTTTCTTCGGTTACGCCACCGGCAACTACACCTATCAATGGACCGGCGGCTCGCCCCATGTGGGCACGCTGTTCACGCCCGCCGTTGAGTCCCTGCTGGGGCTCGCGCGCAAGCCCGAGGAAAAGCTGGAGCAACGGCATTTCGACATGGCGCGTTCGACCCAGGCCATGTTCGAGGAAGCCGTCTTCCATCTCTACAACACGCTGCACCGCCGCCATGCGGTCGACGCCATCGCCATCGCGGGCGGGTGCGGCTTCAACTCCGTCGCCAACGGACGGCTCTATCACCGCACGCCTTATCGCCGCTGCTACGTCCAGGCGGCGGCAGGCGATTCTGGCGGCGCGGTGGGCGCGGCCTATGACGTATGGCTCCGCTATGCGGGCGAAAACGCGGGCCGCTTCCCCATGAACCACGCCTATTGGGGACCGGAATTCAGCGACACGGCAGTCGGCGCCGCCATCACGGCACGGCGCTCGGAGATCGATACCAAAGGCTGCTCGGTCGAAAGCGTGACGGACGACGCCCTTTATGCGCGCACCGCTGCCGCCATTGCCGCGGGCAAGGTGATCGGCTGGTTCCAGGGCCGTCTCGAATGGGGGCCGCGGGCGCTCGGCAATCGTTCCATTCTGGCCGACCCACGCCGTGCCGACATGAAGGACATCCTGAATCTCAAGATCAAGCGCCGGGAATCCTTCCGCCCCTTCGCGCCCTCGATCCTGCGCGAGGCCGTGACCGATTGGTTCGAGACCGACGACGACGTGCCGTTCATGATGCAGGTGTTCCAGATCCGCGAGGACAAGCGGCCGCAGATTCCAGCCGTGACCCATGTCGACGGCTCAGGGCGTCTACAGACGGTCACGCGCGACGCGAACGAACGCTATTACAAACTGATCGAAGCCTTTGCCGCAGAGACCGGCGTGCCGATGCTGCTCAATACCTCGTTCAACGAGAACGAACCTGTGGTGTGCAAGCCGGAGGAAGCCCTCGACTGTTTCCTGCGCACCAACATGGATGTGCTAGTGATGGGTAACTACCTGATCGAACGTCGCGCCGCGACGTCGGCGTAAAGCGTCTCCAGCGCGGCCGCGATCCTCGGCCAGGTGAACCTCTCCCGCGCCAATATACGGCCCGCTTCGCCCATGCGCCGCGCCGCCGCAGGGTCACCCAGCAGCCGTTCCAGAAGCCCCGTGAAGGCTTCCGTATCGCAGGGGCTGACCAGCCCGGCACCGCCGCGTTCCACCTCGCGCCAGAGATTCACCTGATCGGAAATGGCGACGGGCAGGCCGGCTGCCATGGCCTCCAGGACCGCGATACCGAAATTTTCGCTATAGGACGGCAGGACGAATACCGAAGCAGCAGCGAGCGCGGCTTTCTTGTCCTCGCCTTCGAGCATGCCGGTGCGCGTGACTTTGTCAGCGACACCGGCATTTCGCAGCCACTCATCCGCTTTCGCGCCCATACCGTCGTCGGGTCCGGCCAGAACCAGATGGACGTCGGGGAATTTGCGGACGATGCGCGCGAAAGCGGCCGTCAGGATATCCAGTCCTTTTTTCTCATGTAGGCGGCTGAGGAACAGGATGATGCGCTTGCCCCGCGCTTCCGAATAGCGCGTGAAGAAGCGCTCCGGCGGCGGCAGCGAGTCATATGCGTCCAGCTCAACGCCAAGCGGCACGACGGCGCCCGGCGCACCCTGGGCGTAGGGAGCAGCTAGGCGCATCTCTTCTTCCGTCGTGTAGTGGAGCGCGGCGGCGTGACGCAACACCCGGTTCTGGAACGCCCACTCCGTAACCTGTTTCCGCGCGCGATGGCGGCGCCAGATATACGGATCGAGCGTGCCGTGCGGACGCACAATGTAGGGCACGTTCGCGCGGCGGCAGATGCGCCCCGCCGCCCAATCGTGGAAGAGGTACAGCGAGTGAAGGTGCACGACATCGGCGCGAGGCAAGTCGCGTACGAGTGCGTCGTAGAGCGGCCATGAGGGTTTGAACGCGCGCGGCCATTGCACCGGAAAATAGCGAACGACGGCAGCGCCATCGGCCAGCGGCGCGCCGTCCGCGCGCACAGGCCCCTCCAATCCGAAATCGGTTGTATAGACCTCGACCGTGTGGCCGCGCGCAGCGACCGCGCGCGCCATCTCGATGCACGCCTTCGACGGCCCTCCCAGCGCCGGAGCCAGGGAAGAGATGACGTGGATCACGCGCATGGCGTCGAACTAGAGCTTCTCGGCCAGGAAAGCCGGACGCGAGTGTTTACCAATCAAGCCTCGCAACCGGCTCGGCTCGCCATGGCGGCCGATCATCCGGAAGCCCGCTTCTTCGATCAACCGCGCCACATGATCGGGCAGGAACGTATGCGGATGGGCCTCCACGAGCGTATGGCCCTTGTGGGTCCGCCTGGTCACCATTTCGAAGCGCCAGCGGCCGGCCATGGACAGGCAATCGACACCGACCAGAAGCCGCCCGCCCGGCCGGAGCGCACGCCATGCGTTGCGCAAAAGAGGCAACGGCGCGCGCACATGGTCGAGAACGTTGTAGGTGACGACGGTGTCGAAAGCGCCCTCGAAGCCCAGATCCTCGCCGGATGCCTGGACATATTCGCCCTCCGCCGCGAGGGCCTCGACCCAGGCCAGGAACGGCGCGGCCCAGGCATCCTGGCTCAGCCGGGTCTCGGCAATGGGCAGGCGCGGCAGGGGCTCCGCCTTCACCAAGCGCCGCAAACCAGCCTTATGACGGCTGAAGGACACCAAGCTGAGCCCAAGTGGACCGCAGCCGATCTCCAGGACCTCCTTGCCGTCGAAGAGGCTTCGTTGAGTGGATTCGTCGAGAAGCGCCAGGAAATCCGGTTTTTCGGCGCAGATTCGCAGGATTTCGCGCAAATCCAAGCCACGCCAATAGGCCAGTTCAGAAGCCTGGGCCGCCGTCCAACGGTCGAGGGTGACTGATGACACGCGGATACCCCTGTTACCGACAGTGGCCAGACTGCCCGGGACTTCGCGGAGGGTCCAGACTTTCGTGCCCTTTCAGGCGGTTACCCGCAATCCCAGTGCCGCTGGCCGGTGACAAGCCAACGCCCCTTCCCTACCCTGCATCTGGCACAGGCGTTGCGTGCTAGGGGCATCCTTTTCCGGACAAAGGTTAATGTGCGGCATCACGGCCATTTTCGCATATGGGCGCGGGGCGCCGCCCGTGGACGCGGCGGAACTGCAGGCCATCCATGGCGCCATGCGTCCGCGTGGCCCGGATGACGAAGGCGCGTGGTTTTCACCCGAACGCCAGGTCGGGCTGGCCCACCGGCGTCTCGCCATCATCGACCTGTCCGCGGGCGGCCACCAGCCGATGGTGTCGAAAGACGGGGTGCGCGTTCTGACCTATAACGGCGAAATCTACAATTTCCACGCCCTGCGCCGTCAGCTCGAACAGGAGGGGCGTCGCTTCCAAAGCCAGTCCGATACCGAGGTGCTGCTGCATCTCTACGAGCGCGACGGTGTCGAAATGGTTCGGCAACTGCGCGGCATGTACGCCTTCGCCCTATGGGACGCGCGAAAGGGCGGCATGCTGTTGGCGCGCGATCCGCTCGGGATAAAACCTCTGTACTACGCCGACAACGGCACGACGCTGCGCGTGGCGTCTCAAGTCAAAGCGCTGCGTGCTGGTGGGCGGGCGGGAACAGGACCATCCGCCGCGGGGCACGTCGGATTCTTTTTGTGGGGGCATGTGCCGGAGCCCTTCACGCTTTACCGCGACATTCATGCTCTGCCCGCGGGCACGACCATGTGGGTCGATGCAAACGGCGCCGGCCGGCCACGCCAATTCTGGAACATGCGCGATACCTTGCGCGCCGCCGCGCCGAAGCCCCTCGAGAACGGGCAACTGCGCGAACTGTTGGCCGATAGCGTGCGGCACCATTTTGTCGCCGATGCGCCGGTTGGCCTCTTCCTGTCCGCCGGTGTCGATTCGGCCGTGCTGGCCGCATTCTCAGCAAAGGAGAAAGGTGCCGATTTGCGCACCTTGACGCTCAGTTTCGATGTGCACCGCGAAGAGGCGCCCAACGAAGCGCCGGCCGCCGCGCGGCTTGCGCGCACGTTGGGCATCCGTCACGAGACGCGGAGCGTGACCGCGACCGACTTCGCCGATGCCCGTGATGCGCTCTTCGCTTCCATGGACCAGCCCACCATCGATGGCATCAACACCTACTTCGTCGCCCGCGCCGCACGGGACGTCGGACTGAAGGTCGCCTTGTCCGGCCTTGGCGCCGACGAGATCTTTGGCGGCTATGCGAGCTTTCAACAAATTCCGCGCACCGTGGCCACGCTGGCGCCTCTTCGCCGCTTGCCGTTCCTCGGCCGCGCTTTCCGCATCGTCACGGCGCCGGTCCTGCGCCGCGCCACCTCGCCGAAATACGCGAGTCTACTGGAGTACGGCGGCACCTACGGCGGCGCGTATCTTCTCCGTCGTGGTCTGTTCATGCCGTGGGAACTGCCGCGCTTCCTTGATGGAGACATGGTGCGCGAAGGCTGGCGCGCTTTGGCGCCGCTTTCAGCGCTCGCCGACACCACGGAAGGTCTTTCGACGCCACGCCAAAAGATCACCGCGCTGGAAGCGTGCTGGTACATGCGCAACCAACTGTTGCGCGACGCCGATTGGGCGGGCATGGCGCACTCCGTCGAGATTCGCGTTCCTTTTGTCGATTCGGTCCTGATCGAAGGCTTGGCGGCTTCGCTCGCATCCTCGCGGCCGCCCGAGAAGCGGGACATGGCCGCCGCTGTGCCCCGGCCTCTTCCCGCCGAGATTTTCGCGCGATCGAAAACGGGCTTCGTCGTGCCCGTGCGCGACTGGCTGTCCGATGGCCCGGAAGGAATGAATGAACGCGGGTTGCGGGGCTGGGCACGCCAAGTCCACGCGGCAGCCGCATGAGCGAGGAAACGCGCCGCGTTCTGATCTATCGCCTGGGCAGCCTGGGCGACACCGTGATCAGCTTGCCATGCCTGCACCTTGTGGCGCGCGCCTTCCCGCGCGCGGAGCGGCGCCTTCTGACCAACCATCCGGTCAGCGGCAAGGCGGCCCCCGTTGAACTCGTGCTGGGGGAGAGCGGCCTGGCCGGCGGCACGCCTATCCGGTACCCCGCCGGAGCACGCGATCCGATGGCGCTGTTTCGGTTGCGCCGGGAGATCCGAGCTTTCGATCCCGAGCTGCTCGTCTACATGACCGAGTCGCGCGGCGTTGCGGTCGCATTGCGCGACATCGCGTTCTTTCGCACGTGCGGGATCCGGCACATCGTCGGCGCACCGGTAACCCAAGACTTGGCTACACACCGCTATTCGCCACGGCAGAAGCTTTGGGAGCGCGAAGCGGAGCGGCTTGCGCGCTGTCTGGCGCCCTTGGGCGACGCAGCGCTCGAAAAGCGGGAAAGTTGGGATTTGTGCTTCACCACGGCGGAACGGCGAAACGCCGACGCGACGATGGCGGGCTGGGAGAGTGCGGCACCCTTCGCCGTCTTCAGCATCGGCACCAAGTGGCCGGAGAATGATTGGGGCGACGCTCGGTGGACCGCGGTCTTGGCGGCGTTTTCCGCGACCGCACCGACCCTCGGCCTGGCGTTAATCGGATCGGCCGATGAATCCGAGCGATCCGGTGCCCTGGCCGCGCATTGGCGTGGTCCGACACTCAACCTTTGCGGCCGATTGCCGCCGCGTGAAAGCGCGCTCGTCATCTCCCGCGCGCGGATGTTTCTCGGGCACGATAGCGGTCCCATGCATTTGGCCGCTTCCGTGCAAACGCCGGCCGTCGCGGTCTTCAGCCGAAGGAACAAGCCCGGCATTTGGTTTCCGCACGGTCCGGGTCATAAGCCGCTTTATCCCGCGGATGGTGCCGACGCGGTCGAACCCGCAACGGTCTCGGACGCTTTGCGCGACACCCTCGCCCGCCGCATGGCGAGCGCCGGCCCATGAGGGACCTTCTTTCTTCCTCTGTCGCGTTCGTGTTGAACGCTCTGCTTAACCTCGCAACGGGTGTTTTGGCCGCGCGGCTTCTCGGTCCGGACGGTCGCGGCGAATTGGCCGTCATCGTCTTGTGGCCGCAGCTTGTGGCCGCTATCGGCGTCGCGCTCGTGACGGATGCCGTGGTGCATGCAAGCGCGGATCGATCGGCTGTCTATCCACGGATCTTCGCATCCGCGATGGCATGCGGCCTGCTACTGACGGCGCCCTTGGTCGCTCTCGGACTGCTCATCGAGCCTTTCGCCTATCGGCTTTACCAACCCGAGGTTGCCGAGTTAGGGCGCCTGTATCTCCTGTACATCCCCTTAACGATGCTGGCCACCTTCGCCGCCGCCCTCTTCCAGGGCAGCCTAAACTTCATCGCCTGGAATGCGCTGAATGTTTTCGTCAGCGCCGCCTATCTCTGCTTCGTCCTTCTTCTTTTAGCCGGAGAAGCGGTATCGGTCAGCTCGTTCGCCATGTCGTCCTTACTGGCGAACGCCTCGACATTGCTTCTCGCGATTTTCCTGCTGGCCAAGCGCGGTTGGGTCGGTTTCCGGCCCGACCCGGCGCTGATGCGCAGATTTTTAATCTATGGCATACCCATTGCCGCCGCCAATCTCCTGATCGTCGCAGGCGAGCGGCTCGACCAGGCCGCGATCTCGCAGTTCCGCAGCGAAGCTGAGTTGGGCCTCTATGTCGTTGCGCTCGGGATGGCGGGCCCGATCATGGGACTGGGCGCGACACTGGGTGCCCTGGTCTTGCCGAAGGTAGCAAGCCAGGAAACTCCCGAAGGCCGCGCGATCGTTCTCGGGCGCTATCTTCGCCTTTCCATCGGAATTTCGCTGTCAGGCGCGATCGTCGCGACCTCACTGGCTCCGCTGGTCGTCCGAATCCTGTTCGGCGAGAGCTTTCTGCCCGCCGCCGCCCTGGTCCAGATCATCATGCTGGCCGTGGTGCCTTGCGTGGTAAGGCGTCTCCTGAATCAAGCCTTCAAGGCCCACAACAAGACCCGCCTCGTGTTTCGCATGGAAGCCACCACCGTGATGATCGGAGCGGCGTTGCTTTTCGCTCTGGTCCCCTGGATGGGCGCGACAGGGGCCGCCTGGACCTATGTGGTCGTGAATGTCTTCGGGGCCAGTTATGCACTCTATCTCGCCCGAAGCGCGCTGGGGTTGTCGGCAGGTGCCCTTCTACGCCCTTCAGCGGAAGATTGGACTGTGCTTCGACAGGAGGTTTCCGCGTTGCGTGCACGGGGCGCGCGGAGACCGCAGCCGTGAGAATTGGTATCGATCTTCGATGGTTGCAGCGCGCCTACCTGAACTCGCCCGAAGGCGCGGTCGGCGGCGTCGCGGCGATCATCGAAAATCTTTGGCGCGGCCTGGGCGAGATCGCGCCCGATGCGACTTTGATCGGCTTGGCCAACAAGGGCCCGGTACCGGCGCCGCTAACCGCGCTCGTCAAGGAAACCCCGCACGCCGAGCTCCATGGTTTCGGACTGCACGGGCTTTTCCCGCAGTTCGACCGGCGTTGGAAATACGCGAACGTCGCCTATCTCCTCGAAGCGGAATGTGGCATGGGGCTGGCGCTGCGCCGGCTGCGGCTGGATGTCCTGCATATGGGAGACCACACCGCCCCACCGCGCGGCGCCGGATGCCCCACCGTTGTAACACTCCACGAGTTTTTCACCGATGCGCGTGCAGGATGGCCAGTCCACCGCATGCTGGTCGACGGCATTAAACGTGCCGACCGCGTCGTCGCGGTGTCGGAGGCGATTGGAAAAGACTATGCCGAGGGTCACGACCCATCAGGCGACCGGGTTCGGGTGGTCAGGAACGGCATCGACCTGACCGTCTTCCGGCCGGAAAGCGGCGAAGACAACCGCTTTGGCCTGCCGGCCGACTATTTGCTTCATGCCGGCGTTCTGACGCCACGCAAGAATCCCCACGGCATCATCGCGGCTCTCGCCCGGCTTCGGAAGCAGCGCACAATCCCTACGCTCGTTTCCGTCGGCGCCTATCAAGCTATTCCCGGAATGCACGAACACCTGATGCGCCTGGCCGCGGATGCCGGGATCGCGGACAAGCTGATCATTCTCGACCGTGGCGTTTCGGCGCGTGAAATGGCGGTCCTTTATCGCGGCGCGCGCGGCTTGGTTTTTCCGTCGTTGAAAGAGGGGTTCGGTCTGCCCGCTATCGAAAGTTTGGCTTGCGGCACGCCATGCGTCGTGGCGCGGATTGGCGGGCTGGTGGAAGTCGCGGGCGCTTTGGGTTTGTTCGTCGACCCCACTGATTCCGGATCCATCGCCGACGGCATTGACCGCCTTCTCGATGATGATGCACACCGCGCGCGTGTGCGGATCGAAGGGCCGGAATGGGCCAAGCGATTCTCGCACATACAGATGGCGCGCGGATATTTCGAGGTCTATAGCGAGCTGGCGCGATGAACAGCCGGCCGAAAGTTCTCATCGCTTATAGCCATTCGAGCCCGCTGATCCGCCAGGCGGCCGTGGCACTTCAGCAGCACGGTTACGACTTCGTCATGGAGACGGGCTTCTTCCATCACCCCGACGCCCCGCTGGCGCGGCTGGCTTCTGTGTTGCCATCGTCTTTTCGTAAGCCCTTGGAGCAGGAATTCGCGCGCCGTTACGATCCGCGCATCGATCCCGCCCATGTCCGCCCCCACCCGGTGTCGGAAATGTTTTCCGCGTTCGCCAATCGCTATGGACCGCCCTGGCTGGGCGAGCGCGTCACTATCTGGTTCGACCGGCAGTTCGACCGGCAAGTCTCGCGGCGGATTCCAGGCGGGACCGATATCGTCTTTGTGCAGGATGGGCAGTCGCTGAGTACGCTCCGTGCCGCACGCAAGGCGGGAATCCTGACGGTCCTTAACCAGACGACGGGCTTCGTCCTGAAAGCGATCGAGACTTATCGCGAGGAGGCCAGACTGCACCCGGAGTTCGGTGACTCCCTGAGCAGTCATTTGCCAGCATCATCATTGACGTTCATGCGCGACGAAGCACGGGAAGCCGAGCATATCCTGGTGCCATCAGACTTCGTTCGCGACACGCTGCTGGAGCAAGGCGTTGATCCCGCCCGGATCAGTTTTCTGCCGTACGGCGTCGACGTCGAGCGTTTCCGGCCCGCCTGGACTCCCGATCCGCACGGACGCTTCCGCATCCTATACGTGGGCAACGTAGGCCAAAAAAAGGGAATCAAATATCTGCTGGAAGCGGTGAAGCGGCTGGGGCGTTCCGATATCACTCTTACCCTGGTCGGGCGCCTGGTGGGCAGCGGAGCGGGTCTTGCCCCTTACCGCTCCTTATTCCGCCACCTGCCGCATGTTCCCTATCTGCAGGTCCATGAGATGTTCCGGAATGCCGACCTATTCATTTATCCTTCCCTGCATGAAGGGTCCGCTTTCGCGAATCTCGAGGCCATGGCCGCCGGCTTGCCTGTCATAACCACGCACAACGCCGGCTCCGTCGTGCGCGACGGCATGGACGGCTTCATCGTTCCGATACGCGACTCCGACGCTATCGCCGCCGGAATCGAGCAGCTGCGCAAGGATCCGGACAAGCGGGCGGCCATGGCGCGGTCCGCGCGTGCGCGTGCCGAGCAGTTCACATGGGCGCGCTATGGCGACGAACTCGATCGCCTGCTTCAGGCATTCGCGGGAGCGCGCCCATGATGGAAATCATGGTCGTCTTGGGCGGGCTCGGCCTGATCGCGTTCTGGCTCTGGGTCATCGTCCGCTGGCGGGTGGGCTTCATCGGCCTTCTTGTATTTTTACCTTACGCGGGAATCCTTTCGCTCAAGCTCCATTCACTGAAAGAGATGCTCCTTCTCAAGGATTTTCTTTTCGTCCTGCCCGCGTATGCATCCTTTTTCTTGTTTCATCGCAAGGACGTGAAGTTGGCGTCGATACCACGGCCCGTCGTCATGTCGATCGGATTTCTCGGTATTTTGGTCGTTCTACAATCAATGAACCCTCACATTGATAACTGGCTCGTGCCGGCCATTGGAATCAAGATTTGGCTTTTCTATGTGCCGCTGGCATTCCTCGCGGCCGCATATGTCAACACTCGCGAGGATTTGTCGCGCATCGTCCGCATCCTGATTCTCATTTCGATCATTCCGTGCGCCATCGGCCTTCTGCAATGGTTCGGCGCAATGGCCTACGGTTATGAAGAGACCATGGAATCCTTCTATGGCGACGCGGCCAAAGGCGCGACGCAGAATTTCGGCTTCCATGTCTATGGCGGAAAGCTGTTCCGCATTCCGGCGACATTTACCTTCGTGAGCC
>CAYZFH010000025.1:6306-21701 GCA_964477375.1 uncultured Rhizobiaceae bacterium | reverse complement strand
CCTGCATATGGATCAGAAGGCGGATCACGTCCGCCGTGCGCAGGAACCGGCTGGAAGCGATCAGACGTGTGGCGACCCATACGGCCGAGAGAGCCGCCAGCGCGACGCCCAGCGGGTGGGCCTTGCTGGGGTCGACACCTAGCGCCAGCGCCAAGCCGGCCAGCGCCACCGCCATGGCCACGACGCGCGCGACCGTCAGCCCCTCGCCGAACAGGACGCGCATGGCGATGAGCACAAGCAGCGGATAGGTGTACTCGATCAGGATCGCCAGGCTAATGGGGATGTAGCGGAAGGACGTGAAGATCACGAGCGTTTGGAACGCGGTCAGGATGCCAAGCGCGAAGGCCACATAGCGCTGGCGCGGCGGCAGGACGATCGGCCGCTTGGTGACGACCGCGAAGCCGAAGAAGACCGGCAGGATCAGGGAAAGTCGGACGACCACGATGGCGGCCGCGCTGCCGCCCGCCGCATAGACCGTGGGCGACAGAAGCGTGCCCATGGAAAAACAGAACGCCGCGATGACGCCGCAGGCCAAGCCCAGCCAGCGCCAACCCACCGGCGCGATCTTTGCCGCTTCGGCTGCCCCCATGGCCCAACGCTAGCAAGCCCAGGACGCCAAGCCTAGCGCTTGCCAGTGGCGCGGCCGGGTGCCCACTATTCCACGAGGGACATCGGGAGGGGCGCATGGCGAAAACGCTGATCGAGAACGGCTGGGTCATTCCCATGACGCAGCGGAACCTGACCATTCCCGACGGCGCGGTCGCCATTGAGAACGACCGAATCGTCGCGGTGGGCGAAAGTGCGGCGGTACGCAAAGCCTTCAAGCCCGACCGCACCGTGGATGCGCGCGGCAAGGCCGTGCTGCCCGGCCTGATCAACACCCACACCCATCTGGCCGGCGGCTTCAACAAGGCGACGACCGAGGACGCCAAGCGCGCAACGGGCGGCTCGTTCAAACGCGCAATCCCGCTGCAGGAGGATTACGTCAAATCCGACGACCTCTATTTCCCCGGCATGGTTCACGGCATCGAGATGCTGAAGACCGGCACCACCACCATCAACGAGATGTGGTGGTACATGCCCGAACCCGCCCGCATCGTGAAGGACCTGGGCATCCGCGCCGTCGTCGCGGGCGTGGTGCGCGAGATGAACACGGGCAAGATCACGCCCGGCAAGTTCGACCGCGAATGGCTGCCCGATGTGGCCAAGCAGAATCTCGACGAGGCCGAGGCGCTGATCCAGGAATGGGAAGGCGCCTGCGATGGCCGCATCACGACGCGCGTGGCGCCGGACGGGCCCGACCGCGCGCGGCCCGAGGTGCTGGCCAAATGCGGCGAGCTGGCGCGCAAGCATGGCGTGGGGCTTCACACGCACTGCGCTTCGGTGCCCGCCGAGCAGGGCTTCATGGAGCACAACTACGGCAAGCGCGCCGTGCCCATGCTGAAGGAGCTAGGCCTGCTAGGCCCGAACATGATGGCCGCCCACTGCGTGTTCGTGAACGACGAGGAAATCGACCTTCTCAAATCGACCGGCACCAAGATGAGCCACACGGCTTATCTCGTGGGCAAGCGCGCCTACTTCCCGCCGATGGAGAAATTCTACGGCTCGGGCATCGACATCTCACTGGGCTCCGACTGGGCGTCGAACGATCTGTGGAAGACCATGCGCGCCGCGACCCTTCTGGCCCGCGTGCAATCCGGCAATATCGAGCTGATCGACGCCTGGGACGTGCTGAGCCTCGCGACTGTGGGCGGCGCCAAGGGCCTGGGCATGGAGAAGGATCTCGGCACGCTGGAAGCCGGCAAGAAGGCCGACATCATCCTGGTCGACCTAGAAACGGCCTGGTGTAACCCGATCCGGCGCGAGAACGTGATCACCGACCTGGTCTACAACGCCAACGGCAGCGACGTGACCCATGTCTGGGTGAACGGCGAACCGGTCGTGGCCGACAAGCGCCTTCTCACCATGGACGAGAAGGAAATGTTCCGCGAAGCGCAGAAGGTGGCCGACCGCGTCTGGCACGAAGCGCGCGGCCTGTTCGGAGACCGCGCCACCGCATAGGGAGAAGCCAATGGCCGAGCGTCAACGCGTCCCGGCGCGCAAGGGGGCTTTCGCGCGCCTCAAGTCCGGCCAGCATCTCAAGGTCATCAACACCCACGGCACCCAGGTGGTGGACATGTGGGCGGTCGCATCCGACGACCCGCCCGAGTTCATGTCCATGTGCCACACGCACAGTTATGTGAAGCGGCTGGTGCCGGCCCTCGGCGAAAGCTTCGTGACGTGGCGGCGGCGGCCGATCCTGACCATGGTCGAGGACCATTCGCCGGGCGTGCACGACACCACCTATCCGTGCTGCGACGAGCATCGCTATCGGCTGGACGGATTCGTCGGCCATCACGACAGCTGCGGCGAGAATTTCGCCAATGCGCTGAAGGCGGCTGGGATCGCCTCACCGCCCTATCCGCCGCCCCAGCCGTTCAATCTGTGGCAGAACTGCCCCGTCTTGCCCGACGGGCGCATCGGCTTCGCCCCGCCGGTCAGCAAGCCAGGCGATTACATGATCCTACGCGCGGCGATCGACTGCGTCGTGGCCATGTCGGCCTGTCCCTACGATCTGGGGCAAATTCCCGTGAATGGCACGGGCGGTCCCGTGGACGCGCATTTCGAGATTTTCTGATCAGTACGGCGTGCCGTTCTTGTGGACGTAACGATAACCTTCCTCGGTCGGCACCGTACGCATGTCGATATCAGAATAGACCGCGGCATCTCCAGGTGTGCGGTCACCCACCTCCAGATACATCGCGGGCTCGTCGGCGCGGTTGATCAGGTGATGACCGTCGGCCTTTCCGGCCGGAAAACCTGCAGCCATGCCGCGCGTCAAAACCTGCTCGCCCGCGTCCGTCACCAAGACCAACTCGCCTTCGACGACGTAGATAAATTCATCCTGTCGCGAGTGCCAATGACGCATGGAGGATAGGCAGCCGGGGGGCAAGGTGACCAAGTTGACGCCAAAATTTTTGAGGCCCGCCGCATCGCCCAGACGCCGCTTGGCGCGGCCGGCCACCTGGCTGCGGAACGGTTCGGGATAGGTGGAGCCGGTGCGTTCCGACACAGTCCTGGGGTCGAAGCCCGGTCCTTTTGGATTCGCCATTACGCGCTCTTTCCTATTTGGTGCCGAAGATGCGGTCGCCCGCGTCGCCCAGGCCCGGCACGATATAGCCGTGTTCGTTCAGCCGCTCATCGATCGCGGCGGTGTAGATCGGCACGTCCGGATGTTCGGCCTGGAACGCGGCGATACCTTCGGGCGCCGCGACCAGGCAGACCAGCTTGAGCGATAGGGGTCCGATCTCCTTGAGCCGGCGGATCGCCGCGATGGCGGAGTTCGCCGTCGCCAGCATGGGGTCGGCGACCACCATGTGCCGCTGGTCGGCGTCCTCGGGCACCTTGAAGTAGTACTCGATCGCGACCAGCGTTTCCGGATCGCGATAGATGCCGACATGGCCGACGCGCGCGTTGGGCAGAACCTCGAGCATGCCGTCCACGATGCCGTTGCCCGCGCGCAAGATCGAGATGAAACACATGGAGCGGTCGGCCAAAACCGGTGCCATCATGCGTGCGACCGGCGTTTCGATCTGGGCCGTGGTCATGGGCAGATCGCGCGTTACCTCATAGGCAAACAGAAGGCTGATCTCGCGCAACAGACGCCGGAACTCGGCGCTGTCCGTTTCCTTGCGCCGCATGCGCGTCAGCTTGTGCTGTACGACTGGATGGTCGATGACGTGAACATTCCGCGGCATGTCGCCCCCGTTTTCGTTTCCGTCGTTACCCTAAAATACCGTGCCGTCGCTGACGACGCGGACGGGCGGCGCGCCGCCCGCGCGCTTTTCCGCCGCGAGGCGCCGCCCCGCCGTCCACGTGCCGCCTTCCAGCACCTTGGCCAGCGGCAGCGATTCCGCGTCCAGCTTCAGCTTGGTTCGAATCGCATCCGCCACCCGATCGAGCAGCGCCACGGTCAGCGCGCGCCACTCGACCACCAGTTCGGAATCGACCGCGTGCGAGCGCAGAGCGGCCCTCTCGTCCTTGAAGCGCAGCACCCCACCGTCGATGAACAGCCCGCCGTTGCGGTATTCGGCGAGGCCCGTGAGCCCGTCGAGATCGCGCACCGTGATGCCCGCCTCCTCCAGCGGTTCGACCAGCGAATAGGTCAGCCACTGGGACAGTTTGTGGAACGGCACCAGCCCATCGGCCGCGTCGCCCGTGCGCATGGCGCGGTGGCGCCAGACATCGCCCAGATTGACGCCGTCCAATTCGATCCGGCCGGGCCAGATGGGGCCCAGCGCCTCGAGTACCAGCTCCAGGATCGCGGGTGCCGCGATGACGCCGCCTTTGGCCCGATTCTGGATCGTGTCGAACAAGCCGCCGACCCGGCCGCCGGGAAAAAGCTCCGGCTTCGCGCGCACCGCCGCGCCCAACCGTCGCATCAGATCGGCGCGTCCCGGCAGGCCGGTCAGAAGATTGTCCGGCCCGGCCTGGAAGCCTTGCGCCAGCTCCAGATCCTCCAGCGCTTCCAGCCGCGCGGCGTCGGCGCGTAGCGGATGTTTGGGATCGGCCGAGAACAGACCACCCGCGAACATGCGGAGCGTCGCAACACCCAACCCTTCCGAGCGCGCATGCACGCCGCCATCGCCGTCACGATAGCTCCAGGATGAACCGGCGCCGGCATCCAGCAGGACGCTCGGGATCACGATATCGAAGCGCGCGCGTGCGATTTCGTTCGCGCCCGTTAGACGCGCGCGCAACTCCGCCCAACGGTCTACCCCGCTCGCCTCGAAATGCCGCCAGCGGCTGTGATAAGGCACGTCGAGGGTGGGATAGCGCGCGCGAATCGTCTCGATCACATAATCGGCCAAGGGGGCCATGCGCGTGCCGTCCACGGCGAAGTGGGCCAGCTCGTCGCGCTCCGCCGCCGACAGCAGCCGGTGCGCACGTTCGCGCACAGCGGCGGACGAACGCAGATAGGCGAGCGCGTCCGCCACGCCTATTCCTTGAGGCCGCGGCCCTTCACGGCCGCGAGGTCCGCAGTGACCGGCGCTTCGGTGAAATAGCCGGCGGCCTTCTTGGCCTCCATCTCGACATGCGCATCGGGCGGGATCAGTTCGTCCGGAATCGACATCCGCTCGCCCACGGTGATGCCTTGGGAGACGATCTGCTCGTGCTTCATGTTGCTCATGGAGACGAGCTTGTCGATGTGCCGGATGCCGAGCCAGTGCAGCGCATCGGGCATCAGTTCCTGGAAGCGCATGTCCTGCACGCCCGCCACGCATTCGGTGCGCTCGAAATAGGCGCGCGCGCTGTCGCCGCCGGGCTGGCGCTTGCGCGCGTTGTAGACCAGGAACTTGGTCACTTCGCCGAGTGCCCGTCCCTCTTTCCGGTTGTATACGATGACGCCGGCGCCGCCGACCTGCGCGGTCGCCACGCATACCTCGATGCCGTGGGCGAGATAGGGCCGGCAGGTGCAGATGTCGGAGCCGAACACGTCCGAGCCGTTGCATTCGTCGTGAACGCGGCAGGCAACCTGCCGCTTGTCGTCAGCGAGAGCCGACGGATCACCCATGATGTAAATCGACACGCCGCCCACCGGCGGCAGGAAGACCTTCAAATCCGAACGTGTGACCAATTCCGGATACATGCCGCCCGTCTGCTCGAACAGCGCGCGGCGCAACACCTGCTCGGAAATCCCGAACCGTTCGGCCAGGCCCGGCAGATACCAGACCGGATCGATCGCGGCTTTGGTGACGCGGATGTCGCCGTTCTCGGCCAGGATCGTGCCGTCCGGCGTGAGACGCCCCGCGCGGATCGCGTCCTTCAGCTCGGGCATGTTGATGTGGGCTTTGGTGACCGCGATGGTCGGGCGGATATCGCGCCCGGCCTTGAGATCCGCCGAAAAGACCTGCGCCACCATGTGGCCCCAAGGATCGAGCGAGACGATGCGCCCCGGCTCGGACCATTGCGGAAAAGGGCCGATGGGTTCGGCCGGCTCGGTGTTGGTCAGGTCCGGTTTCCATGCGGGCGCCAGATCGCCCGCCGCCACGGCCAGCGCGCGGTAAACGCCGTAGGAGCCCGCATGCGAGCCGATCACGTTGCGGTCCGAGGGTTCGGTCACCGTGCCGATGATGGGCCCGCGCTCCTGCGACGAGGGCGCCGCCCACTGGACCACACCCGCTTTCTTCGCCCGTTTGCCGGGGTGCGAGGTGAGGATGATGTGCTTCGGTGACGGCTTACCGTCTGCCACGCATTGCCTCCACGCTGAAAAAGACCGTCCCTTACAGCGGCCCCCGAAGGGCCGCCCCATGGCCGGTCCAGGCTGTGGGAAGCACAAGAACTTAGTGTGAAAAACCGCTCTTTTCCAGGGGGCTTTCCGCACCCCACCGCCATCGGGTCAAATGACCTTGGGACATTGGGGGGATGCGATGGGTCAGTACGACGCGCTGTTGAAGCCTTTGACGATCAAGGGCGTGACATTCCGCAACCGGATCATGAGCACGGGCCATGCGCCCGCGTATGACGTCGATGGCAAGCCGATGGAGCGGTACCAGGCCTATGACGAGGAAAAGGCCAAGGGCGGCATCGGCCTGACGGTCTTCGGCGGCTCGACCGGGATATCGGTCGATTCGCGCACCGAATGGGGCGCGCTTCACGCCTATGACGATTCGATCATCCCCTACTTCGCCCAGATGGCCGAACGCGTGCACAAGCACGGCGCCAAGGTGATGGTGCAGTTAGCCCATATGGGCAAATGGGCCAACTGGTCATTGTCCGACTGGATTCCCTCGGTCGCCCCCTCGCCGTCGCTCGAGCGCCGCAAATACACCTATCCCAAGGAGCTCGAGGATTGGGATATCCGGCGCATCGTGCGGGATTTCGGCCAGGCCGCGCGGCGCTGCAAGGAATCCGGACTCGACGGACTGGAAGTGTCCTGTCACGCCAGTTCGCTGGTCGACCAGTTCTGGTCGCCCGTTCACAACCAGCGCACCGACGCCTATGGCGGCAGCCTCGAGAACCGCATGCGCTTCTTCCGCGAGGCGCTGGAAGAGATGCGCCGCACGACGGGCGGCGACTTCCTTCTCGGCATCCGCATGTCCGGCGACGAGTTGCAGAAGGACGGCTTGCACAACGAGGAGTTTGTGCAGATTGCACGCTTCTACACCGAACTCGGTTTGGCCGATTTTCTGAACGTGAGCGGCGGCAGCACCTTCACTTACATGCTGCACGCGCAAGTGACGCCCAACATGGCTTGGCCGGTCGCGCCTTATCTGCATCTGGCCAGCGCGGTGAAGGCCGCGGTCGACGTGCCCGTGTTTCAGGCCACGCGCATCAACGACCTGGCCACCGCCGCGCGCGCGATCGAAGACGGGCATCTGGACATGGTCGGCATGACGCGCGGTCACATCTCCGATCCCCACATCATGCGCAAGCTGATGGAAGGAAGGCCCGAGGATATCCGCGAATGCGTGGGCGCGGCCTTTTGCATCGACCGGCTCTATTCCGGTGGCGGCTCCTTATGTTTGCAGAACCCGGCGACCAGCCGGGAAACCACCATGCCCCATGTGGTGCCCAAGGCCCCACGCAAACGGCGCATCATCATCGCGGGCGCCGGCCCCGCGGGCCTCGAGGCCGCGCGCGTCTCTGTCGAACGTGGCCATGACGTCGTGCTGTTCGAAGCCGCGCCGCAAGTGGGCGGGCAGATCAACCTTGCGACCAAAGTGGGGCATCGCGAAAACCTGTCCGGCATCACGCGATGGCTGGAGGGGCAGGTGCGCAAGCGCGGCGTTGATTTGCGCTTGAACACGGCAGCGACAGTAGAAGCGCTGGAGGCGGAGAAACCGGATGTGATCCTCATCGCAACCGGCGGCCGGCCGAACACTGGTCCGCATGGCGAAGGCGGCCTCGTCACCAGCAGCTGGGACATCCTGTCGGGCAAGGTAGCGCCGGCCGAAACCGTGCTTCTTTACGACGATTACGGCGACCACCAGGGCGCGTCGGTCGCCGAGTTTATGGCCGAGCGCGGTTCGATGGTCGAGCTGGCGACTTGGGAGCAGCGTGTCGCACCACTGGTCGGCATCACCAACCGGCCGGTCCATATCCGCAACCTTTACAAGCACAAGGTGGTGATGACACCCGATATCCGCCTGGTCGGTGTGCAGCGCGAGGGTAACAAGCTGGTCGCCATCCTGCGCAACGACTACACGGATGCGGAGGAGGAGCGTTTGGTCGATCAGGTGGTGGCCGAACACGGCGCGCTGCCCGTGGCCGACCTTTATTTCGCCCTCAAGCCGCATTCGACCAATTTGGGCGAGGTGGATTACGACGCGATCCTCAAGGGCGGGCCGCAAACCATCGCGGCCAACCCGCAAGGACGCTTCGCCCTCTACCGCGTGGGCGACGCCGTCTCGGGCCGCAACATCCATGCTGCCATCTACGACTCTCTCCGCCTCTGCAAGGATTTGTGAGATGCCCCGCGCGCCACTTTCCGACCTGAACGGACGCAAGTTCGACGTGGCCGTGATCGGCGCGGGGGCCATCGGCTCTAGCGCCGCGCAGCATCTGGCCGCGGCCGGCCACGCGGTTCTGCTGGTGGACAAGGGCGATTTCGGCGCGGGCACCAGCAGCCGCTCGGGCCGCCTTCTGGCTTGCGGTATCCGCTACCTCGAGCCCGGCGATGGGCTGGCCTATATGGCGCCCGGCGCATCGCCCCTCTGGCAGTTCGTGCGCCACCCCAAGCAATTTCTGAAGGGCGTCCACAAGGCGCGTGAATGCGCCGCCAGCCGCTCGCACATCGTCCGCACCATGCCCGAGCGCGTCGAGCCCAACACCTGGTTCTATCCGCTCTACGACACGGACAAATACACGCCGTGGCAGGTCAGCCTCGGCTTCCGCATGCTGTGGGCGTTGAGCCCCAGGGATGTGCCGCTCGACCATCGCAACCTCACGCCCGCCGAAGCCAAAAAACTGCCGCTGGTCGGCTGGCTGCGCGATTTCGACCGGCTGAAGGGCGTGGCGTCGTTCCGCGAATACCGCTTCGAATGGCCCGAGCGCATCGTGGTTGACAATGTGCTGGACGCCGAACGCATGGGCGCCGTTGTGCGCAATCACACGCCGGTGCGCGGGTTGAGCCGCAAGGGCGATGCCTGGTCGATCGATCTGGCCGATGCGACCGAGCCCGCCGCGTCCGCGCGGGTTGAGGCCAAGGCCGTGGTGAACGCGGCCGGCATCTGGATCGATGGGGTGAACCGGCTGGCCGAACCCAACGCCGCGCAGCGCATCACCGGCACCAAGGGCTCGCACATCATGGTGCAGTTGCCGCCCGAATGCCGGACACTCGGCATCATCACCTCCTACCGCGACGGCAATCCGCTCTACATCTATCCCTGGCGCGGCATGCACTATATCGGCCCGACCGACACGCTGTTCGAGGGCGACGTCAACGAGGAGATCGTCGCGACAGAGGATGAGATCGCGTTTCTGCTCAGCGAGGCCAATCATCTGCTGCCGGGCGTGAACCTGAAGCGCAAGGACGTGCTGTTCACCTGGGCCGGTGTGCGGCCGCAGACCTACGACCCGGAAATCCCCATGGGCCGCCGCTGGCGCCACATGCACGACATGACGGAAGACGGCATGCCCAATGTCTTCGCGTTGACCGCGGGGAACATCATCACCCACCGTTTAGCCGGGGCGGAGTTGAACCAGGCCGTGTCGACCCGCGTGAAACCATCAGGCGTACCACGCGAAATTTCCTACGCCACCAAGCTCAAGCCCGATGACGGACCGCGCCTTCTCAACCATTGGGACGGCGCGACGCTCGGCCAATTGCGGCATGCCGCCGCGCACGAACATCCGGTCAGCCTAACCGACCTTCTATTCCGGCGCGTGGGCGCGGGCTGGACCGCGACCATGGCGCGTGAGGCTGCCGGCCGCGCGGCCGAAGAGGTGGCGCCGATCCTGGGCTGGGACAAGGCACGCGTGGACCGCGAGGTCGCCGACTATCACGCCCACATCGCGCGGCTGCACGGCGTGACGGCGGACCGCTAAAGCCGTTCTATTCCGCCGCGGCGCCTGCCAACTGGCGCTGCACGAGGCGCGCATAGAGGCCGCCGCGCCCAAGCAGCTCGGCATGGGTGCCTGTCTCGACCAAGGCACCATCCTGCAGCACCACGATGCGGTTCGCCTTGCGCACGGTCGACAACCGGTGCGCGATGACGACCGTGGTGCGGCCTTGCATCAGACGGTCGAGCGCTTCGAGTACCGCCGCCTCGCTGAGCGCGTCGAGATGCGACGTGGCCTCGTCCAGGATCAGGATCGGCGCCTGCTTCAGGAAGGCGCGCGCGATGGCCACACGCTGGCGCTGGCCGCCGGAAAGCTGCGCACCCCGCTCGCCCACATGCGTGTCCAACCCCTCGGGCAAGCCTTCGACGAAATCCTGGAGCGCGGCTTGGCGCACGGCTTCGCGAAGCTCGGCTTCGCTGGCGTCCGGACGCGCGATCATGATGTTGTGGCGCAGCGTGTCATTGAACAGATACGTGTCCTGCGCCACCAGCGCGATCCGCTTGCGCAGATCGTCCAGCTTGAAGCTCTTCAGATCCGTGCCGTCCATACGCACGGACCCCGATTCGGGGTCCCAGAAGCGGAGGAACAGCGCGGCCACGGTGCTCTTGCCCGCACCCGACGGCCCGACCAGCGCGACGGACGCGCCGCGCGGCACCGCGAAGGAGACATTCGACAACGCCCGCCGGCTTCTGCCCGGATAGAGGAACTGCACGGCGTCCATTTCAAGCGCCGGCGCATCGGCCTTGGCCGGCGCGGCGCCGGGCCCGTCGACGACCGCGGCCTTTTCGCTGTGAACGGCGAAGACGCGGCGCGTCGAGCCCAGCGTATCGGCCAACTGACGGCCGACTTGCGCGATCTCGGAGACCGGCAGGAACGACGCCATCGCCAGGATGGTGAGAAGGGGCAGGATGCCGGCGTCCACCGAGCCCGTGGCGACCAGCCAGGCGCCCGACAGAACGACGGCCAAACCGCCCAACCCCGTCACCACCTCTTGCGCCGCGGTCTGGAACGTCAGGTCGCGGAAAAACCGGAGGCGGATCGCGACATAGTCTTTCGCTCGCTCGACGAAGGATGCGCCACGGCGACCTTCATCCTGGAACGCCACGATGTCGGACAGGCCCTGAACCGAATCGACGGCGAACGCGTTAAGCTCGCCCAAGCCTTCGCGCGCGCGGGAGCCCAGTGCGTCGATGCGGCGCCGCAGGAACACCGGCGACAGACCGGCGTAGAGAAGGAATGGCGCCAGCGCCAAGGCGATGGGCCAGCCGAAAGTGGCCAGGACGATCAGGACCGTCGCCGGCACGACGATCGCGACGAAGGCCGGCGCGATCGTGTGGGCGAAGAAATACTCGATCATCTCGACATCGTGGGTCGCGACGCCCAGAAGGTCGCCCGTGCGTCGGCGTGTCATATAGGCCGGGGCCAGGGCGTCGAGCTTGCGGAAGATGTCGATACGCATCTCGGCCAACAGGCGATAGGCCATGTCGTGGGCAATCCACGATTCCATCCAGTGCAGGATGCCGGCCAGCGGCGCGACGACGGCCAGGCCGATTAAGATATCGGTGAACGGATCGCCGCTGCGCACGGCGCGCACGACGAAGGCGGAAAGAACGCCGACGCCGATGAAGGCCGCCACGCGCAGAACGCCGAGACCGAAGGTCGCGACCAGGCGCGGCCACCATGGGCCGACCAGCTTCATCAGCACGCCCAACAGGCCGAACCAGCTCAGGCCATCGGCGCGAATGACGCCCTCGGTCGGGGCGGCGGCTTCCACCGTTTCGCGCGCTTCGGGCGCGGCGGCCGCAGGCAAATCCTCAAGGATCAGTTCCGGCGCTTTGTCCTGGGCCTGCGCCGACATGAGACGCTGATAGAGCCCGCCCGCGCGCATCAGTTCGGCATGGCTGCCGGTCTCGGCCACGCGGCCGTGCTCCACCACCAGGATGCGGTCCGAGCCGATGATGCTCGACAGGCGATGGGCGAAGACGAGCGTGGTGCGCCCGACCATCAGGCGGTCGAGCGCTTCCTGAATGACCTGCTCGTTCTCGGCGTCGACCGAGGACAGCGCCTCGTCCAGCACCAGGATGGGTGCGTCACGCAGGAGCGCACGGGCGATGGCGATGCGTTGCCGCTGGCCGCCCGACAGGCGCACGCCGCGCTCGCCGACGACCGTCTGATATCCCTGCGGAAGACGCGCGATGAACTCGTGCGCGTTGGCCGAGCGCGCGGCGTCCTCGAGCTGGGCCTGGGTCGCGTCCGGACGGCCCATGCGCAGATTGTCTTCGATGGTGCCGTGGAACAGGTAACTGTCCTGGCTGACCACCGCGATGAGGCCGCGAAGATCGCGCAGCGAAATCTCGCGCAGATCCTTGCCGCCCACACGGATCGCACCGCCCTGCGGATCGTAAAGGCGCAGAAGCAGCTTCGAGATCGTAGACTTGCCGGCACCGCTGCCGCCGACGATGCCGAGGCGTTCACCCGCCCGCACGGTGAAGGAAAGGCCCCGCAGCGCCTGGCGGCGTCCGCCAGGGTAGCCAAAGATCACATCATCGAACGCGACCGAGGGCTGCAGCGTCTCGGTGCGCGCGACAGCCGCATCGGTGATGACCGGCTTGGCGCCCAGAATTTCGAAGATGCCTTGCGCCGCCGACAGGCCGACCATGCCTTGGTGCAGCAGCGAACGCAGCTCGCGCAAAGGCCGGAACACCTCGACACCCAACATCAGCACGATCAACAGCGTCGAGAGCGGCATCGCACCCTCGACCACACGGAAGGCGCCCCAACCCAGCGCCACGGTGGCGCCGATGGCGATGCCGGTGTCGGTGATGCCGCGGGCCAACGTGTTGGTGCCCAACACCCACATGGTGGTCTGGAACAGATCCCGCGCCTTCTTGGCCAGAAGCTGGGCTCGCGCGCCGCTCTGGCCGAACGCCTTGAGGGTGACGAGGCCCTGCAGCGAATCGAGGAACTCCGCCCCGAACGCACCATAGGCTCTCTGGCGTGCAATCGAGTTGCGGCTGTCCATCCGGTGCCATGCGGCCGGCGCGATCAGCGTGATCAGCGCGGCAACCAGAAGGATGATCGCGATGGGAAGGTCGAGCCAAGCCAGGAAGGCGAAGATCAGGATCGGTGTGAGCGCCGCGACGAAAAGCTGCGGCAGATACTGGCCGAAATAGGTTTCAAGCTGCTCGACGCCCTCGACCATCGAGAGCACCACATCGCCCGTGCGCTCGCGCCCGAAATGGGCTGGGCCCAGCGCCACCACCTGGTCATAGATTTTCCGGCGCAGATTGACCTGAACGAGCGCCGCCGTGTGATGCGCCAACATGGCGCGGAGATATTCGAGACCGCCGCGCGCGACCATCACGGCCGCGACGAGGATGGTGGGCTCGATCAGCGCATCCAGCGGCGCGCCCTGAAGCACCAACGCCAGCAACCAGCCGAGAAGGCCCAAGCGCGCCACGCCCACACCGGCCGCCAGGATGCCCACCAGCACGCCGACCGCCACGCGGCCACGCACGCCCTTGGTCAACGCCCACAGCCGACGGTCGAAATACATCGATTAAAACCCCTTGGCGAACATGGTCATACCGCGAACTCGCGCCTGATCGCGTCGGTATGTTCGCCCAGCGCCGGCACGCGGCCATAGGCGATCCCCTCGCCCATCACATGGACTGGCGGGGCCACGAAGTCCACGGGTCCGGCGGGAGTTTCTCCGCGCAAACGGCGGAGCTGCGGATGCTTGGAAAAATCCGCCACGCTGTTGAGCGCGCCATAGGCGATCTTGGCTTTGCGCAGACGCGCGACCACTTCGTCGCGCGGCAACTTGGCGAAGACCGCGTTGATCGTCTTATCCAGCGCAGGGCGATTCTGGACGCGGGCGTTGTTGCCCTGGAATGTCGCATCGTTGGCCAGCGCGGGCTGTTCCAGCACCTGGGCGCAAAAGGTCGCCCATTCGCGCTCGTTCTGGATGCCGAACACTACCGGCCCGTCCGCCGTCTCGTAGAGGCCATAAGGTGCCAGCGAGGGATGGTTGAGGCCGACGCGCTTCGGCGCCCTGCCACCATATTCGTGGTGGAACAGCGGCACGGTCATCCAATCGGCGATGGCGTCGAACAGCGAGACCTTGAGCGATGCACCCTCGCCCGTGCGGCCGCGCGCGATCAGCGCGCGGTAGACGGCCGCCAGCGCATACATGCCGGCCGCGATATCGACCAGCGAGACGCCCACGCGGCCCGGCCCGTCCGGCGTGCCCGTGATCGCGGCCAATCCGGACTCGGCCTGGACCAAGAGGTCATAGGCCTTCATTTCGGTATAGGGGCCTTCCTCGCCATAGCCGCTGATGTCGCAGGTGATGAGGCGCGGATGGGCGCTTCGCAATTCCTCAGCGCCGAAGCCCGCGCGCGCGGCGGCGCCCGGCGCCAGGTTCTGGATGAAGATGTCGGCCTTGGCGATCATGCGGCGCATGAGCTCCGCATCGGCCTGTTGCTTGATGTCGAGGCAGATCGATTCCTTGCCGCGGTTGAGCCAGACGAAATAGGAGCTTTGCCCCTTCACCGCCTTGTCGTAACCGCGCGCGAAATCGCCCTCAGGCCGTTCGATCTTGATCACCCGCGCACCGGCCTCGCCCAGGCGCGAAGACAGGAACGGCGCGGCCACGGCCTGCTCCAGCGAGACGACCAGCATGCCTTCCAAAGGATTGATCACAAAAACCGTCCGGCGCGCGGAGCGCGAACACGCAAGCGTTCAACCATGGGTTTGGTCCATAATGGCGGCCCGGACTGGGGCTCGGGCGCGGATGCGAACCTAGCCGATCCGGCGGTCCAAGCGAACCCCCGAGACGCACCGCCCATGGCTGGTAATTCCCCGGAAATCCTTACACTTCTTGCGGGCTTGGCCGGCGGCCTGGTCCTGGGTTGGGTGGCCCTGCGCGCCAATTTCTGCGTCATGGGCGGGATCACCGATATCCTGCTGATGGATGACGGGCGCCGCTTCCGCGCCTGGCTTCTGGCCATCGCCATCGCCGTGTTGGGCACCGAGGGCCTCCGTCTTCTTGGGCTCGTCCGGCTGGAAGGCGCGCCCTATCTTTCGCCGTCCTTCGGATGGCTTGCCGCAGCGGTCGGCGGAGTTCTGTTCGGCTTCGGCATGACGTTGGCCGGCGGTTGCGTGCAGCGCTCGCTGGTGCGGCTGGGCGCGGGCAGCCCCAAGGCGCTGCTGGTGATCGCCATGGTTGCGCTGTTCGCCTGGCTGACCGCGCAGGGGCCGCTCGCCCCCTTGCGGCAATTCCTGACCGG
>CAYZFH010000025.1:0-6206 GCA_964477375.1 uncultured Rhizobiaceae bacterium | reverse complement strand
TTGGTCCTCGGCGCGTTCCTATCCGTCGCCTTTCCCTGGCGCGTGCGCGTCGAATGGTTCGCGGATGCGACCGATGCGGTGCATCACGCCGCGGGCGGCGCCCTCATGGGGATCGGCGGCACGCTGGCGCTCGGCTGCACCATCGGCCAGGGCGTCACGGGCGTGTCGACCCTGGCGTTCGGCTCGCTCGTCGCCTGGGCCGCGATCATCGGCGGCGCGGTTCTGGGCTTGCGCTATCTCGAGGCGCACGAAGCCTAGCGCGACAGCTTGTAGCCCGACGTCTCCAAGTCCCAGGAATCGTCCGCCTTCTTGGACAGTTTTTCCTTCTGGACGCGATCCGTGGCCGTCTTCGCAAAGCTGTCGACGAAGGCGATGTAACGCGGCACCTGGAAATAGGCTAAACGCTTCTCGCAGAACTTGATCAGCTCCAACGGATCGGGCTTCGCCCCATCCATCGGACGCACGAAGGCTTTGATCTCCTGCTCGCCCATCTCGACATCCACGCCGACGATGGCGCATTCCGCAACGCCGGGATGTTCGCCGAGCACACGCTCGACCTCCCAGGCCGAGACGTTCTCGCCGCGGCGGCGGATGGCGTCCTTCTTGCGGCCAAGAAAGCGGAAATAGCCCTTCTCGTCGTAGGAGCCGAGGTCGCCCGTGTACATCCAGCCGTCGCGCAGCGCGCGGCCAGTGGCCTCCGGATTCCGGAAATAGCCCTTCATGATGTAGCCGGGCGATTTCTCGCGCACGACGATCTCTCCCATCTGCTCGGGGCCCAGCGGCTTGCCCTCGTCATCGGCGATGCGCACCTCGAAATACGGCAGCGGCTTACCGACGCGGCCGAAGGTCCCGTCGGTATTGGCCAGCGTGATGCTGGAGCATTCGCTCATGCCGTAGTTCTCGCGCACCTCGAGCTTGAAGCGCTTGACGAAGGCTTCCCACACATTGGGCGGCGCGCCGCCGCCCCAGGCCACGCGTGCGGTCGATTTGCCGTCGTCGGGACGCGGCGGCTGCTTCAGGAGAATCGAAAGGATGCCGCCGAGATAATGGATCTGAGTCGCCTTGTAGTGGTTGACCTGGTCCCAGAATTTCGACGCGCTGAAACGGTCCACGAGCGCGATGGTCACGTCATGCTCGATGGCGGCGACGATCATCTGGCTGCCGCCGATATGGAAGAGCGGCTCCCACAGGAAGCAGACATCCTTCGGCTTCAGGTCGGCCACGATGGAGGCTGCCCAGGCCGAGGCGCGGAACATCTTGTCCGTCACCTGCACGCCCTTGGGCGGGCCGGTCGTGCCCGAGGTGTAGCTGAGCGAGATCGTGTCGCCGGACTTGGGATCGCCGGGCGGCGGGCCGTCATGGCCGCTCTGCATCACGTCGTCGAGAGCCAGGACCTTGGCCTTGGGAACCGCGGCCGTGCCGTTGCGCCAGATCACGATCTCGCAATTGGTGCGCGCGAGCGCGGGCAGAAGCTGCTCGGCGTAAATCGTGTCGGCGATGAGCGCACGCGGCTCGGCATGCTCGATCAGATATTCCAGGCTGGCGCCGCGCAGATGCGCGTTCACCGGGACCTGGATCACGCCCAGCTTGATGCAGGCCAGGAACGCATAGATGTGGTCGGGATGGTTGGGCAGCATCACGGCGACGCGGTCGCCCGCCTTCAGGCCCAGCTTGGCCATGCCGTTGGCCAGGCGGTTCACGCGCCGGTTGAGCTCCGCGACCGTGACCGGCGCGTCCTCGAAGATCAGATAGACGCGGTCGGACTGGCTGCGCGCCGCTTCCTCGAGCTCCTGGCGGATCGTGATGTCGTCGCGGATCTGCGTCATGGAAGTCCCTTCAGCCGCCGAGGGCCCGCCGCATCAGGCGGCCCACTTCGGTCACGTTATCGCCCAGATGTGCCCCTGCCGCGGCCAGGACGGCGCGCTTGGCGGGCGCATTCTCTTCCTCCACGCCGAGACGGGCGCCGAGATGACCCATCTGGCGGTCCGCCGGCGCGGAGCCGCCGATAATGACGGCGACGACCGGTTTCGTCATCGTCTTCACGAAGGGGGCCGCATCGTATTCCGAACGGCCGCCGATCTCGCCCACCATGACGACGCCCTTGGTCTCGGGGTCGGCCTCGAACCGCTCCAGGATGTCGCGGTGATAGGCACCCAGCACGGGATCGCCGCCGATCGAGACGATAGTGGTGACGCCGAGCCCTTCCTCGCGCAGATAGTTCGCGGACTCGGCACACATGGCGCCGCTTTTCGCGACCACGCCGATATTGCCCTTCAGCAGGAACTTGGGGTCGAGCTCTGAAAGATTAACGCCGCCCGGCGTGACGCAGCCGGCGGAATTGGGGCCCAGCACCACGGTGCCCCGCGCGCGCGCATAGGCGGTCATGCGCAGGGCGTCGAGGAAGGGGATGTTCTCGATATAGAGGACGACCAGCTTGATGCCGGCGTCGACCGCCTCGTGGCAGGCGTCGAAGGCGAAGGGCGCGGGCACGCACATGAAGCTAGTGTCAGCCCCGGTGGCGGCAACGGCCTCGTGGCAGGAATCGAACACGGGCAGGCCATCGACCTCGCGCCCGCCGCGCCCTGGCGTCACGCCGCCGACGACGGTCGAGCCCGAAGCCGCGAGACGGCGCGCGAAGCCGCTGCCGACATTGCCCGTGATGCCTTGCACGATGACGCGTGTTTTGGGTCCGGTCAGGATCGCCATGGCTACCTCAACGATCCTTGGCCACGGCGGCCAGCGCGTCCCGCATGTCGTCGTGCGGCTCGAAGCCGGCGGCGGCGAACATGGCCTGCGCCTCGGGCGCACGGTTGCCTGCAATCCAGGTGACGACGCGGCCCGTGAGCGGCGCCAGCTTGTTGGCGGCAATCACGGCCTCGGCGAAACGGTCGGCGACCGGCGCTTGGAAGCGCCCGCCGATCAAGGTGATCTTGGGCGACATGCGGCCCACGTTCTCGAAGATCGAGCGCATGACTTCCACGCCCTGCAGCGGCAGACCCTGCATGTCGACCACGCAGCGCACGGTCGCCTTCATGGCGGTCAGCATGTCCAGCACGGTCATCATCAGGCCCGCGCCGCTGACGACGGCCACGATGCGCCCATTGGGATCGGGCTCTGCGGCCACGGCGCCGAGGCGCATGAAAGCCTGCTCGGCCTCCGTGCCCGGCAAGCGCTCGCCATATTCCGCCCATTCCGGATGGCGGAACCGCGCGATGCGGTCGAACTCCATCGCAACATGACCAACGGCGACGGTGCCATCCGCACGCGCCAGCACGGGATCGATCTCGATGCGCAGCGCATCGGACAGGCTGAGCGCGTACAGCGCGCGCACCAGCGCTTCGAACGACGCACGGCCTGCCTCCGGCACAGCCAGATGCTTGGCCGCGCGGCGCAGGACGAAGGCCAGAAGCCCCGTGAAGGGATCAATGAAGAGCGACAGCGATTTGCCGTCCCGCTCCACGACCAGCGCGTGACAGCGCCGGTCGCGGTCGAGCCGCAGGATCATGCGGCCGAGCGCGGCCCCCTCGCCCGCCACGGCAACGCCGCGCGCGGCGAGGAGCCGCTTGCCCTCTTCGTCGGTCAGGATCACGGGTGAACTAGTACAGCCAGCGGCCCGTGTCCTCGAACTCCCACACCTCGGCGGTCTTGGCGCCGCCGACGGCCTCACGCGTACGCGTCGCCGAGACGCGGCCGTTCAGCACGCGCGTGCCCATGGACTGGAATTCGAAGTTGGCGTGGCGCAAGGCTTCCGGTGCGTCGTCGCCGAACGGACGATAGCTCTTCAACACGATGCGGTGCTTCTTGTCGCTGAGCTTTTCGACCGTGAAGTCCTGGTAGCAGGCGTCGAGCAGCGTGGCGAACAGCTTCGTGATCGAGCCCACGTCGCGGCCCGAAAGACCGGCCATGGCCTGCAGCTCATAGATGTACTGTACGGCCAAATGGCGAGCGGTTTGACCGGCGATGAAATTGGTCACCGCCTCGCCCACCATGTTGTTGAGGCATTCGATGGTCGTGTTGACGTAGCCGCCCGAGAAGTTGCGCTGGGCCTTCAGAAGGCGCGCCTCCGGCCAGACCTTCGGGTCGAGCTTCGGCGCCTTGGCCGGGTCGAACTCCGGCGTATGCTGCACGGTCTTGTATTGCATGATCTCTTCGGGGGCGAGGTCATGGTCGTATTCCATGAAGTAGCCCTCGTCGTACGGATCGCCTTCCATGATGAACTTCGTGCCGACATAGCCGAGCTTGGGGCAGCCCATCAGCTTGCCGTTGCGCGGATGCCAGGCAGAGAAAATCGTGCGGCGCACCGTGCCGGGCAGAGCCAGCAGCGCGACGCCGTTGTAGGTCCACATCGGCGCGACATAGCGGATCCAGACCTTCTTGGGCGATTCCTCGACATACTCCATGTCGAGGCCGCCGATCTGGTTGGTCAGGTAGTGATACTTGGCCGCGGCGACGGCCGGCGGATCCTTGTCGATGCCGAGCAGCTTGAGGCCTTCGTGATAATGGCCGACCTGGTGGCCGGTCAGCACGTTGAACCACAGCTTGTGCAGGGTATCGGCGCCGCGATGGCGGAAGGTCATGCAGGTCAGGCCCGAGAAGGTACGGCCCCAAAACTTGGTCGAGAGCACACAGCGCTTCCGGGTGGTTTCGAGGGTTTCTTCGGCCATGGGTCTCTCTCCTGAAAATCGGGCGTGCGGTGACGCTGCGAGCGGCTGGGATATGGGAAGGGTGCGGAAATCGAGTGCCATCTTTAGACAAGAGCCCCATCGCGTCAACGACGTGTTACCGCTACCATCAGCCATGGTCAGGAAGCCCCCCGCCCAAAAGCCATTCCGCAAGCGCAAACGCGGCAGCGAATCAACCGCGCCCCGCGCCGCGCGGCTGGAAGAAGTCGCGCGGATGGCCGGCGTGTCGCCCATCACCGTGTCGCGCGCCCTGCGCAATCCGGACATCGTGGCCGAGGAAACGCGCGGCCGCATCGCGCGAGCGGTGAAGAAGATCGGATATGTCCGCAACTTCAATGCCGGCGCGCTTGCTTCGAGCAAAACCACGACCATCGGCATCATCGTGCCGACGATCATGGATATCGGCTTCTCCGAAGCTATCCATGGTTTCTACGACACGCTAGGCGAGCATAAATATCAGCTTCTCCTCGGCGTCTCCGACTATTCGGAGGAGGAAGAGGAACGGCTGGTGCGTGATTTCCTGGCCCACCGCGCGGCCGGGGTGATCCTGACCGGCGTGTCCCATGGCCCGGAGGTGCGCCGTTTGCTGACGGGCATGGCCGTGCCGACCGTCGAGTTCTGGGGCCTGACCCAAAATCCCATCGACCTCTGCATCGGTTTCTCCAATTTCGACGCGGCTTATGCCATGACGCGCCATCTGGTGCGGCTGGGCTACAAGAAGATCGCCTTCGTCAGTCCGCTAATCGGTTCAGCCATGCGCGACAACGACCGCACGCGCGATCGGCGCGAGGGCCATCGCAAGGCCCTACGCGATTCGGGGTTCGGCATCGACGAAGCTTTGTTTGCGAGTGGGCGGCTCGATTTCCAGTCCGGAGCTGCCGCGCTGGTGGAATTGGTCGAGAAGCGTACCGACATCCAAGCCATCTTCTTCGGCAACGACGTCATGGCGGCGGGCGCCCTGATGGAATGTCAAAAACGCGGCTGGCAGGTGCCAAAGAAAATCGCGATCGCAGGCTTCGGCGACAGTGATCTATCCACGATCGTGCAACCCGCACTGAGCACCGTGCGCATTTCACGCCACGCGATGGGCAAGCGCGCGGCGGAGCTATTGCTGGAGCGGATCGCAGGCAACGACCAAGTGCCCAAGATTGTCGATCTGGGCTTCGACGTCATCCAGCGCGAAAGTACTTAGTCCGTACCGCGGCCCGGTTGTTTGACCGCTATGACAACGCTGTCATAATAACGCTCAAGCAGCGCCGTCAAAGGCGTGGGGTTTCGGAGGAGAAAATATGAGCAAGATCACGGACAAATCGCTGGTGACCAACCGCCGGCGCGTGCTGACCGCGATGGGCGCGGGCGCCGCGGCATTGGCATTCCCCACGGTCCTCACGCCGCGCAAGACGCGCGCGGCCCAACGCATCGTCATCCGTGATCCGGGCGGGCCGTTCACCAAGGCGTTCGATGAAGCCTTCTACAAGCCCTTCACGAAGGAAACCGGCATCGAAGCTGTTGGCGTGCCGGGCC
>CAYZFH010000024.1:8455-21759 GCA_964477375.1 uncultured Rhizobiaceae bacterium | reverse complement strand
GGGGCAGGCGATGATCAACACTGATACAGCCGCGATCAGCCCGAAACCCATGGCTGGCGCTGGACCCCAGATCGACCATGTGATGAACGCCAGAACTGCGGCGACAATCACCACTGGCACGAAATATCCTGATACCGTATCTGCTAGGCGCTGGATGGGCGCTCGGCTGCGCTGGGCTTCGGCGACCATCTGCACGATGCGCGCGAGCATTGTATCTCGTCCGATTTTCTCGGCGCGCATCAATATCCCACCGGTTTGATTTAGGGTGCCACCGATCAACTTGGCGTTAGCCTCCTTTGTCACCGGCATAGACTCGCCGGTGACCATCGATTCATCCAGCGTGCTGCGTCCTTCCAGGACAACACCGTCTACAGGCACCTTCTCGCCCGGCCGGACACGCAGCACATCACCCATGGTGACCTGCTCCAGGGGGATCTCTTCGTCGGTGCCATCGTCGCGGACGCGCCGCGCCATCTTCGGTGTAAGGTCGAGAAGCGCCTTGATCGCGCCGCTCGTGCTCGCGCGAGCTCGCAATTCGAGAACCTGACCAAGCAGGACAAGCACGATAATGACAGCCGCCGCTTCGAAATAGACCGCAACTGTTCCGTCGATCGAGCGGAAAGCAGGAGGAAAGATCTGGGGAATGACTGTCGCGATGATGCTGTAGCCCCAGGCGACACCCGTGCCCATGGCGATCAGCGTGAACATATTGAGGTTTCGCGAGAGCAGCGACTGCCAACCGCGCACGAAGAAGGGCGACCCTGCCCACCAGACGACGGGCGTCGCTAGGGCAAGCTGCGCCCAATTGGATACTTGCGGGCCAATCCATTGATGCAGGTTGAGAAAATGGCCACCCATCTCGATCCCAACGACGGGGAGGCTCAGGAGTAGCCCGATCACGAAGCGCCGTGTCATGTCGGCGAGTTCCGGATTGGGGGCGTCCGACAGCGTGGGTGTCATCGGCTCGAGCGCCATACCGCAGATAGGGCAGGAGCCAGGGCCGTCTCTGACGATCTCCGGATGCATCGGACAGGTCCACTTTGCGCTGGTGAACGCGTCTGTAGATGCAAGACGCTTCGAATCGAGATAGCGTTGCGGGTCGGCTCTAAATTTATCTAGGCACCCGCGGCTGCAAAAAAAGTAACTAACGTTTTCATGTTCGACACGGAGAGCATCCGTCTGGATCTTGACCATCATGCCGCAGACCGGGTCGATGGCAGTCTGCGCGGTTTCTCCGAACGTCGTTTCGTGCTGGTGAGCGCCGTGGGCGTGTGGCTTGCCTGGATGCTTCTGATCCCTGCCGGCGTGGTTGTGATTGCTGGCGTTCATTGCGGTCTCCTAAACTCAGGGATCCCCCGTCAATTGAGAACCACATCGATGCGCCTGGTTGGATTGAAGAGAAGGCAGCGTATCCATAAGGATCACGAAGCGAGAAATGGCGCGATTTTTTCAGCGTCGTGCTTCATAGGGATGTAGGATGCACAATTCATCAGGCATCTGAAATCAATTGTTTTTGTGCAGACATAAAGCGAGCACTGATAGTTGTTTATGTTATGCACCATAAACTTGCTGCGCCATGCTTAAGCTTCGTGCCGATTGAACACCCGCTTGCCCTGAGATGACCAACCAAATGACGAAGCACGCGATGGACTTTTCTCTTAAGCGGTGACCGGCCAGCACCCATGCGCCATCGGCGCGGGCGTCAGCCGCCGTGTTGCACTTTTGGGCGGTTTGGCGTCCACGAGCCTGGCACTGCGCCCGCCCGCCGCCGCCGCGTTCACGTTCGAAACGAGGGATTCTCCGTTCCCGACGGTCAAGGCGCGGGACGGGGTCTTGTCCCGGCGTGAATTGGAACGCCTTGCGCGCCGAGGTCCGGCGTCAGGCCTGGGCGTGGATCCCGACGTCGCAGCAATCCAGAACGCGCCCGTCACCGTCGAAGGCTTCATGCTGCCGTATGATGAGAATCCGGCCCAAACGTCGTTTCTGATCGCGGCTTATTCTGCGCACTGCATTTTCTGTATGCCCGGCAGCATGTTGTCGCTCATGGAGATCTCGGCGGCGCGCCCGGTCGTGTCGCGGCCGAGCACGGTGATGCTCCGGGGGCGGTCGCAGTTGCTCGATGGCAGCGAAGACGGCTTGTTGTTTCGTCTGAAGGACGCCGCGAGCTTTGCTTGAATGTGTTGATTATCCAGTCAGCGTTAAGAGGGGGTTGTTTGTGAAAGTCCTCTTTCTATATAATACCTCACGATGCGGTCGATTGATTTGATTCCCCCAGTTCATTGGCATTCACGTGCGTAGCATTGCTGCTATTTTAATGGCCGTATTGCTTTGGGCGAACTTGGCGATGCCGGGAATCGGTTCGATGGCGCATACGGCTTTGCATATGCCTGCTGGACACGCGGACTACAGTTTGAGCGCCGTTGGTTTCGGCCAGGACCGTGCCGCCGATGGTACGTCCGGATCCCAAGACAATTATGATCAAACGGGCCAATGCTCCGATGAGAATGGCGAGCAGAGCACGTGCTGTGGCATGCCCTGTCATTCCGCGGCCATGCCGTTCGACTACGAGCGCGTTGGCGTCGACTTCAAGACCGAAGCGGCGGTTATCGCGGTCTTGGAATCGGCGGTAGGATCGAGTCCGTCGCTTCTTGAGCGCCCCCCAAGGGCCAGCCGTTCATTCCTCGGCTGATTCTGGGATTCTGAGAAGGCGATTGCGGCCTAGGCCGCATTAATTTCCGAAATCCGAGGTTTTGGCCGAGGCCGAGATTTGCCCGCGCGTGATGCGCTGTCGGTTCTCGCCATGCTCGATCGCCAACCCTGACCAAGCCTTATCGGCTTTAGGTTAGCACTCGGAAGACTCAATCATGAGCAGGACATCATCCGTCGCGCTTTTCGCGGCGCTTCTGCTGTCGGCCTGTGCCGGAAAACCGACAGTGACCATCGGCCCCGATCCTGGCGATCCGGCCGCCGCCGTCCCGGCCGCGCCCTATACCTCCGTCACGGCGGGCACGACCGTTTACCGCCCTGTCGAACCTAAGCCGTGGGTCGAGCAAAACGAGCGCGTCGCACCCAAGCCGAAGACAGGGGAGTGACGCGCATGGCCGCGATCATCGTTCCCCGGGCTGCGCGCGCGTTCGTCGTGGTCGGGCTTCTTTCGTCTTTGCTGGGCGCCTGCGCCAATTTCTCCTCCGACGGCGGGATGGAGCCGGTTTCGAAACACGTGTCGGCCGAGCTTGGCGCCGACGCGAAGAAGATCGCGTCCAAAGCCGACGCCGAGGCGATGCGCGAGCGCGTGAGAGCCCTGTTGGAACAGCCTCTCACCGCGGAGTCGGCGGTCCAGATCGCGCTTCTGAACAATCGCGGGTTGCAGGCGCGCTACAACTTCCTCGGTATCTCCGAAGCCGCGTTCGTTGAAGCCAGCATCCCGCCCAACCCGACGATCTCGCTCGAGCGCATCGCCGGTACGGGGTATGTCGAGATCGACCGCCGGTTGGCCATCAACCTTCTGTCCCTGCTGACGCTGCCCGCCCGGAAGGACATCGCCGAGAACCAGTTCCGGGCGATGCAATTCAAGACCGTCGAATCGACCTTCCGTGTCGCCGCCGAGACAAGGCGGGCCTATTACAAGACCGTCGCGGCGCAGCAGTTCGTGCGCTACTTCGAACAGGCCAAACTCTCCGCCGATGCCGCTGCGGATCTGACGCGCCGGCTGGGTCAAACCGGCGCCAGCAGCAAGCTCGCGCAGGCCAGGGCGGCGTCGTTCTATGTCGAGATCTCCAGCCGGCTCGCGCGCGCGCGCCTTGCGGCCAGGCTTCAGCGGGAGGCGCTGACGCGCGTCCTCGGCCTGTGGGGCGCCGATGTTGCTTACAAGCTTCCGGACACATTGCCGCCCTTGCCGGAATCGCTGCCCTCGGAAGAGGAAGTCGAGGTGGAGGCCATCAAGCGCCGTGTCGATCTGATGGCGGCCAGGCTCGACCTGGACGCCACCGCGCGCGCGCTGGGCCTCACGGAAGCGACGCGGTTCGTATCTGCGCTCGATCTGGCTGGAATCAGCCGGTACGAAAAAGTGGACGGGGAATCGTCCTATCCCAAGGGGTACGAGCTGGTCATCCAGATCCCGATCTTCGATCTGGGTGAGGTCAACGTCCGGCGCGCCAGCGAGTCCTACATGCTGGCGGTCAATCACTTCGCAGAGCTTGCGATCAACGTCCGCTCGGAAGCGCGCGCGGCCAACCAAACCTACCGCGCGACCTACGACATCACCCGCGAATACCAGAACCAGGTCCTGCCCCTGCGGCAGATCGTCAACGAGCAGGTGCTTCTTCAATACAACGGGATGCTCGTCGATGCGTTCGAGCTTCTCGGCACCGCGCGAGAAAGCATCGCCAGCAATGCCGCCGCGATCGAAGCGTTGCGGGATTTCTACCTTGCCGAAGTCGATTACAAGGCCGCGATCATCGGTGGTGGTTCGGGCGGGCTGGCATACGAAAGCCTGGCCGGCACGCCCAGTGTTGGAGAGTGACGATGACAAACGGAAACAAGCCTCGCGATGCCACCCGGCGGGCTTTTCTCGGCGCCTCGGGCGCTGCGCTGCTCGGCGCCGGCATGATCGCCGGCCGGGCGCAGGCCGCCTCCATTCCGGAGGCGCCGACGATGGCGGACGCCAAGACGCAAAAGCCGCTCGCGCCGTCCGGCGGACGTCCCTATCAGCCCGTGGTCACGCTGAACGGTTGGACCCTTCCCTCGCGCATGAACGGGGATTGGAAGGAGTTCCATCTGGTCGCTGAGCCCGTCGTGCGCGAGGTCGCGCCCGGCATGATCGCCCACCTTTGGGGCTACAACGGCCAGAGCCCCGGGCCGACGATCGAGGCGGTCGAAGGCGACAAGGTCCGCATCTTCGTCACCAACAAGCTGCCGGAACACACCACGATTCACTGGCACGGCCAGCTTCTGCCGAACGGCATGGACGGTGTGGGCGGCCTGACCCAGCCGCATATCAAGCCCGGCAAGACCTTCGTCTACGAATTCCAGCTCAAGAAAAGCGGGACGTTTATGTACCACCCGCATGCAGATGAGATGGCCCAGATGGCGATGGGCATGATGGGATTCTTTGTCGTCCATCCCCGTGATCCGAGTTTCATGCGGGTGGACCGTGACTTCGTGTTCCTTCTCAGCGCCTACGATATTGACCCGGGAAGCTACGTTCCCCGTGTCTCTGAGATGACAGATTTTAACCTTTGGACGTTCAACACCCGCGTGTTCCCAGGCATCGATCCGTTTGTGGTGCGCAAGGGTGATCGGGCACGAATACGGGTGGGAAACCTGACCATGACCAACCACCCGATTCATATGCACGGCTACGACTTTTCCGTGACCTGCACCGATGGCGGCTGGGTCAGGCCAGAGGCGCGTTGGCCAGAGGTAACGATCGACGTTCCGGTGGGCGCTATGCGCGCATTCGAGTTCGATGCCGTTCACGAAGGCGATTGGGCGATCCATTGCCACAAATCACACCACACGATGAATCCCATGGGGCATCAGGTTAGCAACTTCATCGGAGTCGAGAAAAAGGAAGTTACCAAGAAAATCCGGCAGCTCGTGCCCGACTACATGCCGATGGGCACGGCCGGTATGGCCGACATGGGCGAAATGGAGATGCCACTGCCGGACAATACGTTGCCGATGATGACGGGTTTCGGCCCGTTCGGCGCGATGGAGATGGGCGGGATGTTTTCCGTCGTAAAGGTTCGGGAGGGATTGGCGCGTGACGATTACGGCGATCCCGGGTGGTTTAAGCACCCGAAAGGAACGGTCGCCTACGAGTGGCAGGGCCAGGCCGAGGCGCCCACGCGGGCTCCTTCCGCTGGGAATCCCGGAAAGGGGGCGGAGCTTCGGGTAATCAAACCTGGCAGCACCGGTAACAACCACAACAATCACTAAAGGTGAAAAAATCCGATGCGCTACGTACACATACTTGCGGCTTTTTTTGTGTTTGCGGCAATTCAAGGCTCAGCTCTTGCGGATGCAGGACACGGCGCCCGCGGCGGGGAAATGGCATTCGGCGTGCCAGGCGATCCGAAAAAGCCGGCTCGAGTCGTGAACATAACGATGCGTGAAACGGAGGACGGCAAGATGCTGTTTACCCCGAATCGCATCACTGTGAAGAAAGGCGAACAAGTTCGCTTCATGCTTCGCAACAACGGCCAGCTAGATCACGAAATTGTTTTGGGAACCCTACAGGAGAACCTCAAACACGCTGAACAAATGAAGAAAAACCCAGACATGGAGCACGATGATCCGAACGCAAAGCGGCTTGCGCCCAAGCAGACGGGAGAAATTCTTTGGCGGTTCACCAAGGCAGGTGAATTCGACTTCTCATGCCTTATTCCAGGTCATCGGGAGTCAGGTATGAGCGGCGATATCGTCGTTAGCCAATAGTGTATCTGCGAGAGCTCAGCTAGCAGGAGATGAAAATGCGCGTAAACATGATTGTCCGTTTGATTGCCCTGGCGCTGTTTTGGACAGCGACGCTAGGAAATACCGTTCAGGCACAAACTGTGCCCGTAAAAGGTGAGGTGATCAAAATTGACGAATCTGCAGGGAAGATCACATTGAGGCACGAGCCGATAACCAATCTAGATATGGACTCGATGACGATGGTGTTCCGCGTGAAAGAGCCCGCAATGCTCAAGACGGTTGCGGTAGGAGATGCTGTTGTGTTCGAGGCCGACCGGGTTAACGGCGCTCTGACAGTAACGAACATTCAGAAATCGCAGTGAACCAAAATGGTATTCGAAGCGCGCCGACGACCTAAGAATCGATCGAATACATGCGTGGGTTTTCAAGAGTGTCTCCAGGCAGCCTGTGAACGGAAAAGAAATGTGGCGACAGAGAATTTACCTCTTCCAAGGCGTCTTGTTTGCCGCATTCCTGATGTGGGCAGGGCCTTCTAGTGCCGATGAGCCGCTTGAGATGACCAATGATGTTATGATTGAGACTGCTACGGCGACACCGGCGCGCCGTGGCGGCTCAACGAAAATTCGTTTTGTGTTGATAAATGACAGCTCATCTCGGCTGCATCTAGCCAAATTGACGTCACCGGTCGCGCGAGAGGTCTCACTTCTGGCGCGTACGAGTCCAACACAAACGGCGAAAATCGAATCGATCGGGATTTCCAGCGGCGAACGGCTCGATCTGACGACGTCTCATCTATGGTATGAGGCGTTTCCGGTCAGCCGTGAGCTGAAATTAGGTGAAACAATTGACGTCACCTTTAATTTCGTAACCTGGGAGCTGACTGTTCCGGTTCATGTTCACGCACCAGGACCCCAATCATAGCCACCAACTCTGTTGACCGGAGGTCAACCAGATGCTCCTCAGTTTCGAAATAAATCTCCCGCGGCTGCCCTGGCAGGCGAGGTCTCAGTACGTCCGCGATCATCGATTGTGGTTGGCTGAGTTCAACGACGACGTCGCGTGCCGTGCCTCATGTCGCTTGGCGAAGTGTCGCTCATATCTTCGCAGCACTGTTTGCCTATGTTTCTAGCTATTCCATTTCCAGCGCTCGATCCTGTCGCGTTTGAAATCGGGCCTATCGCGATCCGCTGGTATGCTCTTGCTTACATGGCGGGGCTCATCGTCGGATGGCGTTATCTTAGGGTAGTTGCATCTTGGGAACCACGCGTGCTTACCGCGAAGGCCGTGGACGATTTCCTGCTCTGGGCTACGTTCGCGATCATTCTCGGGGGTAGGCTTGGTTACGTACTCTTCTATAAACCAGTTTATTATTTTGAAAATCCGACCGAAATCTTAGCCGTGTGGCGCGGAGGCATGTCCTTCCATGGCGGGTTCCTTGGTATGGTCCTGGTGATCATACTTTACGCGCGCCGACTACGTGTGCCGGCGCTCGCGCTGGGTGACCGTGTGGCTTGTGTTGTTCCCATTGGTTTGTTTTTCGGCCGCGTTGCAAACTTTATTAACGGTGAGTTGTTTGGCCGCCCGGCGGACGTTTCTTGGGCGATTGTGTTTCCAGGCGGGGGGCTAGTTTCGCGCCATCCGAGTCAACTTTACGAGGCCGGGCTCGAAGGAATCGTGCTGTTCACGATTCTATGGAGCCTGTCGCGCTCTGAGCAGATTCGTGCGCGCTTTGGGCTACTCACCGGTGTTTTCCTCTGTGGGTACGCATTGTTCAGATCCGTTGCGGAATTATTCAGGGAACCGGATGCTTATATCGGCTTCCTGCCGGGCGGCATTACTATGGGCCAAACTCTCTCATTGCCTCTTTTTCTCGCGGGCGTCGGCCTCATGGTATGGGCGTATCGTCGTTCGTGACGTTTTTAGATATCCTTTTCTTCCGGTTCTATTAAAACACCCATCCCCGAATCTGTGAAACCGGATGCCAAGCCAATATACCTGAAATCCGATTAAACTTTTGTCGCCACCGCTTCGAAAGATTGGGTGCCTTCCTCGATCGCTTTGCAGTCGTCGGACGTCAGGAGCGGGCTGATGACGAGCCGGAACTTGTGATCCGGACGTTCGAGGTATGTGGCAAGACCTGGTGCCAAGGACGCGAGGATGGCGCTGGAAAAGAAGCCGACCATACAATCGACCTGGTCGGCGACGCCGAAAGAAGGATCAGAACCTCTTCGGCGAATGGATCGCGCGGCAGGAGATAAAGAGGACGAAGGCCGGGCAAAGCCCGAAGTGGCTGGGCCGTGAGGGCGGAACCCGTCGCGGAGCGCGGTTCTTCCACGATTGCCGACATTTGGGACGACACATCCCCCCTCATCACCCCATTTCCGAGTGTGCCATCTTGCTCCTTCAACTGCTGGGACAGAAAAGAGTTTCAAGGGCGGAATTCATCGCCACGCATGGGTCCAAGGTTGAGATCACGGCCACTAACCGTTCTGTTTGCGCAGTGATTGGAAACACCAATACAGGCGCATTCCTGAAGGAGCGACACCAGGTAAACGCCCTCATCTCGCCCGACCTACGACTATCCAACAAATGGGCTTCTCGCTGGCCTCATAGCAGCCGGCCACAAGTCCTAACGATATTACTACCGGCAGAAGCGCTTATGTGGGTGGATCGCACCCTGTATTAGCAACTCAGTGTGAAAGTAGGCTTTCACACTAGGTGGAAAAGCGCTGCCTTCGCCGACCAAAGATGATGGACCGCAGCGGCCGGTAGGCCACTAGTAGGATGGCCAGCGCTAGGTAGACCAGCGGCTCCGCCGTGACCACCTTCACCGACATGATGAAGTGTGCCGTGCCGCCGAGCACGATCAGATAGGTCAGCATGTGCAACAGTTTCCAATTTTGCCTCAGCCGCCGCATGGACCAACTATTGGACGTGACCGCGAGCGGGATCAGGAACACGAAACACGCCATGCCGATGGTGATGAACCAACGCTTCGTGATGTCGGCGACGATGACCGACAGGTTCAGATTCTGGTCCAGGATCATGTAGCTCAGGAAGTGCATGGTTACGTACCAGAAGACCAACAGGCCGAGCGCGCGGCGGTAGCGGATCAGGTTCACACCCGACAGGTCGCGCAAGGGCGTCACCGCCAGCGCCGCGATCAGGAAGCGCAGCGCCCAGATGCCCAAGAGCTGCTCGAACACTTTGACCGCGTTGCCCGCGATCTGCCCGGTGGCGCCGAGATAAAAGGTCCAGGCGGCGGGAACGAAGCCGGCGGCATAGAGCAGCCAGATACTCGCCGGGCGCCACCAGCGGGGCATGCGGGGCAATGCCGCCATGTTCAATAGTTGGCTTTCAGGTCCATGCCCGCGTAGAGGCCGGCGACCTCATCGCCGTAGCCGTTGAAGGGCAAAGTGGGACGGCGCGCCGAGTTGAAGAATCCGCCGTCGCCCACGCGCGTCTCGGTGGCCTGGCTCCAGCGCGGATGGTCCACCTTCGGATTGACGTTGGCGTAGAAGCCGTATTCGTCGGGCGCCGCGCGTTCCCATGTCGTGATGGGCTGTTTCTCCGTCAGCGAGACGCGCACGATCGACTTGATGCCCTTGAAGCCGTACTTCCATGGCACCACCAGGCGCACCGGCGCACCGTTCTGGTTGGGCAGCGTCTGGCCGTACAACCCTACCGACAGGATGGTGAGCGGATGGCGCGCTTCGTCGAGCCGCAAGCCCTCGACATAGGGCCAGGGCAGGGGCTGCAACGCGCCGCGCTGCCCCGGCATCTCGGACGGGCGCACGACGGTCTCGAACGCCACGTATTTGGCGCTGCCCAAGGGCTCGACGCGGTCGAGCAGCGCGGCCAGGGGAAAGCCGATCCAGGGGATGACCATCGACCACCCCTCGACGCAACGCATGCGGTAGACGCGCTCCTCCTGCGGGAAGCCCATCAGGTCGTCGAGGCTGAAGCTGCGCGACTTGGCCACCAGCCCGTCCACCTTCACCGTCCATGGCGTAGGCTTGAAGTCGCCGGAATATCGCGCCGGATCGCCCTTGCCCGTGCCGAACTCATAGAAGTTGTTATAGGTGGTGACGTCCTTATACGGCGTCTGCTTTTCGTCCGTGCCGAACTTGCCGCGTGTGAAGGTAAGCGGCGCGGCCACTGCGCCGCTGGGCAGAAAGCCCAGTGCCGAGGACGCCAGCGCGCCGGCCAGGAAGGCGCGGCGGTTCAGATAGACGCCATGGGGCGTGATCTCCGACACCGGAATCCGGTTGAACCTATAAGCCGCCATGACCCTGCCTCTTCCGCGATGGAACGCATTCCATACTTAGGCGTTCGCCGGAGCAATGCCCGTCTTTTCCGGCGTTGCAGGATTCACAAATGCGTGATGGGAATTGGAGCAGACCGCCGGATTGGCCCTTCACCAACTCTTATTTTAACTCAGTGTGAAAGCGGCATTTTGCACTCAGTCGACCCATATGTGCGCAGTTCCGCGGGCGCCCCGGTACAACTGTCACTCCCAATGACGGCTTTTCATTAGCTCTCTTGGTCGTAAATGGGTCGGATTGAGGAGGGGTATCTCGAAGAAATGATGCTCGCTGAGTAGCGGTAGGTCGTACCCCGTATTTGAAGTCGCTAATCAATGTATAGGCCTTAACAAGGTCCTCAATGTCAGGTTGGAGGGTGTTCAGTCGGGGAGTTACTGAGATAACTGCTTCGATTGAGACGCGGTCCCGTCTTGGGCTTATCCGAGAGGGAATGAAAGGTAGATGGTCGAAGAAATCAGCCAGATCCGGCTGTGCGGTTTGAAGTGTGGTTTGAAGTGGTGCCATCTCGATCCTCAGCCATCAAATCAGCTCGCTAAGAATTAGCTTTTGCGGCTGGACTAAGGCCCCTAATCGAGGCGCTAAAGACCCGGCTATTGGGTTTGCGTCGAGGTTTCTCGTTGTCTAACCGCGATCCCCGGCAACCGAGTAATGCACCTTTAGTCTGCCCGTGGAAAGCGAGCGAATGCGCTGCAGGATAAGAAAATCCTGCTCCCTATGTTCAGCCAGGAATTGCATCATCTCGGTATGAATACGGGCAGAAGGTCTTCGCTTTCTTTGCGTCTTAAGCCCGCCATTTCGATCGATGTAAAGGTTCTGCTGCCAAATTCTCCCCTTGATTACATAGGCGGAGAGTCGAGTTAGGTCATCCGCGTCTTCGGTAACGATACCTCTAATGCGTTTTGCCCCGCGGCGCGCGGCCTTGGCCAACTTAGGATCGCGCACCCTCCGTCGAAACGACGGGTAGAACTGCCTGAGGCGCCTGGCACGCCGAACTGAACAATCAGCAATCAAAAGATGCACGTGTACGATGTATCGTTTGAAGTGACATGCATAAGTCACTTCGATGCCACCAAATACGAGCTTGTCGCCGAGTTTGACAGTCGCGAGCTGCTTCGAAAGCCGCTTCTTGATGGCGTCCAAGTCGATCGCGCAAAGGCGACCTACACGCACAAGGCCCCGCTTCGCTACCAGAGTCACAAATGTGCATTTCTCAGCTTTGGCTAGGACCGCCGCAGCCTGAGATGCGACCACGATCTGCCACTCCCGGTGACAGACCGGACACGCCGGGAGCAGGCAAGGTAGTTGGTCAGAGCATTTATGAAGGCGACGCTTAATCCGCTTTTGCGGCCGGTCGCCCGGTGTAAACCGAGCAAGCCTCGCCTTTCGCTCTTTCCGCTCTTCTTCCAGACTCCTGAAATCCGCGAGTTTCTCTCGAATGTCGATATATGCGGGAATTCCGACGCGCCCTAATGGAGAGTTGACGGTCACGATGTCAAGCCAGACGGCCTGTTGCGGAACAACCTTCTCTTGAGCGTTGGGCGGATTGATTGCGGCAGGGGCTTCGGGAGACGCAGGTTGGGATGCGCGCGGATTGCCTTGAGCGCTATTGCTGCCGGCCTCTTCGTTTATTGCGACAGCCGTCCCGTCGATGATGATTGGCTCATTACGAGCGTCATTACCGTCGCTGCGGCCAACATCGCCCCGATCAAGCGTGACTACAAGATTGCCGCTTATGACGTGCAAAGTCTTGGGTTTCACGTCCTGTCCACTCAAATGGAGCACGGCGAGAGCAACTTACTACCGGTAATGAAGGGGGCCGTGTGTCGACGCCAATAGCAGCCGAACGTTATGGAAAGCGCGCGCGTGGGATAGAATTTGTTACGCATCTTCAAATTTAACTTCGGTGCTTAGCGCGGCGACGGGACTGATAGTCTGGGGTCGCTCGGACGTTGAGCTAACCAGACCGCGCTTCTCCGCTGAAAGAACGTCTTCGAATCGGTACCGCACGCTACGCCCGCCCGGAACGCGAAAAAACGGCAAACCACGCCCCGATAGCCGATCCGCCTGCAACTTCTTAACGCTCACGCGCCAGCGCCGAGCGAGCTGAACTTCGGTTAGCGGCGCAGGCCAAAGTTGATCAAGGAAGCGCTGGTCCGTTCTTAGGATCTCCGCAATCGCAGCGAAGTCTTCGGGGCTAAATGTCCGCGTCATGGTCCCTCGGCCTTAATCGAGCCGAAGGTATGTCGATAATTACAATGGAGCGACCTGATTTAGGTGGCAGAAAATCACTGGGTAAGTGTCGAATAGCCTATCTGCGCTTACTCAGCCCTAGTTGATAATAAAGATCCATGATTCGCCGCCGGGTCCACTCACTGGATATCGGCGGGTCGAACTTTTGTGTGAGAGCCCAAGCAGCAAGTTCACGACCGAAATTCTTCTGCTGGGGTACAGATGGCCACTCTTTAAAAAATCTACGGATCACCTCGACCCAGAACGCATCTGGTGCGGTAATTGGCCGCGCACCTCGACTTTTCAGTGTTACCGGGAACTCGACATGCGTTC
>CAYZFH010000024.1:0-8445 GCA_964477375.1 uncultured Rhizobiaceae bacterium | reverse complement strand
GCGTTCTCAGGAAGCGTTCCCAATCTTCAAAGAGAACACCCACCAGTTGCGGCGGGCCTTGTCGATGTTCTTGTAATGTTTGGATCAGTGAATGAACAGACGCTTTCAGGTCCGCCAAATCGGTTGGGTTGTATGAAGCATGCAGAGCCAGCCGGCTCGAAAGCCAAGGGTCAATCGCTTCCAAATCTGTCATATCACGAGAATCAGCGACTAGATTTAATTCCTTAATATAGCGATCGATGGCGTCAGTGACGGGCGCCTTGTATGGGGGTTGTAGCCTTCCAGACGAGTCGCGAGAGCGTGCGACTGTGGCGGCGTCAACTTCCCGCCAGAAATATGCAGGTATAGGAACTGGTATCTCAGTTGCCGGCAAAAAAAAGCTAGCTATAAGTTTGCCGTCTATAAAAAAAGCGGAAAAATCACTTCCGCCGTATTCAGTTCCGAGCCAGGAGTTTCTGCCGCGAATAAGTCGAGCCGCATGCTTCAGAGATAAGAAGCCGTGTTGTTGATGATGCTCATACCTAGTGATGGGACTGAGTGGTGGCGCAGCTTCCTCGCGGCTTTTCGATCTGGCGCTATCTCGCTTACTGCTCCGACTAGCCTGAAGCTTGCTCATCGTGTCCCTTTGCAACTAAATCTCGAGCGGGCGAGCCACTCATTGTCGTGTTAGATAGTGCCCCTGCGATCTTCTCGGAAACTGCATTGGCTGCATCGCGCAACGGGCGAAAATCTTTATTCACGTATCGGCTTGTCATAGACAAATCTTTATGTCCGAGCAGGTCTCTGACAATGAATGCATTGTGGCCAGCTTGTCCGCTGTAAGTGCCGACGGTATGGCGAAAGTCATGTAACCGCGCGTTCTCAAGTTTTGCTTTGACCCGCACTTGCTTCCATACATCCTCCAAGCGTGCGCGCGGAATATGCATAGAATTATCCCGGTTGGGAAAAACCCATGCGCATCCTGAGCGGCTGATCGAAGCTAACAGCGCTAGTGCAGCATTACCCAACGGAATACGTTTTGCGCCAGTTTTGCTGTCAGGAAAATCGAGTGTGCCTGCAGCAAAGTTAACCCAATCCCATTGAAGAGAAAGGATTTCACCCAGTCGACAACCTGTCAGGGCCAACGTTCTAATGACATTGACCGCGGTGGTCGCTAATGCGTCGCCGTTTGCCATTTCGTCGAGAACTAAACCAACTCTATTAAGTTCTGCTTCGGACAAAAATCGCTCTCGCATTCGCTCGCGATATTTTTTTACATGGCGACAAGGGTTGGAACCATCGGGCCGAAGGCCCCAGAGTTCAGCAAGATTGAACATCTTCGATAATAGCGAGACGCATCGATTTCCTGTGTATGGAGAATTAACTAGTGCTTGATGCAAGCGGATGACGTCTGCTCGCTGAACTGATTCAATTTTTAATTGGCCTAGCCTGGGACAGATTTCCCGCTGCAGAAGGCGTCGGTCTTCTTTCTGGCTTGATGCCTTTTTGTGTATCTCTGCGTGTTCTTTCAAATACCGCTCGCCAAGGTCTTTTACCGTCGCGGCTTTGCGCTTCATTTGTCGCGAACCGCTGGGATCACCGCCTCTAGCCACATCGGCAAGCCACTCGCGCGCTATGTCGCGCGCCTGATCGACCGTGATCGCGCCGTAAGCTCCAATTACTGGGCGTCGCTGGCGGCCGGCTTTGGTCCGGTAAAAAAGGATAAATACCTTTCTGCCGGTTGGCTGGATCTTCAGCCCGAAACCTCGCAGTTCGGAATCCCAAAGAATGCGTTCTTCGTGCTGAGCCGACTGCTGATCAACGATACGTTTTGTAAGTTTGGTTCTTTGCACTGATTTTCAGGTAGCAAATAGGTAGCAGACGGTGCCGAAATAGGTAGGAGTTCAAGGTACGTCCTCAACATGAAGGCGTCCAGCAAGTGATTGAAAAATAGGGATAATTAGGCGAATTTAGAAATGTCTAGTAGTGTCACGGCTAAAGCTTTTTCATGCTCAAAATCTGTTGGTGGCGACATCGTGCTGGTTCGAGTCCGGCCAGGGGCACCAATCGAATTTTTGCATCCATATTCGTGGCGCGCAGTGCTCACCGCGGTGCATGAGCGGCCCGCGCGGCGCCGGTCTGCCTAAGCGGCGCATAGCATCGCGTGATCTTTCGGTCCTTGTTTAGGCCCCGGAACCCTAGCCGACGGAGGACGCCTTGCGTCTCTCGGTGACGTTCGGTTCGGCGGCGCTGGATCCACCGCCGAGATACGGCATGACGTGCTCTCCGAACCGATCGAGGGAGCCCATGATGTCTTCGTGGACCGGCCCGAAATTCATCCGCAGGCTGAGGGCGTCGTATCCCAGCTCCTTCAGCGCCAGCAGCCTGTCGACACAGTATTCGGGGCTGCCGACGATGACTGATTCGCTCAGGCTTTCGATCGTGTCGTCGATCTCGATCGGCACGACCTTGCCGCCCTTTACGATCCCGGCCGTGATGAACTGGCTCAAGAAGCGCTGTTGATTGGCATAGACCATCTCCAGCTTTTCCTTCACGTCGGAGTCGCTCTTCGCAACGTAGACGATCTGGGACAGCGAAATCTTCTGGGCGCCCGGGTTCGATCCGCTTTCCGCGGCCCCTTTCCTGAACGCGGCGATCAACTCCTTCTGCACGGCGATGGGCCTGCGAAGGGCGCCAGTCTGGACGCTGTAGCCCTGTAGTCCGCAGTGGTAGGCAGCTTCCGTGCGAATGGCCGACAGCCAGAGCGGTGGATGCGGCTTCTGGAGCGGCGGCGGCATGACCGTGACTGCGGGATATTTGGCGTATGGACCGTCGTAGGACACGTCCTGGCCCTTCAGGAGAATGAGCAGAGCCTTGAGCTTGTCCTCCATCGATTCGCGCGCCTTATCGAACGGCAGCCCGAAACAATCGGACTCGAACTGCGCGCCGCCGCGCCCGAAACCGACCTCGAGACGCCCCCTGGTCAGGTGATCGGTCATCGTGATTTCGCCCGCCAGGCGGCGCACGTCGTGCAGGGGCAGAATGATCACCGCGATGATGATCCGCGGCTTTTCGGTTACGGCCGCCAGATGGCTCGCCAGCGCGAGGGGCGAGGGCTGGACGAAGTAGTCGTTGAAATGATGCTCGGCGAGAAAGAAGGCATCGAACCCGACCTTCTCGGCGAACTTCGCCTGCTCGATAAGCTCGGGAAACAGGTTCTCGATCGGATGTCCGTTGTCCGGCCAATGCGCAGGTATATCGAAACCCAACTGCATCGAATCGCTCCTCTCACGACCGTAGGAAGCGCGGGCGCCTCGATCTAATAACTGAATTGCCGGACGATATCGACGCCTTGTTCAGGGCAGACTAGATTCGCATGAGATTAGAAAAATTCGCGCCAGGGATCATGGAGTCCGAGCAATGTCAGAAGAATCGAATGCGCCCGGCCTCATACTCCCCAGATCACTTCCCGTCGGATTCCTGGGAACTCTTCGGCAGGTGTGCGTCGTGACCGACGACTACCGCCGAACGATCGATCGCATGCGGGTCGCGGGATTGGGGCCGTGGAGCATCTATTCGTTCAATTCCCGGACGTGCACCGATCTGACCTATCGCGGCCGGTCGGCCGATTTTTCGTTCAAGGTTTGCCTGGCCGACGTGTCCGGTTTGGTCTGGGAGGTCATCCAGCCGATTTCCGGGGGCAATATCTATTCCGATTTCTTGGCGTCGAAGGGCGAAGGCGTTCAGCACCTCCTGTTCGACTGCAACGAACTGAGCTGGGCGGAGAAAACGGCCGCACTCGAAGCCGCCGGCTATGTGTGCATCCAGTCCGGCAGATGGCTCGATCGCCTGGCCTTCGCCTACTACGCGACGGAGGACGCGATCGGCACAGTGCTGGAGATCGTTGACCGGCCTTCCGATTGGCGGCGTCCCGAGGCGGAAGAAAGGATCGGGTAGTTTCGTCCGAAACGATAGGGGTTGGACATCGTACTGGTTCGAGTCCGGCCAAGGGCACCAACGCTAACAACGATATGAAGTCTGAAAGGCCGCGCCATCGCGCGGCCTTTTAAACGACGCGAGCTGCGACCGGCGCGGACTGGAGCGCTGTTGCCAGCAGCTCCAGCGCGCGGCTCAACTCCGCGCGGCTGGCTGCGGCGCCGAGCGAGACGCGCACGGCGTGGGGCGGGGGTTCCTCCACACTGAACGCTTCGCTGGTGACGACGGCCAAACCCTGACGTTGCACATGGGACGCGAACTCCGCCCGGCCCCAGCCGCGCGGCAGCGGAACCCAGATGTGATGGCCAGCGGGATGCGCGGCAAAGGCATGCCCCGCCAGCGCGCGCGTTGCCAGTTTCTGGCGTGCCGCGGCTTCTTCGCGGATGGCGGCCACGATCGCGTCGGCGCTGCCGTCGCCGAGCCAACGGGCGGCTAGCGCCACCATCAGCGAGACCGGCATCTGCGCGGCGGCGCGCAAGGCGTTGCCCACGGCGGCGGCCTGCGCGCGCGATGGCGCCAGCAGAAGCGAGACGCGCAAGCCGGGCGCGATGCATTTGGACAGGCTCGCCATATGAAAGGTCCGTTCCGGCGCCAGCGCGGCCAACGGCGTCGCGGACGGATCGAGTGCGCCATACGCATCGTCTTCCAGAAGATGCAGCCCGTGCTTGCCTGCGATCGCGGCGATTGCCCCACGGCGCTCGAGCGGCAAGGTCGCCGTGGTGGGATTGTGGATCGTGGGCACGAGATAGAGCGCTTTCGGCGCGTGGCGGATGCAGGCGTGCTCCAAAGCGTCGGGCAGGATGCCGTTCGCGTCCATCGCCACGCCGATCGGGCGCACACCTGTGTACGACGCGGCGGCCTTGAGGCCGGGATAGGTCAGCGCTTCCGTCAGCACGACATCGCCGGGCGCCGTCAGCGCCATCAGCAGTGCGAGGATCGCGGTCTGCGTGCCCGGGCAAATCAGAAGACGTTCCGCATCCGCGCCGGGAATTCGCCCGCGCAGCCACGCAGCGGCGGCATCGCGTTCCTCCTCGCTGCCGCCCATCTCGCGGTAGTTCAGGTAGGCCGAGAAGCCGTTCTCCTTTTTGAGTGCGGCGATGCCGCGCGCGATGCGGCCCTCGAGGTCGGCCTCCAGCGGCTGCGGCGGCAGATTCATCGACAGGTCGAACTGGATGCGCGGCGCGCCGGGAAGGCGCGCGGATGTCCGGCTTTCCGCAACGAAGGTGCCTTGCCCCACGCGCGCTTCGGTCAAGCCGCGTTCGCGTGCTTCGCTATAGGCGCGGGTTACCGTGGTCAGGTCGATGCCCAGCGCCTTGGCCAGCGCCCGGTGTGTCGGCAATTGCTGGCCGCGGCGCAAGCGCCCGCTCGCGATATCGGCGTCGAGCGCATCGGCGATGGCCAAATAGACCGGTCCCGCGCGGTCGTTTAATGTAGGGGTCCAATCCATACAATTTACATCCAAGGGCTTGTTCGTATGGCTATTGATTTTTATTGTATGGATAAGCTTGGTGCAGGGGCAAGAGTGTAGAAGGATCAAGGCAATGACGGCTTCGCGCATCTCCCTGATGACGGCTCTCGGGCGTGGGTTCCGGTGCAAGTGTCCGGCCTGCGGCAAGGGATCGCTGTTCGGCCGTTTTCTCAAGATCGTGCCGGCCTGCGCGGCGTGCGGCGAGGAGATGCACCATCACCGCGCCGACGATTTCCCGGCCTACATCGTCATCCTCATCGTCGGCCATATCATCGTGCCCTCGCAGCTCTTGACCGAGCAGCTTCTGGAGCCACCGCTCTGGGTGCATCTGGCCGTTTGGCTGCCGCTCACGCTTGTGATGACGCTTGGCCTGCTTCAGCCGGTGAAGGGCGTGATCGTCGCCCTGCAGTGGCACATGGGCATGCACGGGTTCGAGGATTCGAAAAAGGCACGCGGCGAACTTTCCGCCTGACGGCGCGGCGTTCTCGACCCGCCCTCCGGGGAACATTCGCTGGTGCATGACGTTTCCGTTTTGCCGGTGACGCGAAAGCCCGGCAGCGGAGGCATGTTTGCGGCTGTTCCTTTCAGCGATGTTCCTGACAGTGGCTCTGGGCGGCTGTGTCGCCCAGCAGCAGGGCAATGGCCAAGGCGATGGCGGGCAGCAGCCCGCGCCGCAGGCCCAGAACGAAGAGCCCAAGACCATCGCGATCACGTCGGATCAGGCGAGACGGCTGCAGACGATCATGACGCCGCTGATCGCCAAAATGGACCATCCCATCCCGGCTAACCGCGTCAAGATCACCGTGTGGGACGATGCGCATGTGAACGCCGCCAATGGCGGCGGTGGCGATTTCTATGTGACGACCGGCCTCTTGCAGAAGGCCAACGACACGCAGTTGCGCGCGATCTTGGCGCATGAAATCGCCCATGAGGACTTGGGGCACGTAGCGAAGATTCAGACGCTCTCCGCCGGCATGGATATCGGCTTCGCGCTTCTGGAACAGATCGCGCCCGGCTCAGGCCAGTTGACGCCACTGGCCGGCGCCCTCGTGACCAGCGCCTATAGCCGCTCCGAGGAATCGCAAGCCGATGCGCATGGCGTGGAAATTTTGAATCGCGCGGGCTATCCGGGCAAAAAGGAAATGGCCGAGACCCTCACCTGGCTGACGCAGGTGGAGGGCGCCAGCGGCGGCGGCTTCTTCGCGACCCATCCCGCGACCGGCGACCGCATCGATGCCGTGAACAAGCTGCCGGGTTAGTCTTCAGCCCGGGTGGATCAGTTCGAAATATTCGAACACCATCGGCGTATCTTCCGTCATCTCCTTGCCGTGCGCCTTGCAGTAATGCTGGAAGAAGGACCAGTGGCCCTGCTTCCAATAGAGCACGTCGCCCGCGCCTTCCGATTCGGCCATGGCGAATTTCTTGTCCACCGCGCGGAACGGTTTGATCTCGACCGACGTGGTGCGGATGACGCAGGCGGGCCGTCCGAATCCGTCCAGCACCACGCTGTAATCGCCCACCTTGTGCGGCGGCTTGCCGCTGATCTCATGCTCCAGCAGAAGATGGGCGGTCGATGTCTTTCCGCCGTGGAGGATGAGGAACAGCATCAGGTCCGCGAAGACGGGCACTTGCGTCCACGGATAGACGTGCGGCGTCACGCCGGAGATGCCTTTCTCTTTGCTCACGCGTGCCCAGTAGAGGTCGGTCTCGGCCTTATAGCGGTCCCAGTAGCCGACCAGTTCCTTCGGCAGGTTCATGGCGACTTCTCCTTGGCGCCGCCGCTTCCAAATTTGCGCGGTGGGGCTGTGTCGAGCGGCACAGGCACGCAGGCATTGTCCTGGGCGATGAAGCCCACGTTGCAGGCCCAGTTGTGTCCCGATTTGTCGAGCGCGGCATTGGGCGGCACCACGACGGGCCGGCAGGAATCATTCCCGTCCCGGGTGAAGCCTTTGTCGCACACGCGGCGACATTCCTCGCCGTAACGGAAAAATCCGGCGTCGCAGACCCAGTCGTACCCGGACTTGTCCAACGATGCATGTGCGGGCGGCCGCAGTCTTTCGCATTGGCCGTTGTTCGCCTGTGTTCCCGCCGGACATTCCGCCGGACCGCCGTGCGCTGTGCCGGTCGCGGCCGGCGCGCGCGCGGGTTTCGCGGAGGAAACGCATTTCTGGCCGACGTTATGAAAGCCGCGCTCGCACACGACCTCGCACTGGTCTCCCACGCGATAGAAGCCTTTTTCGCAAACCCATTCGTGGCCGCTCGAATCCAGCTTGGCGTGGGCGGGCATCTTCACGGGCAGGCACTGGGCGCCGCTTTGATAGAAGCCGCTGCGGCAGACCCAGGCGTGCCCGGTTGAATCGAGGCGGGAGTTTTCCGGCATCTCGAGCGGGATGCAGGTTTGGCCGAGCGCGTAATACCCACGCTTGCACTGGCCCAGCTCGTCCCTGTCGGCGTCAGGCGAACTCGCGGCCGCCCATGCGCTTGTGGCGCAGGCGAGCATCAGGGCCGCCAGGATCGGCGGGATGCGGAGCCATCGCATGAGCCTGCGGCGGACCGTCATCGCGGCGCCGTGCCGGGCGGCCTCGGCCGCCCGGCGTTGGCATCACTTCGGATTGCTGCAAACGGCCATGATCTTGTTGCCGTCCGGATCGCGCACATAGGCGCCATAGGACGTCTTCTTCTCGGGCGGACGATAGCCCGGCGCGCCCTCGCAGGTGCCGCCGGAGGCCAAGGCCGCCTTGTGGAACGCATCGACGGAGGCCGTGTCGGGCGCCGAGACCGTCACCTGGGTGCCGTTACCGGCCGTGGCGGGCTGGCCATTGCGCGGCGTGCAGATGAAGAAGTTGGCCTTCTCGGCCGGGCCGTAGCCGGTGAACTTCTCGCCGGTGCTGACCCGTTTGTAGCCCAGCGGCGTGAAGATCGCGTCGTAGAACGAGGTGGCGCGCTTCATGTCGCGCACACCAAAAATCACATTGGCAAGCATGGATGCCTCTCCTTGTGTG
>CAYZFH010000023.1:0-21902 GCA_964477375.1 uncultured Rhizobiaceae bacterium | reverse complement strand
CGTATTTCGTTAAGGTAGAGGTCCATTGTGCCGCGTGTTTTTCGTTCCGCCACCCCGGCTCCTGGGCCTTGATGAAGGCTGTAGCGCATGTCTCGAAAGTCACTGTTTTGGCGGCCTCAAGTTTCTGGCTCGCGACCTTCTCCCTTTTGGCCTCTATCGGGTCAATGCCGTCCAGGCAGAGCTTCCTGCAGTTGGCGGCCCTGATACGAGCCTCAGCCAGGCTAACCGTGTGCTGCGGTCCTAAACCCATTTCCCTGGCTTTGCCAAGGAGCGTGAACCTGAAGATCCAGGACTTCGTGCCTGCGCGCGATACCTGCAGATAGAGACCACCGCCATCACCGTACATCCCCGGTTTCTTAGCTTTGGTCACCTCTAGAGCCGTTAGTTTCGCAAGTGTCCGCCGCACTTTTACCCACACCGTTACCCACGTTGGCGAGGTCAATTGTGACGGATCGAGGTGAACTATTCCAGATGCTGAAACGGGCTAAAATTCATATTTTTCAATAGCTTCGTACCAGGACGAACTAAGGCGAACGATGCTGAGTTCGACTCCCTGTCCGCCATTCTTTAGGATGCAATCAGGTTCGGGCAGTCTGGTGCCCGGACGCATTGTCGGCTGCACCGACTTCTAAGCACAGCCAGAAACCGGCTAGCGTCAGCCCACCGAGCACGTCCGAGAAGAAGTGCACGCCGAGCACGACTCGGCTCAACGCCACGGCAGCGATCGTGAATGCTGCTGCGGCGAGGATGGGCGTACGGGCGGGACTGTTGCGCCTCCCGCTGCTTGCGAGGATGTAAGCGAGGAACCCGTAGACCGCCGCCGAGCCCGCCGTATGTGCGCTGGGAAAAGAGGGCGAGGCGGCGCTGGCGATTTCGAGGAAAACCGGCCGCTCGCGGTCGAGAATGAACTTGGTCCCCCAGACCATGGCTTCCGTCCCCAGGTAGACGATCCAAAGCGGACGCAGGAACGCGTGGTCCGCTCCGCGCCACAGAAGTCCTGTCGTGGTCAGCATGACGGCAAGCAGGGTGGCGCCCGCGCCGAGGGTCGTGATCCACAGGAAGACCGCCAGTAACGGCTTGGTGCGCAGCGGGGCCACGGCCGCATCGATAGAAGTGTCGATCGCCTGCACGGACGGCAAGGCGACGGAGCCATATGCCAGCGCCAGAAACCCGAGTAGGCAGAGAACGGCAACGAAGACGGGACGCGTCACGCTCGCACCCATTTACCGTCCGCGAAGGAGAACGACGATGTGTCTCGCGTCTCGAATTGTGCGCCGCTCCACAGCCGGATGGCGCAGGTCACGCCGTGGGGCGTTATTTGCAGGAGGTTGTAGGAATTGGTTTCTCCTCGCAGCCGCCGCGAAACCGCCGTGCCCGCCTGGATAATCAGGATCTCGCGCCTAGCTTCAATGAGATCCGGCGCGGACTCGGCGCTGAGCGCGTGATGATGGTGGCCGCCGAGAACAATATGCACGCCCGCATCGGACAGCGCCTCCCGCGCGAGCACGGCGCGGCCGACCAGCGTGGGTGTCGTGCCTTTGGGAGCCAGCAGCGGGTGATGCGCGGCGACGATGCGGGTCCGGTCTGAAGGGACAGTCGCGAAGGCGGCGACCATGGCGTGCGCCTGCTCGCGGGAAATCCGGCCATTGGAAATGGCGGCGGAGCGCGCGGTGTTGAGGCCGAAAACAGCAATCTCGCCGTCGTCGACGAAAGGATGCAGATCGCCCGTGATAAAGCGCTGATAGCGGGCGAGCCTGCCCACAAAGCGTTGGATCAGGTCGTAGAGAGGGATGTCATGATTGCCGGGCACGACAAGGACGGGTTTGCCAAGCTGATCGAGAAAGGACCGCGCCAACTCGAACTGGTGGATGCGGCCGCGTTGTGTCAGGTCGCCGGTGACGACCGCCATGTCGGCTGTTTTGAATGCGGAGTCCGCCAATAGGGCTTCTACCACCTGATCATCGTGTCGGCCGAAGTGAAGATCGGACAAATGCGCGATGGTCGTCATGCGGCCGTGTTTCCGGGCACCAGAACGCGCAGCGCGCGCGGGCGGATACGGTACCGCAGAGGGCCGTTCAGCAGCAGCGACTCGCCGTCGATCGCCACATGGATGACCTTCCGCCGCGGCACGATGGTGGCCTCGGAAAGCTGCGTTTGGAGCAAGTCCTGTTCGGCTTCCAAGCGGCCGAACAGTGCGCGCAAGGCCAGCTTGAGCAATGCGAAGCGGCTGGGGCGCGCGACCAGGCAGAGGTAGAGCATGCCGGAATCCAAACGAGAGCGTTTGGCGCTCCCGAAGACATCGAGGTCGTAGGGATTGTTGCCGATGAAAAGGCACGGAGTCTGCCGATCTTCGTGCCAGCCTTCGGCCTGCACGCAGAGGCGGTGGCGGGGCAGGCGCCACAGCATGGCCACGGCGGCCACGGCGGCGGCGGCCCATTTGGCCACACCATGCCGCTGCACCCGCTCGCGCGTTACGACCAGATGCGGATAGATGCCGAGGGAAGAATTGTTGACGAAAATCCGGCCGTTCACTTCACCCAGATCGACTGAAATCGTTTGGCCACCGGCGACGGTCCCCGCAGCGTCCTCGAGCGCCAACGGAACACCCAGATCCTTGGCGAAATGGTTGAATGTGCCGAGAGGCAGGACGCCGAGGGGGATATCCGTGCCAGCTAGCACGGAAGCCGCGGCATTGACGCTGCCGTCTCCGCCGCCCACCACCACGGCATCCCAGTCCTTCGTCTGGGCCAGCGCGCCGCGAATGGCTTCGGCCATGTCTCGGCCGCGCACCGCTTTAATGGTTGGCGTGATGCCGTGACGCTGGAATGCGTCTTTCACCATGTCCAGGCCCGCCGCGCCGAGGCGCGCCAGGGTGCCGCCCCGGGGATTCAGCACGACCAGGACCTTCACATGTGCCTCCACAGGGAGCTGGGCCCGATCGATGGGCTCGCGGGTCCAACGCGAGCCTCATTCGCGGGTTCCTAGCGAAGGACGAAACCCTCGTAACCCTTGGCGGCCACGTCCTCGCACTTCTTCGCGTAGTCGGGCACCGGGCCGATATAGGGCGAGAAGACGCGCGGTTTCCCCGCGATATTCGAGCCCAAGTACCACGAGTCGCAGTGCGATCGCAGCGAGACGGCACCGACTGCCGAGACATGCTCGACCCATTCCGCTTCCGCGTCTGGCGTGGCTTCGATCTGCTGGATGTTTTTCTTTTCCATGTAGGCCATGCAGTCGCCGATCCACTCCACGTGCTGCTCGATGGCGTTCATCATGTTGGCGAAGACCGAGGGGCTGCCCGGTCCCGTGACGGTGAAGAAATTGGGGAAACCGGCGACCGTCAGCCCCAAGTAGTTGTAAGGAACCTGCGCCCACTTCTCGCGCAGCTTCGCGCCGTTCCGGCCCCGGATGTCGATGGCCAGGATCGTTCCCGTCATGGCGTCGAAGCCGGTTGCGAAGATGAGAGCGTCGAGTTCGTATTCCTTGCCGCCGGTCCTGACGCCCTTTTGCGTGATCTTCTCGATCGGCTTCTTGCTGACATCCACCAGCGTGACGTTGGGACGGTTGAAGGTTTCCCAATAATCCGTGTCCACGCACAGGCGCTTGCAGCCGATCACGTTGCTGGGGGAAAGCAGTTCGGCGACCTTCGGATCCTTCACGATCTCGCGGATCTTGCCGCGCACGAATTCGGCGGCGGTCTCGTTGGCCTCGTGGCTCGCCACCAGGTCGGCGAATGCGCCCATGAAGGTGACGCCGCCGTCGCGCCAGCGCTTTTCGTACTCGCGCGTGCGCTCCTCCGGAGAAACCTCCAGGGCGGACTTGGGGTTGAATTCGTACAGAATGCCACTCGGCATCTGTTTGGCCCGCGCGCGATAGCCGGCATAGTCGGCTTTCACGGGATTCGCGACTTCGGACGTCAATGCGCGGTTACGCGCCGGTACGGTGTAGTTGGGCGTGCGCTGGAAGACGTAAAGATGCTGGGCCTCCTGCGCGATCATCGGAATGGCCTGGATGGCCGATGAGCCCGTGCCGATGATGCCGACGCGAAGGCCGGTGAAATCCACTTTCTCGTGGGGCCAATTGCCGGTGTGATAAGTGGCCCCGTCGAAATCCTCCACGCCCTTGAAGGGCGTATTGGTGGTGGACAGGCAGCCGGTGCCCATCACGCAGTATTTGCCGGTGACGCGCTCGCCGTTTTCCGTCTCCAGCGTCCAACGGCCGCTCTTGTCGTCGAACGTGGCGGCTTTCACGCGCGTGTTGAAGCGGATGTCGCGGCGCAGGTCGAAGCGGTCGGCCACGTGATTGGCATAGCGCAGGATCTCGTCCTGTGGGGAGTAGTCCTCCGACCAGTTCCACTCCTGCTGCAGCTCTTCCGAGAACTGATAGGAATATTCCAGGCTTTCGACGTCGCAGCGCGCGCCAGGATAGCGGTTAAAGTACCAGGTGCCGCCGACACCGCCGGCTGCTTCGAGCACCTGAGCGCTGAGCCCAAGCATTCGCGCTTTATGAAGCATATAGAGGCCGGCGAAACCGGCGCCCACGATCACGACATCGAAATCATTGCGCGGCATGAATGGAAATTTTCCGAGTTGATGAATGAGACGGAAAATTATCGCATCTGCGCCGGCCATGGCAGGGAGAAATTCCCGCCACGCCGGCAAAGAAAAAGGGCACCGGCCTGCGCTGGTGCCCTTTTGTCGCTAGCTACGAAAGAGGCTTAGACAGCCTTGAGATTCTCTGCCGAGCTCTTGCCGCGCTTCGGGTCCATCTTCTCCTCGTAGGAGATCTTCTGGCCTTCCGCCAGATCGCCGAGACCGGCGCGCTGAACCGCGGAGATGTGGACGAACACGTCCGGTCCACCGCTGTCCGGCTGAATGAAACCGAAACCTTTAGTGCTGTTGAACCACTTAACCTTGCCGACAGGCATATCCTAGCTCCGATGATAGAGTGCGTGGGGCCGCCCAGCCCCCCTTCAAGCGTAAAACTTACGGGCCGCGCGGGAACGAGTCCCTACCGCCTCATGGTACCCCCATTTTGGCGATGTTGGTTCAAGGATACATCCCAGAAACGGCCAAAAGCCAACCCTTTTGTAGGGGCAAGGCAGGAAATGGCGGGTCCCTTGACGCGGCCGGTTTTCTCGGTTTTTTGGCGGCCTGCGAGCCCTGGAGAGAAATGCGACCCGATGAAAAAGAAGAAAGAACTGCCCAAACCCTTTGTTGCGCCTACAAAAGATGCGCGCCATGCCGGTACCTTTGAGGTGTTCGTGCCTGCCCCGGGGCGGGAGCGGCCGCACCGGGTACCCATCAAATTCGACACCGAAGGCGAGGCCGAGCGTTGGCTCCATAGCCAGGAAGGGGCCGAAACCATCGAAAAACTCGGTAAGAGTTGACCGCCCGCCGCCCCAAGGCGTTGAGAAATATCTAAACCAGGTTTCAGAATTTCTCGATCAACGGGCGCGTGGTCGCACGATACGGTCGCGCACCTCCCAGCTAACAAGCTGTCATTTCCGGCCCGTCCCTTTCCAAGGACGGGCCGGCTTTTTTATTCGGGCTAGAGCAGGAATAGGGCCAGCAAGCCCACGACGGCGATGACGCCGATGACCGAGCCGGTCATCACTTTCTTGAAATTGATCCAGTTTCGCTGCGTGATTTGATCGAGTTCGTGAGTCACGGACATAGCGATCTCCCGAGCTATCAAAACTCGGGAGATCATAGCACCGCGAACATCCTTATAAAAATAAGGGGTATTCCGTAGGTAGGGTTAGTTGGCGTTCCAGGCGCGCACCGTCGCGTTATTCAACAAGGTTTGCAGGGGAGCCGCAGTGGGCACCTTGCCGGTCGAAGCGCCGATGATCTTGGTAGCGTCGTAGCCTTCGCCGTAGGTGAAGAGGTTGTACGGCTTGTTCTGCGTGATTTGGCTGCCGCCGATCGCGCCGCCGGCGAAAAGGCCTTCGCCGTAGGAAATGAAGAAGCTGTTGATGCCGGTCTTGCCGCTTCCCGAGGTGCCGCCGCCGAGGCCAAGGTCCGCGACCGCGATCGAGGCTTGTCCGCCCAAACCGAAGGCTCCCTTCAGCATGCGCTCAGGGCCATCGTCCGACATCAGAACCAGAACGGCTTGTGTGACCTGGGCGCCAGCCTGGAAGCCGACCGACGTGCCGGCGAACTCGACGAAAACCGGATCGCTCCACGTCAGGCCGTGGCGCACCATGAAGACGCCGCTGCCGCCTTGGGCCGCCAAAAGAAATCCGGCCTGAGTCAGGTCGGGGAAAATCGCCACCGCGGTCGCGCCGCCCAGCATGTTCCGTAGCGCGGTCCACTCCGGATCTTCGAGAAATTTTTTCGCCACGGCCGTCGCCTTCGGCACCAGATCGCCGGGATCGTCCGGCTTGGACGCCTGCGGTGACGTCATGGCCATTTGAGAGGCCGCATCGTCCGCGCGCGCGGGCAGGGATACCATCGCAAGACTCGCTGCCGCGAGAGCGCACGGAATCAGACGGAAGGGGCGGAAGATCATGGGGGACGAGCCTTTGAGTTGAGGATGTATGGTTGCAGTTTATCGGGGACGCGTCCCGGCGACAAAGCATTCCCGTTGCATAATCGCCTAGGTCCGCCGCCGCGCGGCCGTTTCCGCTTCGCGTTCCAACTCGGCGTTGATCTCGGCGCCGATGCATACGGCATAGGCCGAGACGTAAAACCACATCAGCAGGATGACCACCGCGCCCACGGACCCGAACATCCGATCATAGGTGCCCACATTGTCGATATAGAAAGAGAAAGCCGCAGACGCCAATAGCCAGAGAGCGCTGGCGATGACCGCGCCGGGAATCAGATAGTAGATGTGGCGCGGCCGGTGGCTGGGGCCGAACCGGTACAGCAGCATCATGGCCGCGATGGTCAGCATGCTCAGGCCCAGCCAGCGAATCAGTCGCACGACTTCGTGCAGTTCGCTGGGAAGCGCCAGGAACTTGAGCGCCAGCGACAAGCCAATGACAGCGGCCAAGACGACGATCATCACGCCGATCCCGCCGAAGGTCAGCGCGAGAGCCAGCCCCGTCCGGTGCGCGTAATTCCGACGCTCTTCCGCGGCATAGGCGAAGTTCAGGCCGGACATCAGCGCCTTGCTGCCGCTGGCCGCGCTCCAGACCGCCAGGATGAATCCGAATGCCGCGCCGAAGCTGAGCTGACTGTCGTCGCGCACGCTGAGGGCCGTGAGCTGCTCGGCCAGCAGGTCGTACGCCTCATAGGGAATAAGACCGCGCAGGGGCGATAGATGGCGCTGCACGTCGGCCGCGTTGGCGACCAACCCATATACCGTCACGAAAAGGGCGATGGCGGGGAAGATGGCGAGCAGGCCGAAGAAGGCGATGCCGGCAGCGAACATAGACAGGGCGGGAGACAGAGCCCGGTCGGCCAGCCGTTGCAGGAAACGCATCCAAGGATGGGCCCAGATCGAAGCCAATACCGCCTTCCCCCGAAAGCCATGGGCGAGCGGGTTCTTCTTAGGCGGCAATGGTTACGGATTCAACGATCGCAGGAACCGGCGATCGTCGACTACGCGACCATGGAGCTGCGTGACGCGCTTTTTGGCTGCGAAGGAATGCGTGCCTAGGGGTCGAGAAGACACTAAGCTAAAGGACAAATTCAATGCAGAGGGGGATCGGTTGTGACCACTGTGAACAATATCGGCCGGCGCGGCGTCCTGAAGGGCGCGGCTCTGGGTGCGGCCACGATCGCGAGCGGCTCGCTTCTGTCACGCACGGCGATGGGGCAGCAGCGCGGCGGCGTGCTCCGCGCGGCGCTGCTCGGCTTCGGCGTCGTCAACACGCTGGACCCTCAGAAGGCGGCGCTCAATTCCGACTTCTGGGTCCTCACCGCGATGTTCAATTCGCTGGTGAAGTTCGACGGTAACATGAAGATCGTACCGGATCTGGCCGAGTCCTGGACCAGCCCCGATGCCAACACGCTGGTCTTCAAGCTGCGCCACGGCGTGAAGTTTCACGACGGTAGCGAGATGACCTCCGATGACGTGAAGTTCTCGCTCGATCGTGTGCGCGATGAGAACACGAAGTCGCCCAGCCGCAGCAAGTTTTTGGCGGTCGAGAGCGTGGATGCGGTCGACAAATACACGGTGCGCGTGCGGACAAAAGAGCCGTTCGTGCCCATGTTGGCGTTCCTCAGCAACATGCCGAATGGATCGCAGATCGTCTCGAAGAAGGCGGTCACGTCCATGGGTGAGGAGGCGTTCTCGCGCAAGCCCGTCGGGACCGGCGCGTTCAAGCTGGTGGACTGGAAGCCGGGCGAGAAGCTGGTGTTCGCCGCCCACAAGGAATATTTCGAGAAAGGCCTGCCGTATCTGGACGGCGTCGAGATTCCGCTGATCCCGGAAGAGCCGTCAGGCATCACCGCGATTCTAGGCGGCCAGATCGACCTCGCTAGCACCGCGCCCTTCGCGGACGTGCCGAAGCTCGAGAAGACGCCGGGCATCACGGTCGCCAAGTCTCCAGGCCTCAACTGGCGTGCGACATATCTGAACATCAACAAGGCGCCGTTCGACGACGTGAACTTCCGCCGCGCGGTGTCGATGGCGTTCGACCGACAGGCTATCGTCGATGCCGTGCTGTTCGGCGAGGGGCGGCCGATGTGGGGTTGCATCCCCTCGGCCCTCTCGTGGGCCTATCAATCTACGCCGCGCGCGCTCTGCACGTTCAATCCCGAGCGTGCGAAGGCTGAGTTCGCCAAGTCGAAGATCAAGCCGGGCACCGAGGTGAACATCATCACCTGGGGTGCCGGCTGGTGGAAACGCTGGACCGAGATCTTTTGCGCGCAGGTCAATCAGACGCTCGGCGTGAAGTTCACGCCCGAGGTGCTGGACCCGAACGTGGCGTTCCAGCGCTGGACCAAGATGGAGATCGAGGCCGAGAACGCGGGCTGGATCGGGCGTATCGAGGCCGACGAATACATCGGTGACTGCTTCCACTCGAAGGGCGCGCGCAATTTCCCGAAATACAACAACCCCGCGGTCGACAAGCTGATCGAGGACAGCCGCAAGGAGTTCGATCAGGCCAAGCGCGGCGAACTGATCAAGAAGGCTGAGGACCTAATCGTCGAGGATTGCCCTGTCATCTTCACGTTGAACAACAACGCTCACAACATGTGGACGTCGAAGGTGAAGGGCTTCCAGCACCTGCCGTCCCAGTCCTTCGGCAGCCAGTTCCCGCCGGTCAATCTCGGCGGCTGACGCCGGCCCATCGTGGAGAAGCCCCGTGCCGCCCGGTTTGACCGCCAGGCGGCACGGTCGTTTTTGGCGGATTTACGGCCGTTGGAGCAGCTGGGCGGGAACCGTCGCACCCTCGTTCCGGTTGTGGCCTAGCCGACCCATGGGCTATTTTGACGGGCCTCCAGCCGGCGGCCCTAAGGCCTTGCGGGGAAAGAACGTTTTCCGATGGCGTTGAACGAACTGATCGACTTCCCCGATCCGGTCACGCTGGTGCCGAACAGCGGCGTTCAGTTCCTGGATTTCGGCTTCAAGCTCGACCGCCGTTCTCCGTTGCCCCAGGACTGGGGTTTCTATGATCCGGACACGACGCTAAACGACGAATCCATGCCCCAGGTCGTGCGCCGCGGCGGCGAGGATCCGAAGGGGCGCGAAAGCTACGGTCTCGACATCAAGGCCGTGCTGGCCATGGTCGACCGCACCTGGCTGCCGCTGCCGCTGTTCTGGCGCCAGAAGTCGGGCGCTTTCTTCAAGGGGCCGACCAACTGGGCCCGCGTCTATGTCTGCCAGCTCGATTCGCCAGATGAGCGCGGCAATCAGTACCGGGTGGTTGTCGCACTCGACACCACCCTGATGCCCTTCGTCGAAACCGAAGCCTATCTGGCGCCGAGCGCGTCGGATGCCAAGGACGGCCGGCCGTTCGCGCTGCCGCCGCAAGACGATCCGCATATCGACTGGTTCTGCCAGCAGGAATGGGTGCGCTTCTGGGCGTTCGAGGCGTTCAAGGAGATGAAGGCGCGGGATGAGCAGCGCCGCACCGGCCGCCGCACCGATCGCGCCGTCACCGATGCCCAGGCCGCAGAGGACATGCAAGGCAAGCACGAGCATGTCGCGCGTTATCGCGCTCTGCTCGACTTATTGCACCAGCTGCAGCTTTTCCGGCAGATCGTCATTATCGATCGCGAAACTGATCCGCGCCCCACGCCCATCGATGTCGACTTCGTGCTCGACCTGGGCAATTCGCGCAGTTGCGGGCTGCTGATCGAGCGCGAACCGAACGAGATGAAGGTCGACATCACGCGCGCTGTCGCGCTGCAGTTGCGCGATCTTTCCCGGCCCGAGCTTGTCTACCGCGAGCCGTTCGACAGCCGTGTCGAGTTCAACCGCGCCTCATTCGGCCGCGATCAGTTGTCGCATAAGAGCGGCCGGGCCGAGGCGTTCTCTTGGCCGACCGTCGTGCGCGTGGGTCCCGAAGCCGCGCGTCTAGCGGGACGTCGCCAGGGCAGTGAAGGCGCATCGGGCATGTCATCGCCCAAGCGCTATCTGTGGGACGATGACCGAAGGCACGACAGTTGGCGCTTCAACACCACGCTGGCGACGGGTGAATTACCGCCGCCGGCTACGGGCGTTGCCTTCACCACCATGATCAATGAGGACGGCGAGGCGCTGCACCTGATCGACGGCGCGACGGGCGCGGGCGACAGGTTGTTTCCCTCGATCCGCGCGCTCTATTCGCGCCGGAACCTGATGTCCTTCGCGCTGGCCGAGATCCTTTTGCATGCGCTGGTGCAGATCAATTCCGCTTCGCATCGCGTGCGCCGGCCGGTGAATGCCAATCTGCCGCGCCGTCTGCGCCGCATCATCCTGACCATGCCGACCGCCATGTCGGTGCAGGAACGCCTGATCTTCGAGAGCCAGGCCAAAGCCGCACGCGACCTGGTCTATCTCTCCCTCGGTCTGGCCCAAACGCGCATGCGGGCGGATGGGCAGGGGGTCGATCGTCATCTGGATTACGGCCCGGAAGCGCGCATCGCGCGCCAGGGCGCTGGCGCCGATGCCGATCTGGGCCCGCCGATCAGCGTCCAGTGGGACGAAGCCAGCGCGACCCAGGCCGTCTATCTTTACACGCAAATCCAGCGGAACTTCTCCGCCGATGCGCGCGCCTTCTTCGACCAGATGCGCCATCCGAACAACGCGCAGGATCCCGCCCGCAAGGATAAGCTGCGCATCGCCACCATCGATGTCGGCGGCGGCACGACCGATCTGGTCATCACGACGCTGACGGTCGAAGGGCCCGGCACCACGGTCACCATCTCGCCGAAGCACGATTTCCGCGAAGGCTTCAATTTGGCCGGCGACGATGCCGTCCTTCGCGTGGTGCGCGAGCATGTCGTTTCGGCCATCCGCGCCGCGCTGATGGAGCGCGGCACGCGCGACCGCGCCGATGCCACGCTGAACCTTTTCTTCGGCGGCGACCGTTCGGGCATCCTGCCCGTCCAGCTTCTGCGCCGCCAGCAATTCGCGCTTCAGATCGCGACGCCCATCGCGCTGTCCATGCTGCACGACTATGAGCGGTATTCGCCCTTGCGGCCGGCGGAGCGCACCGAGCGGCGCGTGCGCGAATTCTTCCGCCCCGGCAGCGGCCCCAGCCACGAGCTAATCGAATATCTGAACGGCGAATTCCGCCGCGAAGGGTTCGAAGGCTTCGACATCATGGACGTCCCGGTCGTGGTCGACCTGGCCGCTATTGACCTGACTGTGCGCGGCGTGTTCCTGGAAACGTTGCAAGCGTTGGGCGAGGTGGTCTGGCGCTACGGTTGCGACATCCTGCTGCTTTCCGGCCGCCCGTCACGCCTGCCCGCGGTGAAGGCGATCTTGGATGAGACCGGCTGTCTGCCCGCGCACCGCATCGTGCCGCTGCACCAGTTCCGCGTCGGGTCCTGGTATCCGTTCCGCGACTACCGCGAGACCATCGCCGATCCCAAGACCACAGCCGCCGTCGGGGCCATGGTCTGCTTGTTGGGCGAGGGGCAGCTCGTCGGTTTCAACTTCCGCGCACGTGACCTCAAGCCTGGTTCGACGGCGCGCGTCTTCGGCAAGATCGACAAGGACCGCCGGTTGCCGCACGCGGACGAGTTCTACCGCGACATGCAGCTCGACGATCCCGATTGGGATCTACCGCAGACCCAGTTCGAGTTCCGCGGGCCGATGGCATTGGGCTTCCGCCAATTGCCGGCCGATTGGTGGCCTGCAACGGCGCTCTATTTCATCGACTACCGCGACGACGATGCACGCATGCGGCTGAACGACAAGACGCCGCTGAAGGTCACGCTGCGCCGCGCCCGGCGCCAGATCAAAAGCGGTGCTGCCGACGGCTTCGAGATCGACCGGATCGAGGATTCGGAGGGGCGTACGGTGCCGCCCAATCTTCTGCGCCTGCGCCTGCAGACCATCGACGAGGCGCAGGGTTATTGGCTCGACACCGGTATCATCTTGGGACAGTGACGGAGTCATGGCGGACATCGTGAACGCGGAACTGGTGGAAGCCGCCGAGCGCCTGGCCAAGGGCAGTGCTGCCGCGCGCCAGTGGGTGCGCGAAGTGCGCGGAACGTCCGTATCCGTCGACAACGAAGCGCTGAGCCTGACCGGCGCCACGCGGCGCGCGGAGAATATTGCGCGCAAGGTGCGCGGGGCGGCCGGCCGCCGGAATTGCGTTGGCGTCTTCGGCCCGAGCCAAGCGGGCAAGTCCTATCTGGTCTCGGCGCTGGCGCGCCGGCCGGGCGGCGCCTTGACCGCCGACTTCGCGGGACGGCGCCACGATTTTCTGCGCGAGATCAATCCGCCGGGCGACCGCGAATCGACGGGCCTCGTCACGCGCTTCACCTTGCAGCCCAGCGGCTCGGGCAATCCCGAGTATCCGGTCTCCCTGCGCCTGCTGAGCGAGACCGATCTAGTCAAAATTCTGGCCAACAGCTTCTTCTCCGATTTCGACCAGAACAACGCCCAGCTCAAGCTGGCCGGTGGTGAGGAAGTGCGCCGGGCGGTTGAGAAGGCGCGGGGACGGGTGAAGTCGCAGGCCACGGCTGAGCATCTCGATGAAATCGAGTTGTTCGATCTGGGCGAGTATTTCCGCCAGTACTTCGCGAACCAGGCCGCTACCCTAGGCGCTGCAGGTTATTGGGAGCAGCTCATCGAGCTGGCGGCGCGCTTGTCGCTTCCGGACCGCGCGGAACTGTTCGGCGTTCTCTGGAACGGTCTGCCCGACTTCACCGAGCTTTTCATGCGCCTGGCCGAAGGGTTGGAGCGGTTGCACCACGCACCCGAGGCCAACGTCGAGATCGGCGCCCTGATCCCGCGCGAGGCCAACGGCGAACCGCGCAGCATCATCGACGTCGCGATCTTGAAGCAGCTTGGCACCGATGCCGACGCAACGGATCTGCTGAAGGTCGTGCCCCTATCGTCCAAGGGCGCTGCTGCCGCTGTGAGCATGCCGCGTGCGCTCCTCACGGCGCTGGTGGCCGAGCTGCGCATCGTGATGACGGAGAAACCGTGGGATTTCTTCGAGCATACCGATCTGCTCGACTTCCCCGGCGCCCGCGGACGCCTGAAGCTGATTGACCTGCCGGCCGATACCGGCGACCGGGTGCGGCAGCTCCGTGAACTGCTGCTGCGCGGCAAGGTGGCCTATCTGTTCCAGCGCTTCACCGAGGAGCGCGAGCTGACCAGCATGCTTCTTTGCATGCCGCCCAGCGTGCAGGAAGTGAAGGACCTGCCCGCCATGGTCCGCGAATGGATCATGGTCACCCACGGAAACCGCGAAGCCCGCGCCAAGATCGCCAACGCGCTGTTCCTGGTCCTGACCAAGTTCGATCTCGATTTTATCGAGAAAGGCGGCGAAACCTCGGAATCACGCCGGGGCAAATGGGATCGCCGCCTCAACGCCTCGTTCCTCGATCTCTACGGCGCCAGCGACTGGGCGCATGATTGGAACGGTAAGCCGTTCGCCAACACGTTCTTCCTGCGCAATCCGGGCATGAAGCAGGAACACATCATCGCCTACGAAAGCATCGAGAAAAATCCGGATGGCAGCGAGCGCCTGGTCGAGCGCGGTCCCGCGCCCGGCAAAACGGCGCTTTTGTCCGAGCTTCGTGGCGCCTTCGTGGACTCGCCGCTGGCCGCTATGCACTTCACGGATTTGCCGATGGCCTGGGACGCGGCGTTCCGGCCCAACGACGGCGGTGTCGCCTATCTGGTCGAGAAGCTCAGCCAGGTGTTGAAGCCCGGTCTCAAGGCGCACCAGATCGCCGAGCGCCTGGCTGAAGAGGTCGTCACGCTCGACGGCAAGTTGCGCCGGTTCTATCTGGGCGATGACGAAGACACGCGCCAGAAGCGTGAGCAGGAGCTGATGGCTCTGCGACGCTCCCTGTTCAACGACAGCGCGCGCGACGGTTTCCGAAATTTCTTCAAGCTGATGGGCGCTTTCTCGCTGGGCATCCCGGAAGCACGCGAGGTTGTCTTGAATGTGGCGGCCCTGCGCATCGATACGTTGGCGCCCGCCGGCGCGGTGGAATCGGCGGAGCCCGATCCCTGGGCCAATGAGGCCGGGCAGGGGACGGGCCGCCGCAAGCTCGACCGCGCTTCCGTGTTCGCGCGTGAGATCATGAATGCCTGGACCGACAAGCTGCGCACCCTGTCGCAGAACGAGGAGGCCGTGCGCAATCTCGGCTTCGACGGCCGGACGATGGACGATGTCGCCAACGAACTGATCGTGGGCGCGACACGCCAGGGGCTGGCCGAGCGGATTGCGGGCGACGTGCGCGCCCGGCTCCAGACCGCCAATGTGCGCTGGGACGACAGCACCGTGGCCGATCGCGCGGCCACGATGGCCGCCATGGCCATCGACGATTACGTCGCTTATCTGGGCTTCGTGTATAAGCCGGAGGGCGAACGGCCCGGTTTCCCCGAGCCGCCGCGCCAGCCCGAACGGCCGATTTTCCCGCGCCCACCGGCTGCTGCCGGAGCGCCGGTCTTGGAGCCGCAGCGCAGCGCGCTGGAGCGCCAGATGTTTCTCGATTGGGGCGTGGCGCTGCGCCAGCTCGGCGTCGACAACGTCGGTTTCTCCGGCGGCCGGGAAATCAGCGCGGAACAGAACCGGCAGTTGAGCGTCATCCTCCAGACGATCGCCGTCCGGCCGCTTCTGGCGGACTACCTGGCCTGAATTTTCCACTGCGAGGATAGGCCGAGGCATGCCGTCCAAACTCGAACAGACATTGCAGATGCCGGGCGGTCGCGCGAACCTGCGCGTCGCGGGCGTGCCCAAGGCCGACCGCGCCACGCTCGAGCTGGCGATCACGAAACCGGACCCGACCGGCACGACACGCTATCTGAACCCGTCCAAGCCCCAGGATCCCTGGTCGACCGCGACCCATTGGCTGAAGCCTTCGCTGGCCGGAGACACGGGGGATTTGCTGTTCGAACTGGACGGCGATGTGACCGTCCACCTGATGCCCTATGCGCCGTACGAGCTTCTGTTGCGCGATGGCAGCGGGATGCGGCATGTCGACCGCTTCACCGGCATCGCCTTGCGCGGTGCGTCGGCCGCGTCGGCGCCCATCGAGGCGCTGGTCAAACCCGCACCGCCACCGCCACCCCCACCTCCACCGCCACCTCCCGTTGAAGAGCCGCCGCCACCGCTTGTGGCCGAACCGGTCGTGCCGCCACCGCCGCCCGAGCCGAAATCGCGCTGGCCGCTTTGGGCCGCGCTCGGTGCGATCCTGCTGCTGCTGGCCGGCGGAGCCGGTTGGTATTTCTTTTTGCGGGACGGTTCATCCGATCAGCCGGCCGCGACCGCCGAGGCGCCGGTCACGTTGGACGAGGCGCGCCGTGTCCTGACGACCGATCCGGCGCCCGCCGATGCGCTGGCCCGCGCGCAGGCGCATGCCGCCAAGGGGGAACTGCAAGGCGCGTTCCTGCTTTATCGTTATGCCGCTGAGAAGGGCGATATGACGGCGTCGGTGGCCTTGGCCGCGATGTACGACCCTGCCACCTACAGCGCCCAGACGAGCCCGTTGCCCGCGGCCAATCCCGCGGAGGCCGCGCGCTGGTACGAACCGGCGGCCCAGGCGGGGCAGGCGGAGGCGCAATATCGCCTCGGCATGCTGCTCAAGAGCGGCGCCACGGCTGACACGGACGGCCCGGAGAAGGGCGTCGTGTGGCTTCGCAAGGCCGCCGACCAGGGGTATGCCCCGGCGCAGGAAGAACTGAAGAAGTGATGGCCGTTTCGGCCGCGGAGAGTTGCCCATGATGCGCGCGTTGATCGTTTCGCTCTTGCTGGTGCTGGCTGCGGGGTTTGGCGTGCCGGCCGAGGCCCAGACCGGCGGCAAGCGGACGCCGCTTTTGATCGAGGGCAAGTCGACGCTGTATCAGCGCGTGCTGACGCGTCCGGGCGTGAAGATCGTGCCTCAGCCGGGCGGGACGCCGGGCAAGGAGCTGCCCGCGCTGTCCGCCTTGTTCGTCTATGCCCAGAAGACGGTGGGCGCGGACAATTTCATCGAGGTCGGTCCGTCGTCGGACGGCACGACGATCGGTTGGCTGAAGACGTCCGAGGTGGTGCCGTGGCGTCATACGATGGCGCTGGCCTTCACCAATCCGGCCAATCGCGGGCAGGTCCTGTTCTTCAAGGATCAGCAGGCGCTGACCGCGCTGTTGAACGATCCGAAGGCGGCGGAGAAGGCCGATCAGCTTCGTACGGCCTCCAAAGGCGGTGCGGCGCCCGCGGGCAGCGGGCTGATCGCGCTCGAACCCGACACCTATATCGACCTGCAAAAGCAGTTCTATCTGCTGCCGATCCTGCAAGCGAATAACTCGATGCTGGGCTCCGGTTTCCGCGTGCGCACGGTGGAGGTGGCGTCGATCACCAAGGACAAGCCGGTACAAAGCCAGCGCATCAACCAAGCCGCCGATCTGAGCAAGTTCCGCTCCGGCATCGTTTTCGTGGTCGATGCGACTTCGTCCATGCAGCCCTATATTGACCAGACGCGCGCGGCCGTTGACGAGGTCTTCAAGCAGGTCGAGGCGGCGAAGCTGAACGACAAGGTTCGCTTCGGCATGGTCGCGTTCCGCGACGACCCCAATAAGGTGAAGGGGATCGAATACCTGTCTAAGGTCTTCGCCGATCCCAACAAGACTGCGACGCGCGACGAATTCATGAAGGCGGCTTCGTCGGTGGCGGCAGCCAAGATTTCGACGCGGGCTTTCTCCGAGGATGGCTATGCCGGCCTGGAGGTGGCGCTCGATAAGATCGATTGGAAGGATTTCGGCGGCCGCTTCATCATCATGATCACCGATGCGTCGTCGCGCGAAGGCAACTCGCCGTTCTCCTCGAGCGGCCTGTCGACGGCGCAGATCCGTCAGTTGGCGCAGGATCAGCGCACCGCCGTCTATGTCCTGCATCTCCAGACGCCGGAAGGGAAGGCGGACCATGCGACGGCCAAGACGCAGTACGAGCAGTTGAGCAACTGGCCGGGCGTGGGCTCGCTCTACTTCCCGGTCGAATCTGGCGATCCGGCCAAGTTCGCTGCGACCGTTAAGCGCCTCTCCGAACTTCTGGTCGATCAGGTCAAGAAGGTCGCCAGCGGAACGCCCACGGCGCCCTCCGCCGGTGGCGACAAGATGCAGCAGGCGACCGATGCCATCGGTCTGGCCATGCGCCTGGCCTATGTGGGCGAGCAGCAGGGCACGCAGGCTCCCGCCCTTTATTCCGGCTGGGCCTCTGACCGCGATGTGAGCCGCCCGGACGTGGCCACGTTCAGCGTGCGCGTGCTTCTGACCAAGAACCAGCTCAGCGATCTGCAGGCCACCCTGCGCAAGCTGGTTGAGGCCGGTGAGAAGGCCCAGGTGAATCCGTCCGACTTCTTCAATCAGTTGCGTAGCGCGGCGGCGGCCATGGGCCGCGATCCGTCGAAGCTCGGGCAGGCCAAGGTGAAGAACCTGGAGCAGTCGGGATTGATGGGCGAATACCTGGAAGGCCTGCCGTACCAGAGCAAGGTCATGAGCATCGACCAGGATGCCTGGACGCGCATGAGCGTCGGCGAACAGCAGGCCATTATCGACGAGGTGAAGTCCAAGGTAGCGCTTTACCAACGCTATCACGACGACACCGACCGATGGGTCCTGCTGGCGCCTAACGCCCAGCCCGGCGACGCCGTCTATCCGGTTCCGATCGACTCGCTGCCGTAGCCGTTCCATGGCCGAAACGCCGGTCGTCGAACTGGAAGGAGTCGAGCGCCGCTGGGGCGGCGACGGGCTTCTTGTCGCGATCGAACATCTCCGTCTCATGCCTGGTGAGGCCGTGGCCATCGTGGGGCCCAGCGGCTGCGGCAAAAGCACCTGCCTTGATCTTTTGGCGTTCACCTTGCGCCCCGACCACGTGCGGCGTTTCGCCGTGACCGGGCGCGACGGTCAGGTTCACGATGTCGCCGCCCATTGGGCCAAAGGCCGCAGCAATGTGTTGCTCGGCTTGCGCGCGCACGAGATCGGCTACGTGCTGCAGACAGGCGCGCTGCTGCCGTATCTCAGCGGTTTAGAGAACGCGATGTTGTCGCGTCGCTTGTTGGGGCTCGGCGGGGCAGGGGATTTGCCGGGTCTGTTCGCGTCGTTGGAGATCGCATCAGTCATCCATCGCCGGCCCGCGCAACTTTCCGTCGGCGAACGGCAGCGTGTGGCCATCGCGCGCGCATTGGCGCATCAACCGCGTTTGCTTCTGGCCGACGAGCCGACTGCCGCGCTCGATCCCTATCAGGCTGAGAAGACCTTCGCACTGCTCGTGGAACTGGCGCGCGAGCGGGGTTGCGCGGTCTTGATCGCCACACACGATCCCGAGCTGGCCCGTGCCGCGGGTTGCCGCATCGTGCCATGCGCGGTCGAGCCCGGTCGCACCGTGATCGCCGATTCGGTGACGGCCTGATGGCGCGTGTCTCACAGATATTTCGGCTGGTCTTCGCCGATCTCGGGCACGAGAAGCTGCTTTCGCTGTGTCAGGTCGTCGCCATCGCGGCCGTGTTGGCGCCCTTGCTGGTCCTGTTCGGCCTGCGGGAGGGCGTGATCGGCACGTTGATCGAGCGGTTGAACCGCGACCCCGCCATGCGTCTCGTCGTGCCCGAAGTCACCGGCGCCAACCGCTTCGACGCCGCTTGGTTCAAACGGATTGGCGCGCGTCCCGACGTAGCGTTCGTTCTGCCCAGTACGCGCGCCATCGCGGGCCAGGTCGATCTGGCGCGTGCGGACGATCCGGCCGCGCCGGTTGTGCGGGTGTCCTGGCTGCCTACCGCCCTTGGTGATCCTCTATCGCCGGCCGGCAAACCCCTGGCCGATGGGCTGACAACGATTTCTTTGTCCGCCGCAGCGGCGGAGCGGCTGGGGGCGAAGGCTGGCGCCACGGTCAATGCCGCCATCGAGCGGCAGCGCGCAGGAAAGATCGAGCCCGTCCGTATCCAGTTGAAGGTGGGAGAGGTCGTGCCGCCCGAACTCTACGATGGCGTCGCCGCATTCGTCAGCCTGCCGCTCCTGGAGGCGGTGCAGGCCTATCGCGACGGCTATGCCGTGCCAGCTCTGGGCTGGGAGGGCGACGGGCCCGTGCCCGCCATGGAGGCTTACCCCTTGTTCCGTCTCTACGCGCGTTCGATCCGGGACGTGCCGGGCTTGGCCGCGGATCTGCGCGCCGAGGGCGTGGTCGTTTCGACCCACGAGGGGGAGATCGCCTCCGCCCTCAACCTGGAGCGAAATTTGACGACGGTGCTTTTGGTCATCACCGGGCTGGCGCTGATCGGCTTCGTGGTCGCCGTCGCGATCAACGCGGTGGCAGGCGTCGAGCGCAAGCGAAAACATTTGGCCGTTCTGAAGTTGGTCGGCTACGGCCCGTCCTGGCTGACCGGCATCCCCCTGTTGCAGGCGGGCGTGCTGGCTCTGGCGGGGGCGGTCGTGGCTGTCGTGGCATTCGCCGGCGTGGCCATGGTGGTCAACGCGACTTTCGCGGGCAGTCTTCAGGGCGGCGAAGCGGCCTGCCGTTTGAGCGCGGCGCAGTTGTGCGGCGCTGGTGCGGCCACGGTTTTGATCGCAATGATTCCCGCGCTGTTCGGTGGGGTGTTGGCCGCGCGCATCGAACCCAGCCTGGAGCTGCGCGATGTCTAGAACGCTCCTGACCGCAGCGTCGTTGCTGGTCTTTTCGGTAGTCGCGGTTCCCGCTCTGGCCCAAGCGCCGAGGCCGTGGCCGGAAGCCATGGTCAATCCGAAGCCGGCGGCGGGGGATTTCATCTTGCCCATGCCCTGCGGCGGCTCGATGACCTTCCGGCGCATCGACGTGCCGGCGGAGAACCCGCTCGATGACCGGAAGGTCATTCTGGGCGGCGCCGATCCCAAGTACGCGCCGATCGAGAACAGCCGCGGCGACTACATCGCGGGCGGCTTCAGCGATGCGAAGAAGAAGAACCAGAAATTCTATTACCTCGGCAAATACGAGGTGACGCAGCTTCAGTATGCTTCGCTGTCGTCGCCGTGCCCCGCCGTCACGCCGGAAGGGCGCTTGCCCAAGGTGGACGTGACCTGGGCCGAGGCCGTCTCTTTCGCCGCGCAATGGAACGCGTGGCTGGCCAAGAACGCCGCCGACAAGCTTCCCAAGGAAGACGGCGCGGTTGGCTTCATCCGGCTGCCGACCGAAGCCGAGTGGGAGTATGCCGCGCGCGGCGGCCTGGCTCTGTCGGATGCCGACTTTCAGTTGCCGGTTCCGCCCATGCCGGGCACGGCCGCCGAGTATGTCTGGTATCAGGGGGCGGAATCGGCGAACAACCAGCTCAACGGCATCGGCCTGCTGAAACCGAACCCGCTCGGTCTGCACGACATGCTGGGCAATGCCGGCGAGTTCGTGCTCGACCCGTTCCGGCTCAACAAGCTGTCGCGCATGCACGGGCAGGCGGGCGGCAATCTGGTGAAGGGCGGCGACTACCGCACCTCTCTCGGCGATATCCGCTCGGCCGCACGCATCGAATATCCGCCGACGGATGCAAAGGGCGAGCGCCGCTCGCCCACCACCGGCTTCCGCCTGGCGCTCGTGCCGCCCAGCCTGACCAGTACCCAGCGCCTGGCGCAGGTGCGCGAGCTGTGGACCGAGTTGCCGCAGACGATGGGAACCGCGCTGGCGCCGCAACAGGATGATCCGCTGAAAGAGGTGGATGCGCTGGCCAACGCGACCGAGGACCAGAAGGTTAAGGCGCGCATCCAGAACCTGGCCACCGTGATGAAGGCCAACATCCAGACCCGTAACGAGCAGCGCGATCGCGCTGCGCGTTCTGAACTGCGCGCCGCGTCATTCCTACGCGTGATGCTGCAAAGCGATTACAAGGCGAAGATCGAAGTTCGCCGCGAGCAGTTGAAGCTGCAATCCTTGAGCCCGCAGTTGAAGGAGCAGATTCAGCAGCAGTTGAACAAGGACGAGCAGGCGTTTGCGGCCAACGTCCAGGTCTATATCGACAACGCGGTCCGCATGGCGAGCGAGTATCCGGAGCCGGTCGTGACGGGACAGGCGGAAATCCTGAAGCGGGAGCTGGAGGCCCGGCAGCAGACCACCCAGGCGTCCGCCGTGGACGTGTTTGCTGGCCAGGTGGCGCAGGTCCGGTCGGGCAAGCGGCTGGAACCAAAGGCGGTCATGGAGGGTTTCCGATAATGCCCTGGAATCGACATATTTTTGCGCCAACGTTAGGCTTGCCATCCATCGGAGTCGGGGTCTCGAAGATGTTCGGCTTCATTGCCCAAATCACGGGTCGTGCCTCCAAGGCCGCGATCGCCATGGTCACCGCCGTGGCGTTGATCGCCGCCGGCGTGCCCGCGCCCGCGTGGGCGGAAATCCAGGAGCAGTC